>JAOUHU010000088.1 GCA_029884455.1 Gammaproteobacteria bacterium | reverse complement strand
CTTATGTTGCCCCGGTCACCTAGCTGCGCAACCACTCAACCACGCTGATGCCGATGAAGCTGCCGATGGCGTAACCGAAAGAACCGGCCAGCACACCCGGAATCAGCAGCTCACGCCAACCCTTTGCAGACGCCAGCGCCGCAGCCGATGAGGGTCCGCCGATACAGACTGCCGATGCAATGATCAGCTCTGCAAGGTCGAGTTTTAAGAACCAGCCGGCTGAGAATGTGATGAGCATGTGTACGCCGATGATGATGGACGCGAAAACAAACAATGTCGGCCCGGCCGCGGCGAGCTGCCAGAGATCCATGGTCGCCCCTACGCCGGCGAGGAAAATAAACATCAGCACGTTGCCCGCCTCGCCCGGGCCGGAAAGCTTGCGCAATGGTTTCGCGAACATCGTCGCCACCAGCAGCGTCAGGGCTGTCGTGACGATGATTGAGTACTGCGGCATGTTCATCCGGGCCGAGATCTCGTCGCCAGCTGCAGCCAGACCGAATGCGATGGCAAATGCGGTCAGCAGACCCGGGATACCCAAGGCCGAGACGCTATGCGGCACTGGCTGCGAACCGGGCTCAACATCGGTCGCGGTATCCATATGTTGCGTCGGATAGCGCGCCGCAAACCAGGCGATGCCGGGCATCAGGATCAGGAACAGGAAATGCAGGTTCGTCGCCACGTTGTCGGCGGCGATCGCCGCACCCAGCAGGCTGCCATCCTGCAGGCCACTGGCCTTGGCCACGGCCGCGAAATTCAGGGCGCCGCCGATGTAGGTGCCGGTATAAACGCCGGCGAGCTCGGGCTCCTGCAAGCCGAGGTCCAGCGCAAAGGCGCCGATCAATACGCCCGCTACAACCGCAGCGCTGCCAATAATGAATGCGATCAGCGTGGGACCGGCCTCGCTGAGGATGCGCTTCAGGTTTGCCTCGAACAGCAGCAGGGCAATCGCAATCGGCACCAGCAAGTCCCAGGCCGCATCGTACGCCGGCGCCGAGGTGGGAATAATGCGCAGGTTGGAAAGAACCATTGCCAGGGTCATTAGCAGGAGTATCCCGGAGTATTTTCGGCCCCAGCGATAGCGCTCGCACCAGAAACCGAATGCGGCCAGACCGATCATTGTTGCCCAGAGCGCGAAATCCTGGTGCGGACCGATCAGCGGGAATGTCATGGTCGAATCTCCATAAACCGCGCAAATGTTATAATTCCGCCCGCTTGTTCTATCAGGAGGCGGCTACCATGTCCAAAGAACGTAATGCAGTGAAAGAAACAAAAAAGAAGGCTTTGCTGAGCCCGAAGGAAAAGAAAGCAGCGAAAAAAGCCAAGAAAGAAGCCAGGCGAATGGCCTAGCTGGACGCGCTACCACGCGTACACGTAGCTGATATTGATTATTTCGTAGTCGCCGCCGGACTCGGTAACGACGCCGGAGCTGTAACTTCCGCGTACAGCGTGCCCACCTTTTAGCGCAACGTACAGTGTTACACCCATGCGGGCATTGCGTTGCAAATCGGCCCGCTGATTGCCGTCGATGCTCGTTCGGCCGCCCGTATAGTAATTGCCATCCAGTGATGCCCATACGCGCGGCGTAATGAGCCTGATGAGGTGCACTTCGGTCGACACAATTGCATCCTGCTCACGTGTCTGACCAACAAATTCATCGTTGTCGCCAAACAGCCAGACACCCGCCTCGGCTTCGAAAAGCCAGCCTGACCGAATCGGCCAGATCATGCCGATGGCTGGTTTCACGCTCCAGCGATTGGTACCGATATTGATGAATCGGTCCGGGTCATACTCGCCGCTGGGCGCCTGCACCAGCAGGCTCCCACCGACAATGGTCTTCGGGTTTTGCACGAGTTCCCGTAGCTGGGCCCGATCCATGCTCGGGGCGCCCTTCAGGTTGATCGACAGTCGCAGTCGGGCATCGCCGAATCCGGCCGTATCGCGGCGGCGATACTCACCCTCTACCAGGCCCTCGGTGCGACCTTCGGAGTATGGCAGGCTCAACTGCAGGTTCGCCGACCGTCCGAACAGGCTCAGTGTGCGCTGGTAGGAAGCTGACAGAAAGTCGATATCCGAATCGACACCGGTCAAGGGTAAGGACGGATCGGTGACGACATCGCCCGACGAGTTCTGGTAGCTGAACACGAGGACGTTGGTATCTTTCGGCAACGGCCAGTAGACACGCGGATTAAGCTCCTGTGCATAACTTGCCGATGCCAGTGCAAGGTTTATTGTCAGCAAGACCGCGAACACTCGCATGGCAAGAACACGCATTTTTATGTACTAGAGATCGGTGCCAGTGCAGACACCAAAGATATTCACCGCGATGCCATCACGCGCCACGGCTACCGTTATACGCCCGGTAGCCTCATCGATGACGAAACTGAAGGCCCGTCCGGCTTCAAGACCCTGCAGCACGATCTGAGCATCGCTCCTGCTGGTGCTCGTGAAGGTCGTCGAGCGATTCAAGCCACTGGCCTTGGTTGTCGATACTGTTTTCTTTGCCAGATCGATGACGACGAAGTCAGGCACATCGAGTTCCCATGCGGACGCCGTGTAACAGGTGTCACCCTCGATGCAGATCTGTACTTGTGCTGCGGCACACAAAAACTCGTCGACGCCGCGTAAATCATCCGCCTGCACCAGCGCGCCTGTGCCGAGTCCCACCAGCGCAATCACAGCTTTTTTCATTTTCTTCCCCGATGCGAAATCAAAAATCAAACTTGAAGAACAGCAGGCCGCCGTCGTAACGCCAATCAAGATCGCCGTTGAAATTGCCAGCGCTGACGCCAACGTCAATCTTTACGCTGTTATAGCCGAGCCCGATCGCCAGGTGCTCCAGCAGCTGATAATCCAGGCCTGCATAGAGGTCATACAGCGAGCCGTTGTAATCGCCATAGTCGATCGCAAATATCTCGGCACTGCCGCGTAGCGACCAATTCTCGGAAACGTCGTACTGCCCCCGCAAACCGATGACCGGCAACGGTGCAGTGACGCCACCACTCGTTGCGCGGCCAAGCGACTCGGCGGCGATCGAGGTACCAATATCGGCGACATACAGACCCGCGGACGCCCCAAGATAGCCCGTGTCCCGCTGCAGGAACGACCATGTATAAGCCAGCTTGTAGATGGAAAGATCCAGGCTGGTATCGACCTGCACGTTGATTGGAAACAGTTCGCCGTTCCACTCGATGTCTTTGTCAATTTGCTTCGATGCCTTGCGCGACAAATCGAAGGCGCTGAAATCGATGCGGTGCTTTTCATTGAAGCGGAAATAGCCGTCAAGGCGAAAAACCGAGTCCGATTTGTCGAAGCCGAGATCGCCCTCGAGGTCAACGGGCGTGCCGCTGTTCGGCACGTCGCCGTCAAGCCGCGCCTTGCTGTCGCGGTCGGTCAGGAACACGCCAAGACTAAGGCTGAACCGGTCAAATTCTGCCTCCTGAGCCAGCACCGGGTTTGCCGCCGCGATCGATACAAGCAACAGCGCGGTACTTGCAGCCAGGCGGACCGAAGCTGACTGTCCATTACGCAATTTCAATTGTTCCCCCTCATCCGGTCTTGTTCCCTTTGTCATCGCCAGGACTTGCTATTTGACCATGTAATCTTTGGCTTCAAGGCAGACACTGAAAGCTTTCTTGAAGTTAGTCAGTTGCTCTTCGGTCGCCTGTTCGCGCTGCTCAGCCTGTGCAGCCGCCTGTTGCTGCGCCTGTGCATTTGCCTGTGCGGCCTTGCGACGACCGCGAATGGCCCCTGCTGCTGCACCCCAGGCCGCGCCTTCGCTGGAATCGTCGTTGGCAATTTCGCCGATCAATGCACCCGCCGCCGCACCCTTGATTGCACCGGACGCACCAGCGCCCGCACCAACCTGCTTCGCAGCCTGCTGCTCGGCCTGCGCCTGCTGCTGGTTGGCAACCTGCTGGTCCGCCACCTTGAATGGATCTGATCCGGTATTGCCGACGGCCCATTCGTAGCAGGCGGCCTCGTCCTTGGACTGCTGCGTCGCATCCTGGCCTTCCGTTGGGAATACGTAAATCTTCAGAGTCGATGCCAGCGTAGGCGCCTGTGCATGAGCCGCGACCGAGAGCAACAGCATCAGCGGCACAAGCCAAATGGACTGTTTCCGATTCATCTTTATATCCCTCCAAAAATCCCAACGGATTATAAGCTAGAGTGACTTCGAACATCCCAATTTTAGAGGTTCCAGTTCGAGAGTGACCTGGTTGGTCCTTGCGCCCGTCGCCATCCCCATGATCGAGCCCGTACTGGCATTGCGGTGGCTACGGTACCAGCAGAAAGTCAGGCATTAATTATTGTCCGCTTCAAGAGTAGACTCCCTGCAACAATTGCACGCGCGTTTGCATAATTCAAGAGCACGCAGGAATACGCGCTGCTACTCATACTCTGGATAGCATGTAAGGAACCCCGATTGACATGAACACGATTTTTGGCACCCCAAACAGGCTGGCGCGAGTCGTGCCTGGCGTTTTGGCACTGTTGATATGCACCAGCGTGCTGGCGCGCGACAAGACCGACGTTATCTACATGGCCAACGGCGACCGCCTGACTGGCGAGATCAAGCAACTGGAAAGAGGCATGCTGGTTGTCAGCACCGATTCGATGGGCGAGGTTCGGATCGAATGGAAAGACATATCTCGTATCCAGAGCAGCTATGAATTCCAGTTCGAACGCTCGGACGGCACGCGGGTTACAAGCACGATCCAGGACACCCCGGATGTGGGCGAAATTTCGCTGGTGGACAATGAAGTAATTGTCGCGTTCCGGCGCGAGAACATCGTACGCATTTCACAAATTGAGGACAGCTTTTGGGACCGGCTCAAAGGATCGTTGTCCTTTGGCTACAGCTTTACCAAGGCGAGTGACATTGCACAGTTGAACCTGGGATTTCGCGCAACGCATCGCACCGAAATCCGATCCTTGACCCTGGATGGCAGTACGATCACGACGAGCGACTCAAGCAACGAGGCCACGAACCGATCGGACTTGAGCTTTGCCATGACCCGCTTTCGCAAGAACCGGTGGTTCAACTCCTATCTGCTGGGTCTCGAAAGCAATGACGAACTGGGTCTCAATCTGCGCACCAGCGCTGGCGCCGGATTAGGCCGCTACATTATCCAGACCAATAATTCGGAACTGAGCGTTATTGGCGGACTGATCGGCACCTCTGAACAGCTGACGGGTGAAACCTCAAGCGAGCAGAATCTCGAAGGCCTGCTCGGAATGGAGTACTCGCGTTACGTGTTCGACGAACCGACCGTCGACCTGACCACAAGCCTCGCGACATTCCCGAGCATTACCGACGCCGGTCGTTTGCGTGCGCAGTTCGATATCAGCCTGAAATGGGAAATCATCAAGGATCTTTACTGGGACTTAAGTTATTACAATACCTACGACAGCGATCCGCCGTCCGGCAGTTTGTCCACCACTGATTACGGCATCGTAACGTCAATCGGCTGGTCGTTTTGACCAGGGCAATGTTATTCGCTCTGCTGTGCGCCTGTTATGGCGCGTCGCTCGCCGACGAAACCCCGACCGACACCCGTCCCGGCATTGCTCCGGATATCCGCGAGGACGAAACCGCACTGAAAGCGCAGCGCGGCAATTTTGTGGTTGTGCCCATTCCGATTTCCAATCCCACCCTCGATACCGGCCTGGTTGCCGGTGCGGCCTATTTTTACGCGCAGTCGGAGGCGCAAAAGCAGAAACAACCGGCGTCGGTGACCGCCATGGCCGGCATGTACACGAACAATGACAGCAAGGCCTTCGGCCTGGCGCAGCAAAACTACTGGAGGAACGACAAGTGGCGCTTCACGGGCGTGGCCGGGGCTGCGGACCTCAGGTTGTCGCTGCTGGCCGCGGATGAATCAAGCAATGGCATCAGCGCCGATTGGCGTATCAAGGGCGCATTTCTGTTTGCCAAGTTGTCCCGGCGCTTCAGCGGCGACTGGTACGGCGGCATTTTCACCCGGCTTATCGATGCCAGTCAGAGCATCAACGTCGCAATCGACGAAGCGGCCACCGACCTGGACGTCGGTGATGCCACTGCTGCGGGGCTGGGCCTGGTAGTCGAATACGACTCGCGCGACCTGCCGATCAACAGTTATAGCGGCCGACACTTCCAGATAGATGCACTCTTCAATGACGAGTCCATCGGCAGCGACCGGACCTACCAGTCGTATACTGCCTCCTTCCAGTCCTACCATCGCCTCGCCGACACGGTGGTGCTCGCCTTGGACCTGCAGGGCTGCATGCGCGGCGACGGCACGCCGCTCTGGGATGCCTGCACGGTGAAATTGCGAGGCTTTTCGGCAACCGATTATCTGGGCCGAAGCTCGGCCTCGGCCCAGATCGAAGCGCGCTGGCAGCTCGGCAAACGCTGGGGAATGGTCGGCTTTGCCGGCAGCGGCTTCGCGGGCGACCTGTTCAGCGACATCCGTGAACACGAATCGATACCGAGCTATGGCGTCGGCGTACGCTTTTCGGTTTTGGCCGCCAAACGCATCAATATGCGACTGGATTTCGCTCGCTCACGCGACAGCGACGCCATTCACTTCACCGTTGGCGAAGCGTTCTAGCCTGCGGTGGCGCCTACCGATCTGCCCGTGGCGGCAAACCAGTGTGCTGGGTTAGCAGCTTGCCCTTGCGAATTCTTTTCTCATGTGCCGCAGCGGTATTCTTGCGGCGCGCCGATGCGCTTACTCTGGCATCCCGCGGCTGATCTCTTGGCACCAGTTGGTTCTTGCCCGGCCCGATCAGGTGCCCAAGATTCATGTCGTTCAGTGCGGCACGAATAAGCGGCCAGTTCCTTGCGTCGTGGTAGCGCAGCAGCGCCTTGTGCAGGCGACGTTTCTCGGCTGACTTCACGATCTCAACGCTGTCACTCTTGTAAGTTACCTTGCGCAACGGGTTCTTGCCCGAGTGATACATCGCGGTGGCGGTCGCCATCGGCGACGGGTAAAAGGCCTGCACCTGGTCAGCGCGGAAATTGTTTTTCTTCAGCCACAGCGCCAGGTTCACCATGTCCTCGTCGGTGGTGCCCGGGTGTGCCGCGATGAAATACGGGATCAGGTACTGCTCCTTGCCGGCCTCTTTCGAGAACTTTTCGAACAATGCTTTGAACTCGTCGTAGGCGCCGATGCCAGGCTTCATCATCTTGTCGAGCGGGCCGCTTTCGGTATGTTCCGGTGCGATCTTGAGGTAACCGCCGACATGATGCGTCACGAGTTCCTTGACGTACTCCGGGTCTTTAACTGCCAGGTCGTATCGCAGCCCTGAGGCGATCAGCACTTTCTTCACGCCCGGCAACTTGCGTGCCTTGCGATACAGCGCCGTTAGCGACGAATGATCGGTATTCAGGTTGCTGCAGATACCCGGAAACACGCAACTCGGCAGACGGCACGCCGCTTCGATCTCGCGGCTCTTGCACGCCAGCCGGTACATGTTCGCGGTCGGCCCGCCGAGATCGGAAATCACACCGGTGAATCCGGGCACCGTGTCGCGAATCTTTTCGATCTCCTCGAGGATGGACTCCTCGGAACGGTTCTGGATGATCCTGCCCTCATGCTCGGTAATTGAGCAGAAGGTGCAACCACCGAAACAGCCGCGCATGATGTTGACCGAGAAACGGATCATCTCGTAGGCCGGAATGCGTGCATCGGCATAGCTGGTGTGCGGCACGCGTGTAAACGGCATGCCGAAAACGTAATCCATTTCTTCGGTGGTCAGGGGCAATGCCGGCGGATTCAGCCACAGGTCTCGATCGCCGTGCGCCTGCATCAAGGCGCGCGCGTTGCCCGGGTTGGTCTCAAGATGCAGCACGCGGTTTGCGTGTGCGTAGAGGACGGCATCGTTGCGCACCTTTTCGAATGACGGCAGGCGAATCACCGTGCGGCTGCGATTGCGGCGCGCGTCCGGGACGAAGCGCAGTACCTTGTCGTCGTCACTGACCGGGCCCGCCTGCTGCTTGCTCGCGCAGGCCTCGCTGTCCTGCGTGTTCACGTAGGGGCTCACGATCTGGTCGATACGCCCGGGCCGGTCGATGCGGGTC
>JAOUHU010000087.1 GCA_029884455.1 Gammaproteobacteria bacterium | reverse complement strand
CTGACGGAATCGAGCGGCCGCTCCATGGCGAAGATGCGTAACCTGCAACCGCGCATCAAGGCGCTGCAGGAGCGATACAAGGATGATCGGCAGGCGCAGAGCCAGGCGATGATGGAGCTTTACAAGACAGAGAAAGTAAATCCCGCCGCCGGATGCCTGCCAATCCTGATCCAGATGCCGTTTTTCCTGGCTTTCTACTGGGTGTTGCTGGAAAGCGTCGAAATGCGCCAGGCGCCGTTCGCGCTCTGGATTACTGACCTGTCAGTGCGCGATCCATTTTTCATTCTGCCCCTGATCATGGGTGCGGCGATGTTTTTCCAGCAGAAACTCAACCCGCAGGTTGGCGATCCGGTCCAGGTCAAGGTCATGCAGATCATGCCGATCATATTCACCGCGTTTTTTGCATTCTTCCCGGCCGGCCTGGTGCTTTACTGGGTTACCAACACGATTCTGTCGATCGCCCAGCAATGGAAGATCAACAAGGTGGTTGAAGCCGAGAGCAAGCAGCACAAGGGCAGCAAGCGCGCCACCAAGACCTGAGCGGGGCGGCAGAGCGCGCTGACATGAAGCCCGACACGATCGTTGCAGCTGCGACGCCCCCTGGAACCGGTGGCATCGCGATCGTGCGTATTTCGGGACCACAGGCAAGCGAGGTCGCCGAGCAACTTGTTGGCCGGCTGCCGCCGCCGCGCGAGGCGCAGCACCGAACGTTTCGCGACGCGGCCGGTGCCGCAATCGACAGCGGCATCGTATTGTACTTTGCGGCGCCGAATTCGTTTACCGGTGAGGACGTGGTCGAACTGCAGGGACATGGCGGGCCGATGCCGGTGGCAATGATCGTTGATGCGGCAGTTGGCGCGGGTGCGCGCCTAGCGGCGCCCGGTGAGTTCACGCAGCGCGCGTTCCTCAACGGCAGGCTCGACCTGGCCCAGGCAGAAGCGGTCGCGGACCTGATCAGCAGCGGCACCGCGCAGGCCGCCCGCGCGGCACTGCGCTCCTTAAGCGGTGAGTTTTCGAAGCGCGTAGTTGCTATTGCAGCCGAAATCGAGCGGTTGCGAATCTTTGTTGAGGCTGCCATCGATTTCCCCGAGGAAGACGTCGATTTTCTGTCCGATGGGGAATTGCACGCTGCCATCGGCCGGGCCAGCAGCGCGCTCACGACGCTGATTGGACAATCCGCCGTAGGGCGGGTTTTGCGCGACGGGTTTCGCGTCGTCATCGTTGGCAAACCGAACGCTGGCAAGTCCAGCCTGATGAATCGCCTCAGTGGTGAAGACACGGCCATCGTGACCGAAGTCGCGGGCACAACGCGGGACATCCTGCGCGAGCAGATTGACATCGATGGCCTGGCGGTTGAGCTCGTCGATACCGCTGGTTTGCGCGATAACCCGGACCGTATCGAGGCCGAGGGCATTCGGCGTGCGCGCGAGGCGCTTGCCAATGCAGATGCAGCTCTCTGGATTCAGGACGCCAGCGACGGCAACGACAGTCGTGCGGACCTGCCGGCGGACCTGCCGAGCATCCCGATCATCGTGGTACGCAACAAGATCGACCTGACCGGGGAGGCGGCGGGCGCCAATCCGCGCGCACCGCGGACCCTCGGCGTATCGGCGGCAACCGGCGCCGGGCTGGATGAGCTGCGCAGGCAAATCGGCGAGCTTGCCGGTTACGAAAATCTTGGCGAGCAGACCGTTACCGCGCGCCGCCGGCATGTGGATGCATTGCAGCGAGCGGCACAGCACTTTGCGGCCGGTTGCCGGGCGCTGCGCGAAGACCGGGCTGGCGAGGTGTTCGCAGAGGAGTTGCGGCTTGCGCACCGGGCGCTGGGCGAAATTACAGGCGCGTGCTCGGCCGACGATTTGCTCGGCAGGATCTTCAGTGAGTTTTGCATTGGCAAGTAAGTTCCTGCGAATTCTGTGACGCAGTGCTGGTTCGCCGGCGGGCGCGCGCGTACGATCGCGCCCATATGCGGAAATCAGCAGGAAATCAGCCGAAAATCATGGCCTCTGCCGTATTGCCGCCTAACCTGACGTCTGGAAACAACCCCAAGGAAATGATGATGAACGCTTTTTCAAAGAATACTCTGCCGGCCGTTGCCTGCGGCGCACTGTTGTTGGGCGGCGGCGCCGCACTGGCGGACTCCGGTATCAGTTACAGCTATATTCAGGCGAGCTACCAGGAAGTCGATGTCGACATTGGCGGCGGCTTTGATGTCGACGGCGATGGCTTTGCGGTCGGCGGCTCTGTAGAAATTAACGAGGACTGGTTCGTGTTCGCCGGTTATGCATCGAGCGAGTTCGAATCCGTTGTTGACCTCGATCAGCTTGAGGCCGGCGGCGGCTATCATGCCCCGCTGTCGGAAAAAACGGACTGGTACGCGACTCTCGCTTACGTTTCGGCGGAGGTCAGCGCTTCCGGCTTCGGCTCGATCGATGACAGCGGTGTCGGTGTAGCGCTTGGCGTGCGCAGCATGGTCACCCCGAGCCTCGAGCTCTATGCTAACGCCAGCTATGCTGACCTCGGCGACGGCGCCGATGGCTCGGGTTTCGGTGCCGGTCTCTGGTACACCGTCTCCGGTAACATCGCGCTGGGCGTAGGCGCGAGCTTCGGCGACGACGTAAGCACCTACGGCGCCAGCGTGCGACTTTACTTCGACAAGTAGAGCGTTCGCAGAGGCAGTAAAAAAGCCCCGCCCCGGCGGGGCTTTTTTTATCCTCAGGAAAGCATCGGCGAGCCCACAGGCCGAAGTCATGGCCGCATCAGCGCGGCATCAGGCCCGCGACTGCCGGCCGGCGTAAGTTGATCCCGAAACAATTACCAACCGGACGGGAGCTCAACATGAACAACAGACCAGGCAAAGTTGCAGCCATCATCATGTGCCTCGCGATGCTGGCTAACACGGCGTGTACGTCGATGCAGTCGATTCACGCATCCGAGGAGGCGATTACGGAAATGAAAATTCGCCCGGGCGACAAGGTGACCCTGAATTACACGAATGGCAACGTCGAAGAAGTGAAGCTGGTTTCATTTGACGAGACCGGCATATCGGGCATCGCAAAGGATGGCCGCACGGTCGCTGTCGACTATGCGCACCTTGTCTCCATGGACCATAAAGAGGTTGAGGTGCTGAAGACCGTCGGTGCGTCGCTGGGCGGGCTGGTGCTGGGCGCCGCTGTGGTTGGCGGGGTTGCCATTGGCGCGGCCGCGGCAGTAGCGGGCGGCATGTAGGGACATCCGGTAGCGGGGCCTAACCGAGCAAGCCCTCGCGCCGGTATAGCTTGGCGCAGATCCAGGTCAGGGCGCTGCCAAGCAGCAAGGTGCTCGTCACCGAGATGGCGACGTGCAACCACTGCAACGGCTCGTTCTTTATAAGGTCCTGCAGCACCAGGTGCTGGCTCAGGCTGGGCACAAACATGAACTCAAGCCGCGGCCGGACATTCAAAATGCTGACCACAAGTATCGGCAGAGTTGGCGCAATCAGCACCACGCTGAGCCAGGTCTGCGCCTCCTTGTAACTCCTCGTGAAAGATGCGACCAGGGTCATCAACGCGGCGCCAAGCAGGATGAAGGGTGCGAGCAAAAAGAACGCGGCCAGCACCACGCCTGGGCCGAAATTCGGCGTCATACCGAGTTGTTCCAGCGGCATGAACCTGAGCGCGAAAAAAAACGACCAGAGACTGAGCATCAACGATACCGCCATGAACATACAGGTGGCGGCGACCTTGCCGAGCATAAGTTGCTCGCGCGTCACCGGCAGGGACAGCAGCGGCTCGAGGGAGCCGCGCTCACGTTCGCCCGCCGTGGTATCGATCGCGAGATACATACCACCCATGAGCAGCGCGAAAATAAAAAAGTAACTCATCATGCCAAGCAGGATGCCGGAGCGGCCGCTCGGCGTTGAGACGTCCACGTCGTCTACATTAATGGCCTGCAAAACGGTTGGGCTGACACCGCGCGAAATCAGGCGCAAAGCGGCAAGCTGCTGGTTGTAAGCAGCGATCGCATTACGGGCGCGGCGCGCATCGCGCTCCGCTTCCTGGTCAGACTGGTCCGAAACCAGCTCGACCCGCGCGGGCTCACCGGCGCCGAGCTGAGCGCCAAACCCGGCGGGCACGATAACGACCACATCGATGTCACCGGCCTTGACCGCGGCAATCGCTGCCTCGCGATCCGCCGGAGCATCGACAATCTCGAGATTGCGGCTCTGCAGAAAGCGCATCAGGTTTGGCGCGTGCGCCGCACCAATAACCGGTAACTTCATGGATCGATCCATGTCCGACAGGGAACGCTCGATTGACAGGTTGATGACAAACGCAAACAGCATCGGCCCCAACAAAGGCCCCATTAGTAATGCAGACACCAGCGTGCGCCGGTCGCGAAAATTGTCGATGACCTCTTTTACAAACACGATCAGCAGGGTACGCATTATTCGTCTGCCACCATCCGGATAGCCGCGACGAACGCATCCTCGAGGTCATCGCAGCCGGTGCGCTCACGAATGCCATCGACGGAATCGTCTAACGCCACCCTGCCTTGCGCAATGATGCAGATGTCATCGCAGAGTGCGGCCACTTCCTGCATCACGTGGCTGGAGAACAGCACACAACGGCCGGCCGCCTTGAGTCTAAATATCAGTTCGCGCAAGGAGCGTATTGCCATGACGTCAAGCCCGTTACTGGGCTCATCGAGGATGATGTTCTGCGGGTCGTGCACCAGCGCGCGCGCCAGCGCAATCTTCGTGCGCTGGCCTTGTGAAAAGCCCTTGGTACGCCGATCCGCGAACGCGGCTATGTCAAGCAGGTCAATGATGCCGGCAACCTTGTCATCCGCCGTCGCCTTATCGATGCCGCAGAGCGCCGCGTAGTAGGCGATGTTCTCGCGCCCGGAGAGATGTGGGTACAGGCCGGCACCATGCGGCAGTGCGCCGATACGCCGGCGCGCACCGAGGCCGTTGCTAACCACATCAATGCCGTCGATGCTGGCCGTGCCCGCATCGGGCCTTAACACCGTGTAGAGCACGCGCAGTGTGGTGGACTTACCGGCGCCATTCGGCCCGAGCAGCCCGGTAATCCTGCCATCAGGCGCGGTAAAACTGACACCGGATAGCGCCCGAACCGTACCGAAGGACTTTTCCAGGCCGTTCACAACGATCATGGCATCGGACCCGTATAGTCGACGAAGAACGGCATCACGAAGGCATCTCGCAGGCACTCTGTCGAAACCTCGGCAAGGCTGGCCGCGCCGACAAACTCGGCAATGATACGTGGCATGCAGCCCACACCTGCCAGGCCATGTCCCTGCTGTTCTCCGGTGACCTGCCATTGCTGCTGCATTGCGACCGCCGCCAGCGCGGCGAAGTAAGGCGGCGTAATCGGGTCCGCGTCGCCGGACAACAGAAGCACCGGCTTGTCGGTGGCCAGGGGTTCGCGCAGGTCTGCATCCAGAAGCCCCCGCGGCCAGACAGCACAGATCACGCGAATCGCCTCGAGTTGCATGGGGCCCATGTAGCTCGCATTAATTGCGCCCTGGTCAACGCTGCTCCAGTCGATAAAAGGAGCGTCCTCCGTGCATAACACGGCATTGTGCATACCGATACTGAGCGAGTCGGTCAGCGATTCGGCAACCATGTGAAACTGCGCAGCCAGCGGCGCGAAATTACCGTCGGCCGCGTCGCTGATCAGCAGCGGCAGGAGCGCAACCATGCCCGGGTTATACAACAGCAGGCGGATGGCAGCGGCAAAATGATCGGAGGAGAATTCGACCAGTTCGCGCCTCGCGGTCACAGGGTGTTGCAGGGAAATCGTGACCGGTTTCTCGGCCAGGGCGCCAAGCAGCAAAGCGAAATCGTCGCGCAGCTCCGGAAAACGCTCATTGCAGGCGGGTGTCTCTGCGCAACGCGTGAACACGCTGTCAATCGCCCGCTGCGACTCGGTGGCGATATCCGGCCCGAGCGGCAACTGTGGCGGTACCACACCGTCAAGTATGACCGTGCGGGTTGTGTCCGGAAAACGGCGCGCGTAATGCTGCGCAACGCGCGAGCCGTACGAAATTCCATAGACATTCAGAGAGTCGTAGCCGAGCGCCAGCCGCAACGCTTCAAGATCGCGCGTCGCTACGCTGGTGGTGAAATAGCGCGGGTCATGCGGCAGCAGCGCGAGGCACTGCTCGGTGAGCTCTGTGGTTTGCGCGGCCGAATACTTGCCCTCGACAAGGTCCTGGCCCACATCGCATAGCAGCGGTGCTGATTCGCCGGTGCCGCGCTGGTCCAGCAACACGATGTCGCGTTGCAGCCGGACACGCTCGAACGCCGCCGACCAGCCGGCATAAAAATGGATAGTCGATTGACCCGGCCCGCCGGCGATTGGCACGAAAGGGTCGCTGGCGGGTTCCAGCGACAGCGCAGCAACCACGGCAACCTTGAGCGCGATGCTCCCCACGTCAGGATTGTCAGGGTCGAGCGGCCGGACCAGGGTGCCGCAGCGTGCGGCGATGCCGGGCGCGCCAGCGCCGGCGCTGATACGACAGTCCTCCAGCTCGAGCGAGGAAACGGGCCGCCCGGCGACCGGAATCGTCGCGAACAGCAGCAAGGCCGGCAGGAAGCTCCGAAACATAGGCAAACCGGGGTGCAAAGAAGCGCGTAATGGTGGCGACATGCCCGGATGAAGTAAAGGCTTGTAGCGCGCGAGGGGCGGCGCGACTAGAATGCGCGACCTCAGGTGGTCAGTTTTTAACCAATGCCAAATTCTTTTGACGTCATTGTTGTCGGCGGCGGGCACGCCGGAACGGAGGCCGCGCTGGCAGCCGCGCGCGCAGGTGCGCGCACGCTTCTGTTGACGCACAAGATCGCGACGCTGGGGCAGATGAGCTGCAACCCGGCGATCGGCGGCATTGGCAAGGGGCACCTGACCAGGGAAATCGATGCGCTCGGCGGCGCCATGGCTGCGGCGATTGATATTGCCGGCATCCAGTTTCGTACTCTGAACGCGAGCAAAGGCGCAGCGGTGCGCGCGACACGCGCGCAGGCCGACCGCGAGTTGTATCGAAATGCCATTCGCGGCCTGCTCGAAGCGCAGCCGGGTTTGAGCATCGTGGAGGGTGCGGCGGACGACCTCCTGCTGCAGCACGAGCGTGTGGCTGGCGTCGTGGCAGCGGATGGGACGGTATTCCACTCGCATACCGTGGTGTTAACTACCGGGACGTTTCTCGGCGGGCGCATCCTGTATGGGGATACCGTGACGCCGGGTGGGCGCGTGGGCGATGCGCCGGCCATCAGGCTTGCCGTAAGCCTGCGCGCGCTGCCGTTCCGTGTGGCGCGACTGAAGACCGGTACGCCGCCGCGGCTCGACGGCACAACGCTCGACTACGGCGCAATGCTTGAACAACCTGGCGATGAGCCGGTGCCGGTGTTTTCGTTTCTTGGCCGACGCGCTGATCATCCGCGACAGATATCCTGTTTCATCACGCGCACCAGTGAGGCGACCCACGACATCATTCGCGCCTCGCTCGACCGGTCACCAATGTTCACGGGCGCGATTGAAGGTATCGGGCCGCGTTACTGCCCGTCGGTTGAAGACAAGGTCGTGCGCTTCGCCGACAAAACCTCGCACCAGGTCTTTGTCGAACCTGAGGGCCTGACGACAACCCTGGTGTACCCGAACGGCATTTCCACGAGCCTGCCGGCCGATGTGCAGGAAAAATTTGTACGTACGATTCCGGGCTTCGAAAACGCGCGCATTACGCAGCCCGGGTACGCCATCGAGTACGACTATTTCGATCCACGCGACCTGAAGCCGACGCTCGAGACCAAGCCGGTCGCGGGGCTGTATTTCGCCGGCCAGATCAACGGCACCACCGGGTACGAAGAAGCAGCGGCGCAAGGCTTGCTCGCAGGCCTGAATGCGGCCCGCCAGTCGCAACATAAAGAGGAGTGGTACCCGCAGCGCCACGAGGCCTACATCGGCGTGCTGGTCGATGACCTGACGACGCGCGGCGTGAGCGAGCCGTATCGCATGTTCACCAGTCGCGCCGAGTACCGGCTGCTGCTGCGCGAAGACAATGCAGATCTGCGCCTGACGCCGACCGGCCGCGAACTCGGGCTGGTAAACGAAGAGCGCTGGTCTGTTTTTAATGCCAAGTGCGATGCACTTGCCGGCGAGCGCGCGCGATTGCAGCCGGT
>JAOUHU010000031.1 GCA_029884455.1 Gammaproteobacteria bacterium | reverse complement strand
GACAACCGATTTTCTAGGTGCGAATCGCAAAGCCCTGAAAAACCACTATTCGTAACTTTAGCTTCATTTAGACCGATTCTCATTCGTAACTTTATTAAGCCATTCGTAACTTTATTACGGAGAACCATACAGTCTCGGATGCCGACAGCGGCTATTCAACTGTAACCGACTTCGCGAGGTTCCTTGGCTGATCAACATCGGTACCTTTTAGTACCGCAACGTGATACGCGAGCAGCTGCAGCGGTACCGTGTAGACGATCGGTGCGATGAGCCTGTCCGCATGCGGCATCCCGATAACCTTCACGCCGGGCTCGCTCTTGATGCCGGTTTCCTTGTCCGCGAACACGTAGAGCTGACCACCACGCGCGCGAACCACCTGCATATTGGATTTCAGTTTGTCCAGCAGCTCGTTGTTCGGTGCGACCACGACCACCGGCATTTCATTGTCGATCAACGCGAGCGGGCCGTGCTTGAGCTCGCCGGCAGCATAAGCCTCGGCGTGGATGTAGGAAATTTCCTTGAGCTTCAGGGCGCCTTCCATGGCAATCGGCCACATCGGCCCACGGCCGAGAAACAGTGTGTGTTGCTTGTCCGCGAAGTCCTTGGCAAGTTCCTGCAGCTGGTCGCTCATCTTCAGCGCGAGGTCCGAGGCGGCCGCGGCATGGGTCAGGTTCGCGACAAATTCCCGCTCTCGCTCTACCGCAAGGCCACGATGCTTCGCCATCATCAGCGTCACCAGCAGGATTGACAGCAGCTGCGTAGTGAACGCCTTGGTGCTGGCAACGCCGATTTCCGGACCCGCCTGCGTCATCATCACCAGGTCCGATTCGCGCACCAACGAACTGTGCGCGCTGTTACAGATCGTGAGCGAGCCGAGATAGCCCAGCCCCTTGGCCATGCGCAGGGCCTCGAGCGTATCGGCGGTCTCGCCGGACTGCGACAGCGTGACGAACAGCGTGTTCGGCGGCACTACCACATGCCGATAACGATACTCGCTCGCGATCTCCACCTGGCAGGGCACGCCGGCAATCGACTCGATCCAATACTTGCCAACACAACCGGCGTGGTAGCTCGTGCCGCAGGCGACGATATGAATGTGCTCGACCTTATCAAGCATTTCCGCGGCGCGCGCGCCGAGGGACTCCGGCAGGACACGCTGATTCGAAATCCGACCGTACAATGTATCCGCCAGCGCGCTCGGCTGATCATGAATTTCCTTCAGCATGAAGTGCTGGTAGGGTGCTTTCTCGGCCGATGCGCTGTCCCATTCCGTTTCGTGAATCTCGCGTGCGACGGCTTTGCCGTCAGTATCAACAATACGCACACCATCGCGCCGGATCTCGGCAAGGTCACCCTGCTCCAGATAAATAAATTTTCGCGTCACGGGTAACAGTGCGGGCACACCGCTGGCGACGAAATTCTCGCCCTTGCCAACGCCGATTACGAGCGGACTGGCAACACGGCTTACGACAATTCGGTCCGGATCTTCGGCATCGATAACGAGCAATGCGAACGCGCCTTCGAAGCGCTTTACAGCCTTGCCCACGGCAGCGACCAGGTCGAGGCCCTGCTTCAGGTAATCGTGTACCAGGTGTGCAGCCACTTCGGTGTCGGTTTCGGAGTGAAACTCGTAACCCTTGGCCAGCATCTCATCCTTGATCGGCTGGAAATTTTCGATGATGCCGTTGTGAATGACGGCAACGCGATTACCGGACATGTGCGGATGTGCATTGGCCTCGGTAACGCCGCCGTGCGTTGCCCAACGGGTATGCGCAACTCCGAGGAAGCCGCCGAGCGGTTTGTTCTCAAGTTTCTTTTCGAGCTCGGCCACCTTGCCGACGGTACGACACAGGCCAATCCTGCCCGTACTATCCAGCACGGCCACGCCGGCCGAGTCATAGCCGCGATACTCGAGGCGCCGCAGCCCCTCGACAAGCACTGATACGATGTCTCTTTCGGCGACCGCGCCGACAATTCCACACATGCCTTATTTGCCTTTCTTGACCGGCTTCTTCCAGCCGGGAATCGTTACCTGTTTCGACCGCGCCAGTGTCAGCTGGCCCTCGGGTACCGGCTTGGTAATCGTCGAGCCGGCGCCAATGGTCGCGCCCTTGCCAATACTCACCGGAGCCACCAGATTGACGCCCGAGCCAATGAACACGTCATCGCCGATGGTTGTCCTGTGCTTGTTCGCACCGTCGTAATTACACGTGATTGTGCCGGCGCCAACGTTGACGCCTGTCCCAATCTCGGTATCGCCGATATAAGTCAGGTGGTTGACCTTGCTGCCATTGGCAATGGTGCTTTTCTTCACCTCGACGAAGTTGCCGACCTTGACGTTGTTCGCCAGCGTCGCGCCGGGCCGGAGGCGCGCAAACGGCCCGATCTCACAGTTGCTGCCCGAGCTTGCGCCTTCGATGTGGCAATTCGGGTGCACAACAGTACCGGGTCCAAGCCGGCTGTCACGAATCAGGTTGTTCGACTCGATGCGCGTGCCATCGCCAAGCGAAACCTCACCTTCGAATATGGCGTTGATGTCGATAAAGACATCCTTGCCGCAGTGCAGCTTGCCGCGAATATCGACGCGCGCAGGATCCGCAAAGCCAACGCCCTCGGCCATGAGTTGCTGCACGAGCCGTGCCTGCAGTGCCCGCTCGGCTTGCGCCAGTTGTTGCTTGTCGTTAATGCCCATCACTTCGGTCTCGTCGTCAGTTTTGATGCCATTTACGGCGACGCCATCGCGCACTGCCATGGCAATCACATCGGTCAGGTAGTATTCGCCCTGCGCATTGTCATTGCGCAGCGCATTGAGCCAGCTTTTAAGTCTGGCACCCGGCGCAATCATGACACCGGTGTTGATCTCGGTCACGGCGCGCTGCGCCTCGGTCGCGTCCTTTTCCTCCACGCTCGCGACCACCCGGCCATCCACGCGGATGATGCGGCCGTAGCCGGTCGGGTCTGCGAGCTGCACGGTCAGCACGCTGACCTCATCGGCGCCTGTCTCCTCGACCAGGCGTCGCAGGGTCGCGACCCTCAGCAGCGGAACATCGCCATACAGCACCAGGGCCTGGTTGTCGTCCGGTATGCCCGGGGCCGCCTGCTGCACAGCGTGTCCGGTACCCATTTGCTCGGCCTGCAACGCCCAGCGCAGGTCATCGGCGCCGCAGGCGGCCTGCACCCTGTCGCCGCCATGGCCGTAGACGACGGCGAGATCCTCAGCATGCAGTGCCCGTGCAGTCTCCAGCACGTGGCTCAGCAACGGCCTGCCTGCCAGCGGCTGCAGTACTTTCGGCAAATCCGAATGCATGCGCTTGCCCTGCCCGGCGGCAAGAATGATGGTGGTCAAACCCAATCCAGGCTCCTCGTTTGAGCGCGCATGATACCGTAAGACTCATGGCGCCGGTGTGCGGCGGGTCGGGCAAATAATGCTAGTCTTGCCAACCGCACAAATAAAAATGAATAGCGCTTGTCGACTGAGAGCATTATTTTCCTGGGCGTCGCCATTTACATGCTCATCATGCTGATCGTGGGCTACAAAGCATGAAACGAGTGGCGCAACGGTTGCTGCGCACAGCACTGCGTGCCGGTGCGTTCGGCGTTACCGTCCTCGCAACCATCTGGCTGGTGCGTGGTCTCGATGCGCGCAAGCTACCCGATCTCAGCATCTGGCATACCTACAATCCGCAGCACGAATTCCGTGCCCACGATTACCCGCACGGCATTTCCCTGGCAGCGTACCAGCAACTGGAAATGCAGCTCGCGGCCGAGCTTGATGAAAATATTTACGCCGTGATCGATGACGCCGGCAGCGAGCAGCTGAATCGCTACAACAAGCAAAGCTTGGTGTATGCCGGCTCGGCAGGCCAGGCCTGGAACCGTTCCTTCGAGATCGATGTGCCTGCAGCGCGCGGCGGAATCCTTTTGCTGCATGGCGCCTCCGACAGCCCGTACAGCATGCGTGCGCTGGCGGAAGAATTCGCAGCACGGGGATTGTATGTTGCCGTATTCCGCCTGCCAGGGCATGGCACGGTGCCGGCCGGACTGAAGCACGCGCGAGTTGCTGACTGGGTTGCCATTGCACGTTCCGGAGTGGCACACGTCGCGACCCGGGTGGGGCCAGGCAAGCCCGTGTATGTCGGCGGCTATTCGGCCGGGGCGGCGGTGGTGCTCGACTATGCGCTGGACGCGGCAACAGATAATGCGCTGCTCATGCCCGAGCGCGTGTTGCTGTATTCGCCAGCTATCGCGGTGACGCCGTTCGCGCGCTTCGGCGACTGGGATGAGGCGCTGGCATTGCTGCCATTCTTCCGCAAGCTGTCGTGGATTTCGATTGAAACCGAGTATGACCCTTATAAATACAACTCCTTTCCGAAGAATGGTGGCTATCTCAGTTTTGCTTTCTCGGAACGCGTCATAAGCAAGCTCGCGTCGCTGGCAAGCCGGCAACCTGAGTCCCTGCCCCCGATAATTGCGTTTCAGTCCCTGATCGATTCGACGGTGCGGACCGACAGCCTCGTGCACGACCTGTTCCGAAAGCTGCCGGCCAATGGCAGCGAGCTGGTGTTGTTCGACTTCAATCGCGCCGAACGCATCCAGCACTTCGTGGTCGATAGTCAACGCGCATTGCTGGATGAGCTCGCTCGCGACGTTGCGGCGAACTTCTCTTATACATTGGTAACCAATCGATCGGCCGAAACCGGCGCAGTCGAAGCGCGTACTCGCAGCGCGGGCGCTGCAGAAATTGCGGCTCTGCCGCTGCAGGCGTCCTGGCCGGCGGACGTGTACTCGCTGTCGCATGTAGCAATTCCGTTTCGCGCTACGGACGAATGGTACGGGGCGAACGGGCCGTTCAGTGCTATCGCGCCACGCGGCGACCAGGCCATCCTGCAGGTGCCATTGGGCCGCTTGATGCGATTGCGCTACAACCCGTTTTTCGACTACGTCGCGGAACGCAGCCTGGCCTTCCTCCACTAGAAGAAAGGGGTCAGAGCCCTTTTTCGACCAAATACGGCAATTGTTGGCTCGCCGCTGCCGCCGGCGACACGCCATTATTCGGCGTGCCCCGACGTCCTCGATATTTTTCACCGGAGATCCCGCTGCATATTGTTCAGCGCGGTGTGAACAGGCAGGACAGCTTTTTCTGCGCACGCGACTACCGCTCCTACCTTGCGGCGCTGAGCGAGACGTCGTCTCACTATGGTGTCGCTGTTCATGCTTATGTGCTGATGAGTAATCACGTGCACATTTTGGCGACGCCTGAAGATGCCGGGGGTGTTTCGCGAATGATGCAGCAGCTCGGTCGAAAGTATGTCAGCTACTTTAATAAAGCGCATGCGCGCACCGGTACATTGTGGGAGGGCCGGTTCCGGGCTTCCATGATCGAGTCGCTGCGATACCTGTTTGCTTGCTATCGATACATTGAACTGAATCCGGTCCGCGCCGGCCTGGTATCGTCGCCTGCGGAGTACGAATGGTCCAGCTATCGAACCAATGCGTTTGCCCGCCATAATGATCTGGTGAAGCCGCATCGCGCATACCTCGGGCTTGGCGGCGACTCCGCGACTCGATGCGACAGTTACCGTCGCCTGTTTGCCGGTACTCACACGGACACCGACGAGCTGATCCGTACCGCGAACCGAAAGGGCAGGACGCTGTGATATGTGGGAAAAAAAGGGCTCTGACCCCTTTTGGGGCTAGCGCTTGCCCTTGAGTTTCTGCGCGGCGTTGTAGCGGGCGCGGGCCTCGGCGAGCTCTGCCTGGGCGCGGGCTACGTCGGTTTCCTCCGAAGCGCCGGCCAATGCGCGCTCCGCTTCCTGCTGCGCGGCAAGTGCGGCGGCTTCATCGAGCTGCTCGCCGCGCAATGCGGTGTCGGCCAGGATCGTGACCAGGTGTGGCTGGATCTCAAGCATGCCGCCGGTGATGTAGAAGCTTTCCTCGCGGCCATCTTCCGTTTCGACGCGAACTTCGCCCGGTTTCAGCGCTGTCAGTAGCGGCGCGTGCCGCGGCGCGATGCCGACCTCGCCCATTTTCGCCGGCGCATACACCATCCTGGCGGTACCCGAATGGATCGCGCCTTCAGCGGAGACGATGTCGACCTTGATGGTGGCCATGCTGTTTCCTACTTGTACTTCTTGGCGTTTTCAACCGCTTCGTCGATCGTGCCGACCATGTAAAACGCCTGCTCCGGAATGTGATCGTAGTCGCCCTTGACGATGCCGTTGAAACCGCGAATGGTCTCGGCCAGCGACACGTATTTGCCGGGCGAGTTGGTGAAGACTTCAGCGACAAAGAACGGCTGCGACAGGAACTTCTGGATCTTGCGCGCACGGTTCACGATTTGCTTGTCGTCTTCCGACAGTTCGTCCATACCGAGAATCGCGATGATGTCCTGCAATTCCTTGTAGCGCTGCAATACCGCCTGCACGCCGCGCGCGCAGTCGTAATGCTCCTGGCCAATGACGAGCGGGTCGAGAATTCGCGAGGTGGAGTCGAGCGGATCCACTGCCGGGTAAATACCGAGTTCGGCGATGTTGCGCGACAGCACCAGCGTTGCGTCGAGGTGCGCGAACGTCGTTGCGGGCGACGGGTCCGTGAGGTCGTCGGCCGGAACGTATACCGCCTGGAAGGACGTAATGGAACCGGTCTTGGTCGAGGCGATACGCTCCTGCAGGATGCCCATCTCTTCGGCGAGCGTCGGCTGGTAGCCCACCGCGGACGGCATGCGGCCAAGCAGTGCGGATACCTCGGTACCGGCGAGCGTGTAGCGATAGATGTTGTCGATGAACATGAGAACGTCGCGGCCCTCATCGCGGAACGCCTCGGCCATGGTCAGGCCGGTCAGGGCCACGCGCAGGCGGTTGCCGGGGGGCTCGTTCATCTGCCCGTACACCAGCGATACCTTGTCGATAACACCCGAGTCGGTCATTTCGTGGTAGAAGTCATTGCCTTCTCGAGTACGCTCGCCCACTCCCGCGAACACCGAATAGCCGCCGTGTTCCTTGGCGATGTTGTTGATCAGCTCCATCAGCGTGACGGTCTTGCCCACACCGGCGCCGCCGAACAGGCCGACCTTGCCACCCTTGGAAATCGGCATGATCAGGTCGACGACCTTGATGCCTGTTTCGAGCAGCTCGGTAGTCGCGGCCTGCTCTTCATACGTTGGCGCCTTGCGGTGAATCGGCATGTGCGTTTCTGCGCCGATCTCACCGGCGTTGTCGATCGGCCGGCCGAGCACGTCCATGATCCGGCCCAGGGTCTTGACGCCAACCGGGACGCTGATCGGCGCACCCGTATTTGTCACGCCCATGCCGCGCTTCAGGCCTTCCGAGGAGCCCATCGCGATCGTGCGCACGATGCCATCGCCCAGCTGCTGCTGCACCTCCAGCGTGATCTGCGCCTCGTCGATCATCAACGCGTCATAAATATGGGGGATTTGACCTGCCGGAAACGCAACATCCACAACAGCGCCAATAACCTGCACAGTAGTTCCAGTGCTCATCTTTATTCCTTAGCCTTAGCCTTAACCTGACACGGCGGCAGCGCCGCCGACAATTTCTGAAATTTCCTGCGTGATCGCAGCCTGCCGCGCCTTGTTGTACTTGAGCTGCAAACCTTCAATGATCTCGCCGGCGTTGTCCGTGGCCGACTTCATAGCCACCATCTTTGCCGCCATTTCGCAGGCAAAGTTTTCCACGGCGCCTCGATAAACCTGTGACTCGATATAGCGACTCAGTACCTGCTCGAGCAGCTCGCCGGCATCCGGTTCATAGATGTAGTCCCAGTGCGCCTGCAGATCCTCCTGGTCCGTGCCAACACCGCTGGCCGGCAACAGTTGCACCACTCCGGGGCGCTGCGTCATCGAGTTCACGAATTCGTTGTGCACCAGGTAGAGGCGGTCGATTTTGCCGTCGCTGTATGCGTCGAGCATGATCTTGATCGAACCGATCAGGTCGTTAATCTGCGGCTTGTCACCAAGGTGCGTCGCCGTACCGACCACGTTGCCGCCCATGCGCCGGAAGAACGCAACCGCCTTGGCGCCAACCAGCGCGAGGTCGACCGCCACTTTCTCGGCCTGCCACCTGGCGATTTCGCCAATCATCGCCTTGAACAGGTTTGCGTTGAGGCCGCCACAAAGACCGCGATCGGTCGATATCACGATATAGCCGACACGGCTAACCTCGCGCTCGGTCAGGAACGGGTGCTTGTAGTCCGGATTGGCGTGCGCGAGATGGCCGACCACGCGCCGGATACGCTCCGCATAGGGGCGCGATGCCTCCATCTGCTTTTGCGCCTTGCGGATCTTGCTCGCGGCGACTTTCTCCATCGCGCTCGTAATCTTCTGCATGTTCTTTACAGAAGCGATCTTCGAGCGAATTTCCTTTGCACCGGCCATTGCTTTAGTACGCGCCCTTTTCGGCGAACGCCTTGCAGATCTTCGTCAGGCTGGCCGCAACATCGTCGTTGTAGTCTCCGGACTTGTTGATCGAGGCCAGCACATCTGCGTAGTTCGCGCGCGCAAAGTCGTGCAGCGCCGCCTCATAGGCAACAACCTTGTTCACTGGCACCGGGTCGATGAAACCATTGTTCACGGCGAACAGTGACAGCGCCATCTCGGCCACCGACAGCGGCGAGTACTGCTTCTGCTTCATGAGTTCGGTGGCGCGCTCGCCGCGCTCGAGCTGTGCACGCGTAGCCGCATCGAGGTCGGAGGCAAACTGTGCGAACGCCGCAAGCTCGCGGTACTGCGCGAGCGCGAGGCGAATGCCGCCGCCAAGCTTCTTGATGATCTTGGTCTGTGCCGCACCGCCCACACGCGAAACCGACAGGCCCGCGTTGATGGCCGGGCGGATGCCGGCGTTGAACAGATCGGTCTCGAGGAAGATCTGGCCATCGGTAATCGAGATCACGTTGGTCGGTACGAATGCCGACACGTCACCGGCCTGCGTCTCGATAATCGGCAACGCTGTGAGCGAACCGGTCTTGCCCTTGATCTTGCCACCCGATACTTCTTCGACGTGTGCCGCATTCACGCGCGAGGCGCGTTCGAGCAGGCGTGAGTGCAGGTAGAATACGTCACCGGGGTACGCCTCGCGGCCTGGCGGGCGGCGCAGCAACAACGATACCTGGCGATACGCCCAGGCCTGCTTGGTGAGGTCGTCGAAAATAATCAGCGCATCTTCGCCCTTGTCGAGGAAGTACTCGCCCATCGAGGTACCTGAATACGGCGCGATGTACTGCATGGCGGGTGAATCTGCCGCTGCTGCCGCGACCACGATGGTGTGCTCCATCGCGCCCATCTCCTCGAGCTTGCGCACGACGCCGGCGATCGACGAAGCTTTCTGGCCGATGGCGACGTAGATACATTTAATACCGGTGCCGCGCTGGTTGATAATCGCATCGACCGCGACGGCCGTTTTACCGGTCTGGCGATCGCCGATGATCAGCTCGCGCTGGCCGCGACCGATCGGCACCATCGAGTCGATCGACTTGAGGCCGGTCTGCACCGGCTGGTCGACAGACTGGCGTTGAATGACGCCCGGGGCTACTTTCTCGATCGGCGCCGACAGCTCGGTGTTGATTGGACCCTTGCCATCGATCGGGTTGCCCAGCGCATCGACGACGCGGCCCAGCAGGGCATCGCCGATGGGCACTTCGAGAATGCGGCCCGTGGTCTTGACGGTGTCGCCTTCTGAAATGTGCTTGTAATCACCGAGTACCACGGCGCCGACCGAATCCTGCTCAAGGTTCAGCGCCATGCCGAAAGTGTTTCGCGGGAACTCGAGCATTTCGCCGTAGCGTGCGTCGGCGAGACCGTGGATGCGCACGATGCCGTCGGTCACCGCGATAACGGTACCAACATCGCGTGCCTCGGCGGAGGCTTCGAAGTTCTCGATGCGCTCTTTAATCAGCGTGCTGATTTCAGAAGCTTTCAGTGCCATTTTTCATTCCTCTTTGTATCGGGGTCAGAGCCCTTTTATTCCCACATGTGGTCCGATCCATATTTGGGAAAAAAAGGGCTCTGACCCCTGTTATTTGATCAGTGCGTTGGCGAGGCCTTCGAGCCGCGCGCGCAACGATCCGTCAATAACGACATCACCGGCACGAATTACTGCGCCACCGATGAGGCTTGCATCCACATTGCTCGTGACTTTGACGTCACGGCCAAGGCGTTTCTTGAGCGCCGCGGCAATCTGGTCCTTTTGCCCCTGGCTCATCGGCGCCGCCGAGGTTACCGTTGCGTCAACCGTGTTTTCGACGCGCGCTTTAAGCACCGCAAAGTGCGCCGCAATTTCCGGCAACACCGCAATACGCTTGTTCTCGAGCAACAGCCGCAAGAAGTTACTGCCTTCCCGATCGCTGCCAGCGAGTACCTTTGCGCCTGCTTCGGCGAACAGGCCGGTCAGGAACTCAAAGCGCTTTTTGCTGCCCAGCGCCGGCCGGCCGAGATACTCGACCAGCCCCTTGTCTGCCAGCAGCTGGCCCGCAATGTCGAGTGCCGTGGACCAGCTTGCGAGCTCCCCGGCCGCTTTCGCCAGTTCGAAAACGGCGTTCGCGTATGGCCGTGCGATGGTGTTGTTATCCGCCATCGTCGCTTACAGCTCAGCCGCCAGCTTGCCGAGTATGTCCTCGTGCTGCTTGCTGTCGATTTCGCGCTGCAGGATTTTCTCCGCACTCGCAATCGCAATCGCCGACACCTGTGCGCGCAATTCCTCGCGTGCGCGATTGGCTTCCTGCTCGATTTCGCCCTTGGCTGCTTCGAGCTGACGCTCGCGCTCTTTCGCGCCGCTGGTTTTGCCATCGGCCACGATCTCATTCGCGCGCGCGTGCGCCTGGTCCAGTATGCCGGTCGCCTGCTTGCGGGCATCGTCAATGATGCTGGTCGCTTCCGCCATCGCCTTCGCAAGTGACTCCTGTCCCTTGTCAGCAGCAGCGAGGCCTTCGGCGATTTTCGCCTGGCGCTCCTCGATCGCGGCGAGCAGCGGCGGCCAGATGAATTTCATGCAGAACCAGACAAACACGATCATGGCGATCGTCTGGCCGATGAGAGTCATATTAATGTCCACTGGATACTCCTAGTTTGATGCAGGTCGCCCGCATGGCGGCCTCCCGCACTAACCGCCGGTGGCAGCCTGCAGCTGGCCGATGAACGGATTGGCGAACGCGAAGAACAGTGCGATACCAACGCCAATCATGGCGACGGCGTCGAGCAGCGCGACGACAATGAACATCTTCGTCTGCAGCATCGGCGCCAGCTCCGGCTGGCGCGCAGCACCCTCGAGGAAGCGGCCACCCAGGAGACCCATGCCAATACCAACGCCGAGGGCGCCGAGGCCGATCAAAAGTGCGACAGCAATCGCCGTAAAGCCAATAACAGTTTCCATCAGTGTCTCCTAAACAGGATCAAGTCCAACTTATTTAAATAAAAAGAAAAATACTTAATGCGATTCCGAGGCCAAGCTTAAATAAACTATGGTCAGCATCATGAAAATAAAGGCCTGCAGGGTAACAATCAGGACGTGGAAAACGGCCCAGCCGAAGTGCAGCGGCAGCTGGTAAATACCAAGCAACGCGATAAGGATAAAGATGAGTTCGCCGGCGAACATGTTGCCGAACAGTCGCAGGCTCAGCGATACGGGTTTGGCGAGCAGGGCAACACTCTCAAGAATGAAATTGAAAGCGATAATGAAAGGCGCGGCGATCAGGCCAGGCCCTTTTAGCGGCGGCGCAATCGGATGCAGTGTCAGCTCGCCGATGAATCCCAGCACGCCCTTGTTCTTGATGGTGTAGAAAATGATCAGCACGAAAACCGCGATCGACATGCCGAAGGTCACGTTGACGTCGGTGGTTGGCACAACCTTCATGTACGGAACGCCGGCCGCACCTGCCGCCATTGGAATCCAGTCCACCGGCACCAGGTCCATCAGGTTCATGAGGAACACCCAGACGAATATCGTCAGTCCGAGCGGTGCGATCAGGCTGCTTTTGCCGTGGAAAGTATCCTTGACAGCGCCGTCCACAAAATCGACCACGATCTCGACGAATGCCTGAAATTTGCTGGGTTTCTCCGTCGAAGTCTTGCGCGCAGCGCCGTGGAACAACAAGACGAAAATCAGGCCCAGCAACACCGACCAGAACATCGAGTCGACGTTTATCGTCATCGGATTGCCCGCGCAATGATTCCAGACCCATGCGCCCGCATCGTCTTTGCAGACCTGCAGGTTCTGCAAATGATGCTCAATATAGCCGCTGGAGGTCTGCGCGCCGTGGCCGCTGTCACTTGCCATCGTTCGTTCTCGTGCTCTGTTCCGTGTGCCGCCCGTCGTTTATCAACAGGCCGGCAAAAGTCATTAATTGTGCCGCAATGAACCCGGCAAACAGCGCCGCCACCGACAGCGGCCGCACCAAGGCGAACACCGCGGCAAACATCGCCACGGTAATCGCCAGCTTTCCAAATTCACCGATATATGCTGCCCGGACCAGCTCTTTCGCGCCCGGGTCCCAGCGAGGTGCTGCCAACCGAAGTGCGAGAAAGGTGTTCGGCACCGCACAGGTCAGGCTGCCAAGCAGCGCCGAGTAACCCGCGACGTGTCCGTAAATACCCCAAAGTACGACGGTAAGGATCGCCCCGACCCCGATCTGCAGCATTAGCACCTTGAGCATTTTCGTGTCCCCGGCACTAAAAACGCCACGTCCATCGGGATAACCGGCGGTTTGTGGCGCTCATTTGATCGGTGATTCCAGGCGGGCCTGTAAACAGCCCGCGCATTATAGTGGCACCCCCCAGTCATGGCAACCGTGAAAAGGGGTCTGAGCCCTTTTTCCACAAGGGCTCTGACCCCTTTGCCTCAGGTCTGGCGCACAATAATTTCGGTCTTGATGAGCGCCGAATCCGGTGTTTCGCCGTCCAGAATTCGCATCAGCTTGGCGACCAGCACCCGTCCCGCCTGGTAGATATCCTGTCGGATCGTGGTCAGGCGCGGCGTGAAGTAGGCCGCCGTCGGGATGTCGTTGTAGCCGACCACGGAGATTTCGCCGGGAACGTCGATGTTCGAATCGCGAAAGGCACTGATGAACGCCATCGCCACCGTGTCGTTGGAGGCGAACAGTCCATCGGGACGCTGCTCGGTCACATCGAGGTAGCGCAATGCGGCTTCATACGCCGCATCGTAGGAAAAACTGTGCAGATCGACGTGGTCGGTAACGACGTCGTAAGGCTTCTCGCTCGCCGCACGCACGAGGCCCGAGTAACGTAGCCCGATTTCGCGAAACGAGGTGTCGCCGACGAATGCGAGCCGCCGCCCGCCCTTACGCAGCAGATGCTGTCCGGCCAGTTTGCCGCCGAGGAAGTTGTCACTGCCCACCACGCAATACTCGGCGTCATCGGCGCCCGCGCCCCAGACCACCAGCGGCGCGCCGGTCCTGGCAAAGTCGTTGAGCATGTCCTCGCGATGTCCCTGGCCGAGCACGATGAAGCCGTCGGCGCCGCGCGACCAGAGGATGTTCTGGAAGGCATCCGCATCATTGTGTTTGGGCGCGCACAGCAGCAAGTCCTGGTTGCGATCGCCAAGCGCCTCGGAGACGCCGGCGAGCAACTCGAACATGAACGGGTCGGCTATGTGGCCTTGCTGGTGTGAGCCGAAATCGAGCGACACGGCGATCGTGTTGGTGCGCTTGCGGCGCAGTTTCTGCGCGTTGCGGTTGACCGCATAGCCTTGCTCGTGAGCGACGGCAAGTACGCGGTTCCTGGTGCGTTCCTTGACCAGCGGACTGTTGTTCAGCGCCCGGGAGACCGTGGGTTTCGAGACCTGGGCCAGCCTTGCAATATCGTCCATCGTTACCGCACGCTTCTCGCTCATGGCCGTCCCCTTATGATTTTTTGTTGTAAGTGCCTTAGTTTGCGAGGAATGATACTTGTTTCTGAAACGCATTACAAAAAAATTGAAATGCATTTCATTTGGGTGTAGTTTTTTTTGCTGCAGTGACTTTCAACGTAATGGGGGGATTGATCATGTTCTGCAAATCACTCAAGACATTTATACAGCCGGTGCTGATTGCTTTCGGCGTCGTCCTGGTGCTTGCGCCCGGCGTGGCGACTCAAGCACAGCAGAACGACGAAGGCGTTATCGAGGAGATCGTCACGATCGGCACGCCGGGTGGCGCTGGCATTGAAAAGCGCGACGTGTCCTTTGCAATTAGCGTACTCAGCGAGGACGAGATTGCGAAATTTGCGCCGAAAAGCACCGCGGACCTGCTCAAGGCCATTCCTGGCGTCTGGGTCGAGAGCTCCGGTGGTGTTTCCGGCGCCAATATAGATGTTCGCGGCCTGCCGGGCGGCGGCGACGCACCGTTCGTTACGCTGACAATGAACGGCACTCCCTTGTACGGGACTGAGTCGCTGTCTTTTTTCGAGCAGTCGACAATATTTCGTGTCGACGAAACCATCGCCAGCGCCGAGGGATTGCGCGGCGGCCCGGGTGCCGTGTTCGGCAAGGGTGAGCCGGGGCTTACCGTGAATTTCAATCTCAAGCGCGGTCACGAGGAAACCGAGGGTCGCGTCAAGTACACGACCTCGGATTACGAGCTGATGCGATTCGACGGCATGCTGAGCGGGCAACTTGCCGAGGACCTGTATTACATGATCGGCGGCTATGTTCAATCCTCGCCCGGAATTCGCGATGCGCAGTTCACCTCCGAAGAGGGCCACCAGTTCACCATTAACCTGACGAAGGAGTTCGACCAGGGCGAGATCAGCCTGTTCAGCCGCGTGACAGACGACCATGGCCAGTGGTATTTGCCGTTTTGTCAGAACTGCGGCCACGATCTTGGTGACTTTTCGCAGCTTGGAACAGCTACGCGCATGCGTGAGATACAGATCAGTCCCAGCGGCGACACCAAGGTCTACGATTTCTCCAACGGCCGGGGCTGGGATGGCACCGTAAGCGGCGCCAATATCGAATTCGACTTCGGCAACGGCTGGACCTTGCGCGACAACGTCGGCCTGACGGTTGGCGATGCCGATACCTTCGGCTTTGTGCCGTCCGGGGCCGCCATTACGGTCGCTGACCTGGAAGCCGTCGTCGGTGCAGGATCCGTAGTGACTGCCGGGGGTGAGACCCTGAGCTCCGGCGACTATGTGCAGACCTACGGCCACTGGGTCGTAATGAAGGAGCTGCAGTCCTTTACCAACGACCTGAGTATCAACAAGGAGTTCGATGGCGGGCATGACGTGACTTTCGGCTTCTACCAGTCGAGTTTCTCCTCCGACGATTTCTGGAGCCTTGGCAACCCGATCCCGGTACACAACACCGCCAACGGTGACTTTCTCGATTCGTCGATAACGCCGGCCGACATCGCAGCAGCGGGTGGCGACGCCGGGTTCATGTTCGGGCTTGCGTCCGCCGGCGATGCGCGCACGTCAGCTTTCTACGTTGCTGACTCGTGGCAGATGACCGACGCTTTCCGCCTCGATGCCGGCTTTCGTCAGGAAAGCATAGAGCTCGAATACACGCTGGATACGGGCCCGGGTTATCCGGATGGCAGTCGCGACAGCGCGACCAGCCTGGACGACGACCAGTCCGCGTACACGCTCGGCGCCAACTGGGATTTCAACGAGGACCTCGGCTTCTTCGGCCGGTATTCGAAGGGCTACGTGTTTCCGCACTTCGACAACGTGCGTGAGGGCCAGCTCGAAGTTAACGATGTTGAGCAGATCGAATTCGGCGTGAAATTTGTATCCGATACCTTCGACGTGTTCGCGACCGCATTTTTCAACAACTTTGACGCGTTCTCGGGCCTGGTCGGTGGCGGACCGCCGCCGGAGAGGTTCGAAACCGATGCCACCGGCATCGAAATCGATGCGACCGCTGCATTCGGTATGTTCAATATCGGTATCAGCGGTGTGTTCCAGAACGCAGAGATCACGCAATCCCTGATTGAAGACCCGGGCAATCCCGGCAGCTTTATTCCGAGCGGCAACAAGGGCAACAAGGTGCTACGGCAACCCGATATGCAGTTCCGCATATCGCCGAGCGTCGATTTTGAGCTCGGCACCTGGGTTGGAACGGCCTATGGCGCGGTGACTCTCGTCGATGATCGTTTTGGCGACAACGCGAACCAGCAGCCGTTGCCGAGCTACACCAAGGTCGACCTCGGCGTGATACTAACCTCGGACACGGGCTTCTTCGTACAGCTTCACGGCGACAATATCGGTGATTCGCATGGTTTCACCGAGGGCGATCCAAGAAGTTCCGCGGCCGTAAACTCGAGACCGATCTTTGGGCGATCTGTCAGGCTTAGCGTCGGTTACGATTTTTGAGCTTTGCCGCGACCGGGCGCAAGTCCGGATTGAACTGTAGCTGGTGAATGTGTCATACAGGCCGGGCGGGTCCTCGAATCGAAGTCCGCCCGGTTTGTACCTTTGATGAACACAAGGCGGCTGCGCTCAAACAACCAGGACCCCCTCATGAGCCACTGGCCCATCAAGATTTCGCTTTTTATCAACTATTTCGTGTTCGCGATCTTGTTGAACAGCGTGGGCACCGTGATCCTGCAGGTGCAGAACAGCTACGGCGTCAGCGCGTCGTCGGCCGCTATTCTTGAGGCCTTCAAGGATCTGCCGATCGCTATCACATCCTTCCTGGTAGCGTCTTTTGTCAGCCGGCTCGGTTACAAGCGCACGATGCTGGCGGCGCTCGCCTTTATCGGTGTGGTGTGCCTCGCGATGCCGCAGCTGCCCGCGTTCTGGATGAGCAAACTGCTGTTCGCAGCCACCGGTGTCTGCTTTGCGCTGATCAAGGTGTCCGTGTTTGCAACCCTCGGCCTGGTCACGCGCGATCAGAAAGAGCATGTCAGCACGATGAATTTCCTCGAGTCCTTTTTTATGGTCGGCGTGCTGTCGGGCTACTTCATCTTCAGTGCTTTTGTAAACGATGCCGACCCTGGTTCCACGAGCTGGTTAAACGTGTATTACGCGTTGGCGGCACTGTCGTTTGCAGCCTTCGCAATATTGCTGCTCGCGCGCCTCGATGAAAGTGCCGCGCACAGTCCTGCGGCGCCGTCGCCGGCCAGGGAATTTCTCGACATGCTGCTGCTGTGCCTGCGCCCGCTGGTGCTGTTATTTGTCGTCAGTGCATTTCTTTACGTGCTCATCGAGCAGAGCATCATGTCCTGGTTACCGACCTTCAACAGCCGCATCCTCAACCTGTCTGCGTCCTTGAGCATCCAGATGGCCAGTATTCTCGCGGCGTCCACGGCACTCGGCCGATTTGCGGCAGGCATGGTGCTGCAGCGCTTCGACTGGTATCGGGTGCTGACGGTCGGACTGCTGTTGGCGGCCATGCTGGTGCTCGTTGCCCTGCCGATGGCGAAGTCCGCTGCCGGCGCCACAATTACGACCTGGGCAGCGGCGCCACTCGCCGCCTTTGTGTTTCCACTGATCGGCTTTTGCATCGCGCCGGTCTACCCGGCGATCAATTCGGTCATTCTGTCGGCACTACCGCCGCACCAGCATGCACCCATGGCGGGCCTGATTGTGGTGTTCTCTGCGCTCGGCGGTACCTCCGGATCACTCATAACAGGCACGCTGTTTGAGAAAACTGGCGGCGAGACCGCATTCTATTTCTCCTTGCTGCCAATCAGCGCCGTGCTCCTTAGTTTGTACTTCTTCAAACGCAGCTCGGAGCAGCATGCCGCAAAGCTGGACGGAATCGATGATCCAGGTTAAAGGTCCTGAGGAAATTTATGGCGAGCTGTTTGCGCTGGTACAGAAGCGGCGTGTTTTCCGGGACTCGAAGACTTTCGTCGATGCGGTTCCCAGGCGCGATGTCGCCACGATTCTTGCGGAGTTTGCCGCGCTACACACCAGAAGCAATGATCAAATTCGCCTGTTCGTCGAGCAGAACTTCGAGTTGCCCACAAGCTACGATGACGTAAGCGCCTCGAAAATACTGCCGCTGGACGAACGCCTCGAACAGCTTTGGGGTTCCTTGTCCCGCGGCGCCGACCATGTCGTCCCCGACTCGTCGCTGATCGAACTGCCGCGCCCGTACATCGTCCCGGGCGGGCGCTTTCGCGAAGTTTATTATTGGGACAGCTATTTCACCATGCTGGGCCTCGCCGAATCGCGGCGCTTCGACATGATCGAAGACATGGTTGAGAATTTCGCCTATTTGATCGATCACATCGGCTTTATCCCGAACGGTACCCGCAGTTATTTTTGCTCGCGATCACAACCGCCGTTTTTCGTTCTCATGGTCGAACTACTTGCCGAGGTTCGCGGCGATACGTCGATCGTGTACAGGTACCTGCCGCAGCTGCAGCGTGAATATGCCTTCTGGATGGCAGGTGCCGATACGCTGAGCGCCGACGGATCCGCAAGCCGGCGTGTCGTGCGCATTGGCGATGGCTTCCTGAATCGATACTGGGACGACTCGGACACTCCCCGCGCCGAGAGCTATGCCGAGGATCTCGAGCACGCCGCAAAATCCGGACGCGACAGCCGCGAGTATTACCGCAATATTCGCGCCGCCTGTGAGTCCGGCTGGGATTTTTCGTCGCGCTGGCTGCAGGAACCGGGCCGGCTTGAATCAATTGTCACAACCACGGTACTGCCGCTCGATCTCAACGCCATGTTGTATCGCCTCGAATCTTGCCTGGCGGAAGTCTCTGCCGATGAGGTGCGCGCGAAGCAATACCGGGACGCCGCCGCATTTCGTAAAGAGCAATTGCAAGGGCGGTTTTTCGACCGGGGCAAAGGCTTTTTCTTTGATCTTCGCCTCGACGATCTTCAGCCCACTGCGACCTGGTCGCTTGCCGCGGCGTACCCGCTGTACCTCGGCATTGCAACCGAGGCGCAGGCCGCGCAAGTTGTCGCGGCGATCCAGTCAAGGTTCCTGGCCGCAGGTGGCTGGCTTACGACCCTGACACGAAGCGGCCAGCAGTGGGACCGGCCGAACGGCTGGGCGCCGTTGCAGTGGATCGTATATCGCGGTTTTTGCGATTACGGGTTTGATACCGAAGCGCGCGCCGGCGCCGGTCGCTGGGTTGCCAACAACATCCGCGTCTATGAAAGCACCGGCAGGTTGTTCGAGAAGTACGATCTGGAGCGCGTTGAAGCGCTCGCGTCGGGCGGTGAGTATTCCGTGCAGGACGGTTTCGGCTGGACCAACGGGGTACTGCTGAAACTGATGCATGAACTTGGTGACAGTTACCAGGGGTAATTGTCACTTGATGTGTTTCAGGATGCCGTCAAGCTCATCGAGGCTGTTGTAACTGATCACCAGTTTGCCCGAGCCTTTTTTGCTGTGGTCGAGCCTGACCTTGGCGCCGAGCTTTTCCGACACATCCTTTTCCAGGCGCCGGATGTCGGCGCTGCCTTCGGCCGCCGTCGCCGGTTTTTTCTTGCCGGCGGCGCTCAGCATGCGACGCACGAGTCTCTCGGTGTCGCGCACCGACATGCCGTTTTTCACCACCTGCCGGGCTGCGTCAAATTGCTGCGCCGGGTTCGTAATCGCCAGCAACGCTCGTGCGTGACCCATCTCCAGCTCGCGCGCCTCGAGCATCGGCATAACCTTGCTCGACAGTTCCTGCAAGCGCAGCAGGTTGCTGACCGCGGCGCGGGACCGGCCCACCGCGTCAGCTGCCTCCGCATGGGTCAGGTCGAATTCACGAATCAGCCGGTCCAGCGCGCGCGACTCCTCGATCGGATTCAGGTTTTCGCGCTGGATGTTCTCGATCAGCGCCATCGCGATGGCGGACTCATCCGGAATATCGCGTACGATCGCCGGAACATCGTGCAGCCCGGCCATCTGCGCCGCACGCCAGCGACGCTCGCCAGCCACGATTTCGTAGCGTTGTGCCTGATTGCTGACCGGGACCAGCGCACGAACCACGATGGGCTGCACGATACCTTGCGCCTTGATCGAGTTGGCCAGGTCCTGCAGCGACTCCTGGCGGATATCCACACGCGGCTGGTAAGCACCGCGCTGCAACAGCTCTACCGGAATTTGCGTGAGGCCGTCGACGGTGGACGTTTCAGCGTCGGCAGCCCGCGTCCCGGCGGGCTTGCTGAGCAGGGCATCGAGGCCGCGGCCAAGGCGTTTTTTCTTGGTTGTCATCTGGTTTTATACGACTTTCAGGCGCACATCTCGCGCGTCCTCACGACGCAGAATTTCGCCGGCCAGCGCAAGGTAGGAAATTGCGCCGCGTGATGTTCGATCGTGCAACAGCGCCGGGCGGCCAAAGCTCGGCGCCTCGGCCAGGCGAATGTTACGCGGAATGATGGTGCGGAACACCTGGGTGTCGAAGTGCTTGATGAGTTGCTGCGACACTTCATTGGACAGGTTGATTCTCGGGTCGTACATGGTGCGCAGAATACCGAATAACTCGAGCCTGGGGTTCACTGTGTCGCGAACCTGCTCAATCGTATCGAGCAGTGAACTCAAACCTTCCATCGCGTAGTACTCACACTGCATTGGAATCAGCACGCCGTCGGCAGCCGTCAATGCATTGATCGTCAGCATGTTTATTGAAGGCGGACAATCGATAAGAATGAAGTCATACAGCCCCGCGACCGGCTCGAGCGCCTTGCGCAGTTTCATTTCGCGACCGATTTCCTGCAGCAGTTTCACCTCGGCGAGGGTCAGGTCTTCATTGCCGGGCAACACTGCGAAGCCACCCTCCGGCGCTGACACGATTGTATCGGCTGCGGTCGATTCGCCGAGCAGTACGTTACAGCTGGTAGCCTCGACCTCCATCTTGTTGATGCCGCAACCCATGGTTGCGTTGCCCTGCGGGTCCATGTCGATCAACAGCACGCGGCGATGCGTCGCGGCGAGAGACGCAGCGAGATTGACGGCGGTCGTGGTCTTGCCGACCCCGCCCTTCTGATTCGCAATAGCAATAATTCGCGTCATTGGTTCCTGGTTCGCAATGTGACGGCATGCCGCGATCCCGCTTGCAGCCCGGGCACCGCGAGTTCCTGCACAATGTAGCTCCACCTTTCTGGCAGATCTTGTAATTCTTCTGCCGGGTAACGCCCTTTCAGCGCCACGAACACCCCGTCCTCTCTTACGTGGTGGCCGGCCATTTCCACGAGCCGGGCCAGTGGCCCTACCGCTCGAGCGATCACGGTATCAAAGCGTTCAGCGGGTGCATAGTCCTCTGTGCGTACCTTGTGGGCGCTGACGTTGCCGAGCCCGAGCAAGGCCGCCGCGTGCTGCACAAACATGATCTTCCTGTTATTGCTGTCCAGCAGCACGAAATCGCGATGCGGCTCGCAAATCGCCAGCGGCAGGCCCGGAAAACCTGCGCCCGTGCCGACATCGAGGATGCGTTTGCCCTGCAATAACGGCCTGGCGACCAGGCTGTCGAGCAAATGCACCGTAATCATCTCCTGCGGATCTCGAATGGCCGTGAGATTGACGCGCTGATTCCAGCGGCCGAGCTCGGTGAGCAGGATCGCAAACTGCTCCGCCGCGTTGCCGGGCAGATCCTGTTGGAGTTGTTCGAGCGCCTGTTTGATGGCATTCATGGCGGTGAGATTTCGGGGTCAGAGGCCATTTAAAAAAGGGCTCTGACCCCTTTATTAAGTTTCACGCAACCAGCAGCGCCATGAAATCGTCCACAGCCGTGGCCGCAAGCCGTTTGCGATCAGCGCACAGCTCGCTCAGTTTCGCCCACTGGCCGGCAGCGAGTTTCGGCGATACGCTGTCGACAAACTTTTTCTTCAGCACCGGAATGCCTTCCGCACGACGCTCACGATGGCCGATCGGGACGTGCACTTCGGCGCGCTCCGTGCTCGTGCCATCCTTGAAAAACACCTGCACCGCATTGCCGATGTAGCGCTTGTCAGGGTCGAAATAATCTTTGGTGTACTGCGGGTTTTCCCGAACCTGCATCCTGGCGCGCAGCGCATCGATACGCGGGTCGCTGGCAACATTGTCTTCATAGTCGGCGGCCGTCAGGCGGCCAAAGATCAACGGCACGGCAGACATGTACTGGATGCAATGATCGCGATCGGCCGGATTATCGAGGGGCCCGGTCTTGTCGATGATGCGTACGCCGGCTTCCTGTGTTTCGATCACCACCTTGTCGATGTCATCGATGCGGTCTTTCACCTGCGGGTGCAGGCTCATGCTCGCCTCAACGCAGGTCTGCGAGTGGAACTCGGCCGGGTAGGAAATCTTGAACAATACGTTCTCCATCACGTAGCTGCCGTAGTCGCGCTGGAAGGCGAACGGCCTGCCCTTGAAAAGCACGTCGTAGAACCCCCAGGTTTTCGCGCTGAGTGCGGACGGATAGCCCATTTCGCCGCTCATCACGATCAGCGCGAGGCGCACAGCACGACTGGTTGCATCACCTGCTGCCCAGCTCTTGCGTGAACCCGTGTTCGGCGCATGCCGATAGGTACGCAGCGAGCAGCCGTCGATCCACGCATGTGACAGCGCGTTCAACACCTGGTCGCGAGAGCCGCCGAGCATGCGCGTGACGACCGCGGCAGATGCGACGCGCACCAGCAGCACGTGATCAAGGCCGACCCGGTTGTAACTGTTCTCGAGTGCCAGCACCCCCTGGATTTCGTGCGCCTTGATCATCGCGGTCAGCACGTCCTGCATGGTCAGCGGCGCTTTGCCCGCGGCGCGATTTTGCCGGCTCAGGTAATCGGCCACCGCGAGAATGCCGCCCAGATTGTCGGACGGGTGGCCCCACTCGGCGGCGAGCCAGGTGTCGTTGAAGTCCAGCCAGCGATTCATCGCACCGATGTTGAACGCCGCCATGACTGGCTCCAGCTCATACGAGGTGCCGGGCACGCGCGCACCGCCGGCGAGCGTGGCTCCGGGCACAACCGGACCCAGCAGTTTCGTACAGGCCGGATAGTCCAGCGCCTGAAACCCGCAGGCCAGCGTATCCATCAAGCAGTAATGCGCAGTTTCGAAGGCAAGCTCGCTGTCGATGCCGGTGTTACATACAAAGTCGGCGATCGCGACCAGTTCCCGGTCCCAGTCCGGGCGCTTTGCCGAGCGAATGTCAGGATTGGACATGAAGGTTTCTCTCTTGAGTTTCTAAAGGGGTCAGAGCCCTTTTTGGACCAGATGTGGCGGGGATCGGATCACCGTCACATATGGGAAAAAAGGGGCTCTGACCCCTTTGGGGGTTAGCGGTTTTCGATGGCGACCCATGCTTGCAGGCCGGGGCCAACGTACTCTGCGGCGGGCCGGATCAGCTTGTTATCGGCGCGCTGTTCCATGACATGCGCAGCCCATCCGGTGATTCGCGAACAAACAAAAATAGGCGTGAACAGCTCAGTCGGTATGCCCATGAAGTGATAGACGCTGGCCGCAAAGAAATCGGCATTGGCGAACAGCTTCTTTTCGTCCCACATGACTTTTTCGACCGCCTCCGAAACCGGGTACAACACCGTGTCGCCGACCTCGGCCGCGAGTTTTTTCGACAGCGCTTTGTTGACCGCATTGCGCGGATCCGACGTCGTATAGACGCGATGGCCGAAGCCCATGATCAGCTCCTTGTTTGCCAGCATCTGCCGCACACCGGCCGTTGCAGTGGCGGGCGCATCAAACTTCGAAATAAGAGCCATCGCCGCTTCATTGGCGCCGCCGTGCAAGGGGCCGCGCAGCGCACCGATTGCGCCGGTAACCGCGGAATGCATGTCCGACAAGGTGCCCGTGATGACCCGGGCGGCAAACGTCGAGGCATTGAATTCGTGTTCCGCGTACAGGATCAATGTCGTGTCGAGACTTTTCCGAAACAATTCTCGCGGCGGTTCGTCGTGCAGCAGGTGCAGAAAATGTCCGGCAATGCTGTTGTCTTCGGTCACCGTTTCGATGCGTACGCCGTCGACGTGAAAGCGATGCCAGTACAACAGTATCGATGGCAGGCAGGCGAGCAACCGATCCGCCACTTTCTGCTGGTTTGCGAAGTCGCCCTCGGGCTCGATGTTGCCGAGAAACGATACCCCGGTGCGCAGCACGTCCATCGGATGCGTGCTGGCCGGGATCATTTCGAGAACAGTCTTTAGCGCGGCCGGGAGACCGCGATTGGCCTTGAGGGTCGCCAGATAGGCGTCCAGCTCGGCGCGCGCCGGCAGGTGGCCATGCAACAACAGGTACGCGACCTCCTCGAAACAGGCGTGCTCGACCAGGTCATAGATGTCATAACCGCGATAGGTCAGACCTGCGCCCTCCTTGCCGACCGTGCACAACGCAGTCTGGCCGGCAGTGACACCGGCAAGCCCGCCGGATTTTTTCTCTTTTGCCATCGTTCGTTCCTGTTCTTCAGTCGTCGTCGGCCGCAAACAGCGCGTCGAGCTTGTCCTCGTACTCCTGGTAAGCCAGTACATCGTACAACTCGGCGCGGGTTTGCATGTCGCCAAGCGAGGCTCGTTGCGTGCCATCCGCACGCAGGTTTTCGTAAACGTCGAGTGCCGCCTTCGACATCGCACGGAATGCACTGAGCGGATACAGGGCCATGCGCACGCCGACCCCGGCAAGTTCCGCGGTCGTAAACAGCGGCGTCTTGCCAAACTCGGTAAGGTTGGCCAGCACTGGCGCCTTGATGACCTCGGTAAACTGCCGGTACTCATCCAGCGTCGTCAGCGCTTCCGCAAAAATCATATCGGCACCGGCCTCGACATAGGCGGCAGCGCGATCAAGCGCGGCCTGCTGGCCCTCAACTGCATGTGCGTCCGTGCGCGCCATGATCGCGAAGTCCGCATCACTGCGACTGTCGACCGCAGCCCTGATCCGGTCGCACATCTCTGTGCTTGCGACCAGCGCTTTGCCCGGGCGGTGCCCGCAGCGCTTGCTCGCGACCTGGTCTTCGAGGTGACAACCGGCGGCGCCGGCGCGGGTCATCTCGGCAACGGTGCGGCCAATCATGAACGCATCTCCCCAACCGGTATCTGCATCCACCAGTAACGGCAGTTCGCAGGCGCCCGTAATGCGGCGGATATCTTCGCAGACATCGTTCAGCGTGGTCATGGCCAGGTCCGGCAGGCCAAATGATGCGTTCGCGACCCCGGCACCGGACAAGTAGATCGCCCGGAAGCCGGCGCGGGCCGCCAGCAGCGCCGTATAGGCATTGATCGTGCCGACGATTTGCAGCGGCCGCTCAGCGTCAAGCGCCGCCCTGAAGTTTGTGCCAGCACCCATGGGTCGCAGCCTCTCCGGTGGTTTCAAGCAAGATTCTAATGCTGATTAAAATGACGCGGAGCGATTCTAAACTACGTTGTGGGGGGCCGCCACGATCAGGCGATGGCAACCACCGTTCGTCCTGTGACCTTGCCGTCGAGGTAAGCCTGGAACGCCGCCGGCAATGCATCGAAAGCAATCGTGTTATCGCCGATGATCGCAAGGTGCCGCGGCCGAAGGTCGCCACCAATCCGCCGCCAGACGGCGTGTCGCAGGTCCTGCGGTGTATCGACCGAGTTAATACCGAGCAGGCAAACCGCACGCAGGATAAACGGCAATACAGTGGTCTCGAGCTTGTGGCCCGCGGCCAGGCCGACGCTCGCGATGTTGCCGCCATAATCGACCGTGCGCGTGAGCCACGTGAGGTACTCGCCGCCAAGATTGTCAATCGCGCCGGCCCACAGTGCTTTTTCCATTGGCCGCTTGCCAAGGTCAAGTTCGTTGCGTAGCAGCACACTGCGTGCGCCGATACGTTTCAAATAGTCAATTTCCTGCCCTTTGCCGGTGACTGCCACAACCTCATAGCCGCGTCCGCTCAGCATGTCGATGGCGATGCTGCCGACACCGCCGGTCGCGCCGGTAACCACGACCGGTCCGTTTTCCGGCAGCTGACCATTCTGCTCCATGCGATGAATTGCCAGGGCAGCGGTGTAACCGGCAGTGCCAATCTGCATGCATTCCGCAGCCGTCATGCCATCAGGAATCGTTACCAGGCTTTTGCTGTCGAGCCGCGCATACTCCGCGTAGCCGCCATCACGCGTCTCGCTGAGGCCGCAACCGTTAACCAGCACGGCCGTGCCGGGCTGGAATTCGGCATCCTCGGAACTGACAACAGTCCCGGCGAGATCGATGCCACCAACCAGCGGAAAACGGCGCAGAATCTTCCCGGCACCGGTCGCGGCCAGCGCGTCCTTGTAATTGATGGTTGAGTGGCTGACCTTGACGACGACGTTGCCGGCACTGAGCTCGTCGACAGACAGCATTTCAAATCCGGCGACGATCTTGCCGTCGACTTCGTTGATGCGATATGCGCGAAAGTTGTTCATTACTTTACCTGGTGTTTAGTAACAGGGGTCAGAGCCCTTTTCTGACCCTGTCCATATTTGGGACTAAAAGGGCTCTGACCCCTTTCGGGTTTTATCCAGCCAGACTTCGATGCCCTGCGTATTCAACGTCACATCCATACTCAGTATCGACCAGATCGTGTCGCGGTCGCCTTTGAAGCCGTGTCGTGTCAATGCGCTGACAAAGAATTCGAAGATAGCATTCTGTATCGCGGTGGTGCGCTCCACAGCGTCTGCATTCTGTTCCGCAATCGCCACCAGCATGTCTATGCCCGCATGCAAGTCGGCCGCAAGTCGCTCCAGGTTGCCGACCTCGCTGTAGTGTGTCAGGTACAGGCGCTCGGGAGCGTACGACATGATTCGATCAATGGACTTGTGCGCCTCGACAGGATCGAAATGCACCGGCGTGGTGGTTGGAAAAATGAATTCGCCGGCAGTCGTGTCCAGCTCGCGGTACGACACTCCAAAACTGTCGCCTGTGAAAATGCCTTGCGAGGAGGGATCGCTGAGGCAATAGTGATGGCGCGCATGCCCCTCGGTATAAAACACCTCGAGCTCGCGACCGCGCAAGGAAAAAACCTGGCCATCATCGGCGATGTCGATGCGTTCTGCCGCAATCGGCACGATCCGGCCATAGATCATGGCGGTGTTCTGTTTGCCATACACGGCTTCGGTTCCGGCAATGATTTTTGCCGGATCGACCATGTGTGGCGCGCCCCGCGGATGAACCACGCAACGCGCGTTCGGCAACTGTTGCATGAGCAGGCCGGCACCACCTGCATGGTCGAGATGTATGTGGGTGAGAAAAACGTAGTCGACATCGCCGGCGTCGAGATCCTCCCCGGCCAGCGCCGCCAGCAGCAGGGGCACACTGCTGTTAACACCTGTGTCGACAAAGGCGCCGCGTCCGCCTTCGACGATCAGGTGGCTCGCGTCCTGCATTGGCCGCGCGTACTCGGTGTCGATGGCAACCAGGCCATGTTGCAATCGGGTCGTCTGCGGGTACGGGCCGGGCATCGGCCTCACTCTGCTGCGGTGGTTTCCAGCCCCTCAAGGCCTGCGAAATATTTCGCGATTTGCCGTACCGAATCGTCCGTCAGTGTGGCCGCCATCGGCGCCATTACCGGGTCCTTGCGCGTGCCGTCGCGGTACTGGTTGAGTGCGTGCACGAGATAGTCCTCGTACTGCCCTGCCAGCGATGGCCAGCTCGGCGACAGGCTGATGCCGTTTTGTCCATGACAGGCCGCGCAGGCGGCTGCGGCAGCAAAACTGGCGCCGCTGGTGCCGCCGGCCGCAACCGTGTCGGCGCCGAGGCTCGCCAGGTAGCTTGTGGTGTCGGCGATATCCTGGTCGCTAAGGCTCGCTGCCTGTGCCGACATCGTCGGGTGCTGGCGCGTGCCATTGCGATAACCCTGCAACGCAATGGTCAGGTAGGCGGCCTTCTGGCCGCCGAGTTTCGGCACCCGGTAGGACGGATACGCATTTCGATAGCCTTCGATGCCGTGGCAGCCAAGACAGGTATAGGCGATGGATTTGCCACGCTCTGCATTGCCATCGGCAGCGGCGCTGTGCGCGATAAGACCAGTGACCAGCAACAGCAGGCCCAGCCGAAGATGTGCATTTAATTTGTCAGTCACTTGATTTGTCGTCGTTTTCTGCGTGCCCGCTGCTGCGGGGCCGGGAATCGAGGCCGCTATGGTAGTGACATCGGGGCGCGAATTCCAGACCGCCGGGTGGTCGTCAAACCGATGCCGCGTGCTAGCATCAGCCGCTTGTTTGCCGGGCCCCAGGGTGTCAACGTGAAAAAAGGCATGGTAGTACTGCTAATCGCCATTGCGCTCGTATTGCTGGTATCGCCGGGCATCATTGGTCGGCTTGCAGAACGCAGCGTGGATGACGGTTTCGACCAGGCGGCGCGGGACAGTGGCGAAATCATCGTCAGCTCGACTGGCTTCGACCGCGGCTGGTTTACCTCGGCCGGTCAGCATCGCATCGAACTGCGCGAGGGCGAGCTGTATTACATGCTGCTTGGCGCCGTCGACGATTTTTCCGGCGATCCGCTGCCGGCGCTGCTGATCGACACGCGGCTCGATCATGGCCTGATCCCGGTCAGCTCGATGAATCGTGACCACGGATCCCTCATGCCCGGTCTCGGCAGCGCGATTTCTACCCTGAGCGTTGAGTTTGCGGACGGTACTGTTGTGCCGCTGCCCGGCGCGCTGTACAGCACTGTCGGCCTGACGGGCGAATTGCAAAGCCGCCTCGAGCTGCAGGCCGATAGCGCCAGAGGACGCAACGCGCAGCTGGACTGGGGCAGTGCCGAATTCCTGCTGCGCTCTGATGCACGCTCCGGCAGCATCGGTGTGCAGGGCACATTGCAGTCGCTGGCCGTCGAGTCCGCAACGGAAACCGTGATCCTTGGCCGCTTCAGTGTCGACCTGGCGCTGACGCAATCCGGGCACGGCTACATGGTTGGCCCGGTAGAAATGACCCTCGATTCATTTGGTGTCATCGGTGAGGACACCTCAAGCAGCGGCGGCCCGTTCCATCTGCGGTCGGATTCGAGCGTCACCGATGAACGGCTGAATGCCAGACTCGAGCTGCAGATAGGCAGCGCGCCATTACCCATGGGCGGTACCGGTTCAGTACAGCTCGTTGCGCGCCTCGAGGATGCAGACGCGGTGGCGCTCGGTCGCTTCAAACAGAGCCTTGACGCATCGCGCGACCCCGATTTCGAAGAGCTCGAAACTATTGACCTGCAAGGCGATCTGTTGCGCCTGCTCGCCGGCGGCATGGCCCTGCATGTCGACCAGCTTGATATCACCGGCCCGTTCGGCAATTTCACCTCGCGTTTCAGCGCGGCGCTGACTGCATCGCCGGCAGATCGAATCAGCTGGGCCGGTGCGTTGCTGGCGCTGGATGCGTCGGCGGAAGTCAGCCTGCCGGTGGCGCTGGTCGAGATGGCCGCACAAAGTGACTCGCAGATGCGCGCCGCCATCGACGCGGGATTCCTGTTGCAGCAGGGCGATTACTACGTAATGAAGGCCGCATTCAAGAAGGGACTGCTGAACGTCAACGGTGCGCCGATGGCACTGCCGTTAATGGGGCTGCAATAACTCGTCGGCACGATGGCAGGCGACGGTCACACCGTCAATTTCACGCAGCGACGGTCGCGTAGTTGTACAAATGTTCCTGGCATGTGCACAGCGCGGATGAAACGCGCAGCCGCCGGGCGGTGAAAGTATCGACGGCGTCTCACCGCTCAGCGAGGCATGACCGCCCGCCGCGATTGGGTCCGGCACCGGTACGGCTTGCAACAGTGCCTGCGTATAGGGATGTCGCGCCCGCGTAAACAAAGCTTCGCTGCCGGAAAGTTCCACCAGTCGCCCCAGGTACATGACCAGCACGCGGTGGCTGATCGCGCGCACGACGGCCAGGTCGTGAGTAATGAACAATATTGCGAGCCCGGTTTCCTGCTGCACGCGTCGCAACAACTCCAGTATCTGCTTGCGCACTGAGCCATCCAGTGACGCGACTGCCTCGTCGCAGAACAGAACCCTGGGCTGAAGAATCAGCGCCCGCGCTATCGCGACGCGCTGCGCCTCGCCGCCCGAGAGCTGGTGAGGATGGCGCTTCAGGTAACTTTCGTCGAGGCCGACTTTATCGAGTATTGCGACAACCCGCCTGGAGCGCTCCGCACGTGACAGCTCCGGCGCGTGTACCCGCAAGGGTTCCGCGACAATAGACCGCACCTGCATTTGCGGATTCAGCGAACCCACCGGGTCCTGAAAAACCAGCTGCAAATCACGGCGCAGCCGTGTGCTGCGTTGTTGCAGTGCGGCCGCGAGCGGTTCACCACAGTAGATCACCTGCCCGGCCTGCAGTGGCACCAACCCGAGGGCGGCCCGCACCAGGCTTGATTTGCCGGAGCCTGACTCGCCCACGACCGCCACCGTTTCGCCGGCCTGCAGCGCAAGGCTCAAAGCCTGCACGGCCCTGAGCCGGCCGTGGCCGCGCTCGAAATAGCTGACCTCGGCATTACGAATTTCAAGAACCTTGTCTGCCGCGACCGGTGCCAGCAGCACGCCACGATCCGGCCGCGGCGCCGCCGCGATGAGCGCCTGCGTATGCGCATGTTTTGCGCCGGAAAACACGCTGGTGGTGCGGCCCTGCTCGACAAGCCGTCCGTGTTCCAGCACCAGCATGCGTTCGCAGCGACCAGCGACAATGCCAAGATCATGTGTGATCAGCAGCAGCGCGGTATCGTCGCGAACGTCCTCGAGCAACTCGAGGATCTGCGCCTGCACCGTGACATCGAGTGCCGTCGTCGGTTCATCAGCGATCAGCAGCTCAGGTTCGACCAGCAGCGCCGAGGCGATCATGACACGTTGCCGCATGCCGCCGGACAGCTGGTGCGGGTACGCACGGTATTGTCGTTCGGCATCAGCAAGGCCGACACGACGCAGCATGTCGAGCACCCGCTGGCGCGCTTCTGCATCGTTTGCGGTCGTATGTGCGCTGACCACGCGGCTCAGGGCCTGGCCAACCCGCAGGTAAGGATTCAGCGCCTGCATCGGATCCTGGAAAACCATCGCGATGCGTCGCGCACGAATCTCGTTGAGCACTTTCTCGCTGGCGCCGAGAATGTCGGCGCCACCGATCCTGATGCTGCCGCTGGTCGCCGCACTGCCCGGCAACAGGCCGAGAACAGCGAGTGCCGTTTGCGTCTTGCCGGAACCTGATTCGCCGACCAGGCCGACCGACTCGCCGGCTTCGACAGCGAAACTCAGGTCGCTGACGACGGCGCGGTCACCGTAGCGGATATTCAGTCGCTCGACCGCAAGCAAACTCATCGCGCTTGCCTCACATCGAAAACATCGCGCAGTGCATCGCCGAGAAAATTGAAACACAGCAGGATCAGTGCCAGCAGCGCCGCCGGGATGAGCAGCATCCAGGCGGCGTTCTCCATGTGATTTACACCGGCGTCAACCAGCGTTCCGAGCGAGGTCTGCGGCTCCTGGATACCAAGGCCGAGGAAACTCAGGAAGGACTCAACCAGAATGGCCTGCGGGATGGTCAGCGTCAGGTAGACGGTGACCACGCCGATCAGGTTCGGCGCTATATGGCGCAGGATGATGCCGGCAAACGAGACGCCGCCAAGCGCAGCCGCCTGCACAAATTCGCGTTCGCGCAAACTTAAGGTCTGGCCGCGCACAATGCGCGCCATGTCAAGCCAGTTGACGGCACCGATAGCGACAAAAATCAGGATGAAGTTTCGCTCGAAGGCCACCATTAACAGGATTACGAAAAAAATAAATGGCAGCGCATACAGCGTATCGACGAAACGCATCATGACGGCGTCGACCCGCCCGCCGGCCAGGCCGGCGATCGCGCCATAGACAACGCCGATGATGAGGCTGACCGTACTAGCGACGATCGCCACCAGCATCGTGACCTGTATCCCCAGCATGCTGCGCACAAACAGGTCGCGGCCAAGATCGTCGCGGCCGAAGACGTGTCCGCCGACCAGCGACGGCGCGCGCAGGATGTTGTCGAAGTCGGTCTGCAGATAGTTGTGCGGGCTCAAGACCGGCCCAAGTAGCGCGACCACAACCAGGCCTGTGAGCATTCCGCCGCAGTAAAGGATGCTGCGACTTCGCCGCGCCCGGCGCCAGAACCTGCCCAGCGCGCTCATCGCTGCCGGATCCGCGGATCAATCACGCCATACAGCAGGTCGACCACCAGGTTAAGCAGAATGACCAGTGCTGCATAGAACACGACGATGCCGAGCACCAGCGTGTAGTCACGGTTCAGGGCACCGCGCACGAAATGCTGGCCCAGCCCCGGGATGCCGAAGATCTCTTCGACCACCACGGAGCCCGTCAGGATTGCGGCAATTGCCGGGCCCATATAAGAGAGTACCGGCAGCATCGCGGGCTTGAGTGCGTGCAGACGTACGATCGTGAAGGTACCGAGACCCTGTGCACGGGCGGTACGAATAAAGTCGCTCGCCAGCACATCGATCATGCTCGCCCGTGTCAGGCGCGCAATGTAGGCGATCTGCGGCAGCGCGAGCGAGACCACCGGCAGGACGAAACGTCCGCCTGCGGATGTGCCGCTCCAGCCGGCCGGCAACCATTGCAGGTGCACCGCCAGCAGCAACACCAGCACCGGTGCGATAACAAACACCGGGATCGAAATGCCAGTCATCGCCATGGCCATCAGCGCGCGATCGAGCAGTGAGTTCTGTCGCAGCGCCGCCAGTGTGCCGGCGCCAACGCCGATAACGGTGGCCAGCAACATCGCCATCGCCCCGAGCTTGAGGGAGAGCGGAAACGCGCCGCCGATCAGGTCGCTTACTGTGAGATCACGATAGCGGTATGACGGCCCGAGGTCGCCGCGCACCAGCCCCGAAATGTAACGCAGGAACTGCTGCGGTAACGGCTGGTCGAGTTGATAGGCGGCAGCGATATTCGCCTCGATCTCGGCAGGCAGCGCACGTTCGTCGTCAAATGGCCCGCCCGGCGCGGCATGCACCATCAGGAACGCGAGCACAATGACCAACAACAATGTCGGAATTGCACCCAGCAGTCGAAGCAAGGCGTAGCGCAGCAAGGCTGTGTCCGATGTCAGTTCTGGCCGGTTGCGAGACTAAGGTGCTGACTGTAATGGTAATCCAGCACGTTGTCTCCCCAGCCCTGGACACGCGAACTCACCAGGTGTTTGCTGACAAAGAAATACAGCGGAATGACCGGGTGTTCACTGAGCAACACGCGCTCGGCCTCTTCGAGGTACAGGCGGCGATTCAGCGGCGTCACCTGCGCCGCCGCTTCACGCATGAGCTTGTCAAACTGGGCGTTCTCGAAGCGCGTCATGTTGGACGGATTGCCAGCCTCGAATATGTTCAGGAAGGTATGTGCGTCGTTGTAATCGCCGATCCAGCTGGAGCGAAAAACCTGCGTGACTTCAGCCTCGCGTATATTCGCCAGCAAGACTTGAAATTCCTCGTTCACCAGCGTCGTCCTGACACCAAGCACCTCAGCCCACATCGCCTGCACGGCGAGCGCGATACGCTGCTGCGTATCCGAGGTGTTGTAGCGCAGCTCGATCTCGGCCGGAAGCTGTTCGCTGTAGCCCGCCTCGCGATACAGCCGTCGTGCTGCAGCATTGCGCTCTTCCTGGCTAAGGCCGGCGTAACTGAAGCGTATCGGTTCATAGTTGTCGACACCGGGAGGCACCCAGCTGTAGGCCGGTGTTTCACCGCGACCGGTCACTTTCTCCACCAGCGTTTCGCGGTCGATAGCCATGGACAGCGCCTGGCGCAGGCTTGCATTGGCCGCGAACGGCGGCTTGCTGAGGTTATAGCCGTAGTAGTAAACGCCCAGGTACGGTGCGATGTGCATTTGCCCGGCGTACTGCTCGCGCACTTGCGCGAAACTGTCGGGGGGAATGCTGCTGGTGATGTCGATTTCGCCGGCCCGAAAACGATTCAGCTCGGTCATTTCCTGCGTCAGTATGTGATAACTCACCGCATCTATCGAAGTTTCAGCGTTGTTCCAGTACTGCGAATTGCGCGCCAGGTGCAATACCGAGCTTGGTTCCCAGGCAGCGAGTTTGTAGGCACCGTTAGAGAGCAGATTTTCGGGCCGCGTGAACTCGTTGCCATGCTCCGCGAGCGACCCGGCATGTACGGGGAAAGTGCTCGGATGGGTCAACAGGCTGAGCATGTATGGCGTCGGCTGCTGCAGTGTGATGACCAGCGTGTTGCGGTCCGTAGCGGTGACGCCGAGTTCGCTCGGCGCTGCCTCGCCCCTGAGGATCGTGTCGGCATTTACAATCGCCGCCACCGCCTGGCCGTAGAACGCGGCCGTCGCCGGGTCGACCAGGCGCCGCAAACTGAAAACGAAATCGTCCGCCGTCACCGGGTCGCCATTCGACCAGCGCGCGTTGTCGCGAATCCTGAAGGTATACGTCAGGCCGTCATCGGAGATCGTCCACGATTCGGCGGCAGCACCCACCAGGGTGCCGGTTGCCGAGTAGCCGACCAGGCCTTCGCCAATATCACGCAACACTTCGGCTGCCTGCGTGCTGCGCGCCTTGTGCGGATCAATCGATTCCGGGTCCGACGAGAGGCCGCGATGCAAGGTCGAAACCTGCGGGCCAACGTTACCAGGCTCGGTGCAGGCACTCGCCACTATGGCGACGGCAAGCAGCAGCAGGATGCGCAAATATTTCATGCCATTAAGCATAACTCACGGCACCCTAGTGTACTGTCCGCGGGTTTTCTTCAGGTGGACAAGCAATAAAGCGACCGCCGACGGCGTCATACCCTCGAGGCGCGAGGCCTGGCCGAGCGTCACCGGTCTGGTTGCTTCGAGTCGCTGCCGCGACTCGGTCGACAGGCCAGTGACGCTCGCGTAATCAATGGTCTCGGGCAGGCGCAGCGTTTCCTGTTTCGCGTGTTGTTCGATTTCGCGCTGCTGCCGATCGATGTAACCGGCGTACCTCGCCTCCACTTCGAGTTGCAGCTCGACCTGCTCGCGTTGTTCGTCCGGCATCGACGCGGTCCATTCGCTCGCGCCAAACCCGGCCTGTGCGACCAGGTCCGCGTAGCGGTACTCGGGCCTTTTCAGCAACGACAGGACCGGCTGCAATCGCGCGCGCTCGCCGGCAAGTGCATCGCACTTGGCATTAAAAACAGACCAGCGCTCTTCGTTTACCAGCCCGAGTTCGCGGCCGGTCGGCGTCAGGCGCAGATCTGCATTGTCTT
>JAOUHU010000086.1 GCA_029884455.1 Gammaproteobacteria bacterium | reverse complement strand
GCGTCTAAGGTTTTCGGTGCACAGTAAGACGGTTAGTTGGTGCGGGAACCAGGTTCATGCAGCAGGATTGCCCGGCGGAAGTACCCGATGAGCTACTCGACAAGTGTTAGCCATGTGTCCGGTATGAACCTGGGAAGAATGGTGGCCAGGGGCGGAATCGAACCACCGACACGCGGATTTTCAGTCGCGAGCGATTACCGCCCAGGCTATACTTTTCAAGGGGTTACGGGAGCATCGGGACGATGGTCCTTTGATTGGACTGCACCTGAAAATTATTGGGGGTGCTTCTGGCGCCATCGATCCAGCAGAACTGCGCTAATGATCACCGCACCGGTGATCAATCTTTTGGATGGTTCGGATACGCCAATCTGCGCGAGCCCGCTTTGCAGAATCGAGATGATTAATACGCCGACAAAGGCGCCGAGCACGGACCCCCTGCCGCCCATCAGGCTGGTGCCTCCGATGACGGCAGCTGCAATCGCCGAGAGTTCGAGCCCAATGCCTGCGTTTGGATCGGCAGAACCCAGATAGGCCGCGTTGAAAACGCCGCCGAGGCCGGCCAGCGCGCCAGACAGTGCGAGCACAAACAAACGGTGCGGACGTGCATCGATACCTGACATGCGTGCCGCCTGCTCGTTACTGCCGATCGCTGTCAGGTGACGGCCAAAAACGGTACGGGTCATCATGAAGTGGCCCGCCGCAACGACGCCAATTGCGATCAGCAGTGCAAGTGACACACCCACGCCGGGCAGGGGCAACGCGATCGCCTGGATACTGCTGCCAATATAAACGGTCTGCGAGTTGTTGACGATGTAGGCAAGACCACGTGCCATCTCCAACATGCCGAGCGTGACGATAAAGGCGGGCAGCCGGAAAAAAGCGACCAATGCACCGTTTGCCGCACCGCAGGCAAGCCCTGTAACAATACCGGCCAGGCAGGCGAGCGGCAGCGGTATATGCCAGCCGACGACAAGAACGCCAATCACCGTTGCCGAAAGACTCAAGACCGAACCGACGGACAGGTCGATGCCCGCCACGATCAGTACCAGGGTCATGCCGACCGTGACGACAGTCAGGGCCGGTAGCTGGTTCAATATCGTCTTCAGCGTAATGACAGAAAAAAAGTTGTCTGACAGCCAACTGAAAAAGACTATCAGCAGGATTAGCGAGAGTACGATGAAGTTTTCCTCCGCGTGCCGCCTGATCGCGTTCATTACTTTCACTGCACACCTTCCGATTGCGACATTTCGCTCATCGTGTTGTCCGTGTAAGCGCTGAACGACGCCGACAGGATTTCTTCTTCCGACCAAAGTCCACGATTGAATTCGGCCACCAGATGCCGGTTCGACAGGACGAGAATTCTGTCGCAGACCGTCATCAACTCATCCGTTTCGCTGGATGCGATTACAATGGCGTTGCCGTTCGAGCGAAGCTCGAATAACAGTTCATAAATTGCCTGCTTCGTGCCAACGTCGACCCCACGCGTCGGTTCGTCGAGCAATAGCACGGCCGATCCGGCGTTGAGCCAGCGCGCAATTAATACCTTTTGCTGGTTTCCGCCACTCAGCTCGCGAATATCCTGCTGCAGACTGTTGTAGCGAATGGCAAGGCGTTTGCCGAGTTGTTTAGCAACCGTTTTTTCCACTGTTGCATCCACTGTGCACGCGGCCGACCGCAGGATGTCGGGGAGCATCATGTTGGTCAGCACGCCTTGACCCGGAAAGATACCCATCGTCTGCCGGTTTTCGCCGAGGAACCCGATGCCGTTTCGAACGGCATGGCGCGCGCTCTGAATTTGAACGGTCTCGCTTTTTATGTGGCGAATAACCTGACCTGAGTGCAACAGATCGAGCCTGAACATGGCCCGCAGGAGCTCGCTTTTCCCCGAACCTGCGAGACCCGCAATGCCAACGATCTCACCTTCATGGCAGGTCAGGTTGACTGAATCAGGCAGATTTGCGGTGCACATGTTTTCCACGACCAGCGCCGGCCGGCTGGCAGCGTCGGTCGCGGCAAGGTCTCTCGGCCTGATGACGCCTCCCCCGGTCATAAGGGAGACGAGGTCAGCGGCAGAACTCGAGTCTGCCGCCGTCGTCGAAATCACCGCGCCGTCCCGTAGCACCGTGACGCTATCGGAGACGCCCAGCACGTCGTCGAGCCGATGGCTGATGTAAATCACGCCGACGCCCTGAGCCGCGATTTCGCGAATCACGGCATGCACCCGGTCGGCCTGTTGCTCGGTCAGTGCGGCGGTCGGTTCGTCAAGCAATAGCAGCCGGCACTCCGCATTGATGGCTTTGGCGAACTCGAGCAGCTGGCGATCGGCGAGACTCAGCGATGCGGCGCGCGAATCCGTCGCAACGTAGTCAAGACCAACACGATCGAGTAATGCCCTGGCAGCAGCATGCAGCGCGGACTTATCCACGATGGCATGGCGTCGAGGCAGTTGGCGAAGAAAAATATTTTCCGCCACGGTCAGCGACTCGACAATGCTCAGTTCCTGCGAGGTGAACGAGACACCCGCGGCAAAACCGTCGCCGGCACTGTCCGGCTCGTAGGACTCGCCATCGAGGAAGATTGAGCCCGAGTCCCGCGGCGTGAGTCCTGTCAGAACGTTGATCAGGGTTGATTTGCCGGCACCATTCTCACCAACAATAGCGTGAATCTCGCCGCGGCCGATCGAGAGATTGACGTTCTTAAGAACCGGAACGTTATACGATTTGTTGAGATTCCTGATTGAGAGCCGAAGGTCCTTCATCAGGCAGTCGGTCAGTTGAGAGCATCGGCTGTGATCAGGTCGACCGGCGTCGCCCTGTCCGCGGGCGCAACATTGGAATGAATCAATTCGAGTGCGTACTCGATACCGTAAACCGCAAGCAGATCCGCATGTTGGTTCGCTGTCGCGAGGATAGTGCCGTCCCGGACGAGTGACTGCACCGCGGAAATGTTGTCAAAGCCAATCACTGCAACGTCGCCGGCCTTGCCCGCCTGATTGATGGCCGCAACAGCTCCGAGCGCCATGTTGTCATTCGCGCACAAGATCGCGGCCAGGTCCGGATGCTGAACCAGCATACCCGACGCAACGGTCACAGCAGCGGTTTGATCCCACTGCGCACTTTGCCTTGCGACAATATTCAGACCGCCATCCCGCATCGCTTTTTCGAATCCCGCCGTTCGTTGCTGCGAGTTATACGCCGTCGGCACGCCCTCGAGGATTGCCACCTTTTGTCCTGGATCAAGGCGTTCGGCAAGATAGCTACCAACCATTTCCGCCCCCTGAAAATTATCGGGACCGACGAAGGAAATCGATATGCCGTAGTCGCCCAGTATTTCCTCGTCAAGCCGATTGTCGATATTAACAATGACGATACCGGCCGCCGCCGCCCTTGCCAGTGCGGGAACCATCGCCTTGGAATCGGCCGGCGCGATGACGATCGCATCGACGCGGGATGCAATCATCTGGTCGATCAAGGCAACCTGTTGTGCAAGATCGGTTTCGTTTTTTATGCCGTTGACGATCAGGTCGTAGTCGTCCGGACGAGATGCGTGATGTGCACGCGCGCCATCCGCCATCGTGACGAAAAACTCATTCGCCAGAGACTTCATGACCAGTGCGACGGTCGGGCGTTTTGCGTCGGGTTCTGTCGGCGCATTGTCTGTCCGTTCGCTGCAACCGCCAATAGTAGCGAAACATGCGGCAATTAGTAGTGCGCGGAGGAGTATTTGCATTCCAGTTATTATTTTTCTCGGGCAGCAATCAGGATTAACGAAAGTGGCTATACTGTACCGACATTCCACGCAAAAAACAGCTAGCCATGAGGTGAGCAATGCATAGGCGGTGCGCCAGATATCTACTGGCTTTTGTCATTTTCTCAGCCGGGACGAACGCTCTGTCGGCCGAGCAGATTCCTATTATCTTCGATACCGATTTCGTCATGCCACCCTCGGACGACAGCATGGCATTGATGTTGGCATTGCGGTCCCCCGAGCTGGAAATACTGGGTGTCACTACCGTTGCCGGCAATGAAAGCGTCGAGCGCGCGACGTCGGATGTGTTGCGCATGCTCGAAATCGCCGAACAGGCAGACATACCCGTCTACGTCGGTGCCGACATGCCGCTGGTACATGAAAAGAGCGACTTTGCCGTCCGGAGCTATGGTAAGTGGTATTCAAACGAGCCCCCACCGGAACCGCCAGGTGGATTCGCCACGAAAGTTCCGGAAGAGGGTTCCGCTGTTTCCTTCATCGTCGATACGGTGATGTCGCGACCCGGCGAAGTGACGCTGGTCGCGATCGGACCAATGACAAATATCGCACAGGCGATCAGGGCGGAGCCCAGGTTTGCATCGAGCGTCAAGCAGCTCGTCATCATGGGCGGCGCAATAGCGGCGTTGCCGGATGGCGGGGGCAACATCACACCGAACGCCGAGTTCAACTTCTGGGTGGATCCGGAAGCTGCGTATGTGGCACTGCGATCGGGCATACCAATTGAATTATCGCCGCTGAACGTGTCGCGCAAGTCGGCACTCGACATTGGCTGGTATCAAAAAATGGTTGCGGTAGATACGCCGTTGACGCGCTTGCTGAAAGCAACGCTCGGGCACCGGTTCGAAGCGAACCCCGAGCAGGTGTGGTTAATGTATGACCAGATTGCGGTAGCAAGCATCATCGATCCGACGCTTGTCACCAGTGAGCGACTATACGTAGACGTCAACATTGACCACGGCATCAGTTACGGCGTATCCGTTGGTGGGCGCGAACAATGGCCGGGCGCCGAGGGCGCTCAACAGATGAACGTGCAGCACGATCTCGACTGGCCACGATTTATTGAGATGTTTATCGAGAGGGTGCAGCGGTAATCGGGGTCAACGCTCATCGCCGCTGTCACTGCCGAGGCGCTGAAATTGAGATGGTGGTCAGGGGCGGACCGATTCGCGAAGCGAATCAGGACGCACGAAGTGCGCCCGAAGGGCGACACAACGATCTGATGCCGGTAATATGACGACCATCATGCCGCGCCTTTGCCTGTCCCTGGTCATTGCAGCGCTCATCAGCCTGGCCCCGTTGCAACCGGGTTACGGGCAGGAGACAGAGCGTGGCCGGGAACTGGCCGCCACCGTCTGTGCGAGCTGCCACCTGCTGCCCGGGCCGGACATCCTGACCCGGCAGTCGTGGGACATCGCACTGACTTACATGGGCTTGCTGCTGGGTATCGACGACACTGCCCGCTTTGACGATGCGCCGCCGTACGTGCGCACCTTCGTCAACGGCAGGAAGAAACTGCTGGGCCAGGACGGTGTATTGCCGGCAGGTCCGTTAATTGTCGAACGCGACTGGCAGGCGATTCGTGCCTGGTATCTGGCATCCGCACCGGAGGTCGCGCTGCCGCAGACCGGCAAGCCACCGCTAGTCTGGTCGCTGCCGCAATTCCGCATCAGGGAGTCGGACTACGTTTCGCGTCCTGCCGTGACGACACTGGTACGCATCAACCCGGCGGCCCACGAGGTGATCATCGGTGATACCGACAAGCGTTCCCTTGCCGTGCTGGGTGCCGATGGTCGACTCAAGGGCGAGCCGCGAATATTCGGCCCGGCGATGATGCCGGTCGACATCGAATTCCGCCCCGAGGGCGCACTCGTGGCCTCGATCGGCGACCTGTACGCATCCTTGAAATCTGAAGACCGACCGGGGCTTGTCGCGCGGATTTCCGGCTACACCGGCGGCCCGATCGAGAGCGGCATGTCGGTCCTCATCAACCGCTTGCACCGCATGGCCGACATGGAACTGGCGGACATCAATGACGATGGCGTCGAAGATTTCATCATCAGCGGCTTCGGCGCCAATTTCGGCAGCCTGTCCTGGTTCGAGTCGCAGCCGGGCGGCGGCTTTGCCGCGCACCTGCTGATCGACCGCCCCGGTGCGGTCCGGACGCAGGCCTTTGATTTCAACGACGACGGTTTCCTCGACATCGCGGTGCTGATGTCGCACGCGCGCGAAGGTTTCTACATCCTGCTCAACGACGGCCAGAATGCCTTCACGCCCAGGACCGTGTTCGAAACCCAGCCGGCCTACGGGCACACCTGGTTCGAGCTGCACGATTTCAACGGCGACGGCCGCATGGATTTTATGACCGTCAACGGCGACAACGTCGATTCCGATCCCTACAACACGCTCCGGAACTACAACGGCCTGCGCATTTTCCTCAACGAGGGCGAGCTGCGGTTTCGTGAGGCCTACTTTTACCCGATGTACGGTGCCTTCGGTGCACGAGCCGCGGACTTCGACAATGACGGCGATCTCGATATTGCCGCGGTCGCTTTTTATCCGGACTTCGAGGCCGAGCGGCCCGAGTCTTTTGTCTATCTGCAGAACAACGGGAATCTGCACTTCGAGGCGCACTCCGCGGAGGCGCTGAGCCGCGGGCGCTGGGTGACCATCGATGCGGGGGATATCGACGGCGACGGTGACGCCGATATCGTGCTGGGCGGGGGTACCGTCCAGCTCGGCATGGCGAACGACCGTGACCGGTGGCGCGAACTGGTCCTGCACGCACCGAGCGTGCTGCTACTGGAGAACGTCGGCACCGGCGAGTAGCACAATGGCTTTCGGTTCGGTCACCCGGCCGCGTGCCAAGGAGCTGCTATGCGTGTTCGCCTGTTTTAGGCCATTGCCTCCACATGAGCGAATACACCTTTTGTATCTGGTGGCCAGGGGCGGAATCGAACCACCGACACGCGGATTTTCAGAGCGTGTACGTTATTGATTCTGTTTATTATTTCAACTAGTTACCGGGGCGTTCGTTGCGCTATTTGCAGTACGATGCAGGACTATTCAGGACCGAGCCACGCAAAATTCACGCACAAGAGAACTGATCATTGAATTCACAAACGAGGTCTGAGAACAACAATGCGTACCACCCAACCTAAAGCACGTTGTTGGTTCTCAGCTTTTTCTTAGTTCTTAGCGCCCTGCCCCATTCTTACATCTCGAGGGGTCTTTTGATTGGCCCAAATCCAGTACGCTCGGCCAACGCTAGAAATTACAGAGTATCTTCGTTAACAATAGTCATCGATCGAGTCCCCACCTTCCCGGGATAGACCAAGTGCGACTCTATATTGCTTCTCCGCACCTTCCTTGGTAAAGCAGCTACCCAGGTTCTCATGGCAGAAACCGCCGTGCTCGATTGTCACTCGAGAAATTGCCCAAGGCTTAACCGGATCTGGCTCCAGTGCGCACAAAACGACCAAAGCGCCGTCCGTTTCACTGATTTCCGCCGACAACGCCCGGCTGTTGCCATATTGGTTGCGAGAGAAAACGGTCCCGCAGGTTAGTCGTTGTTCGTACTCATGCAGAGCATCCTCCACTGCCACATCCGGGCAAGCTGGGAATTCACAGGGGGTTTTCCACCGTCTCTGAAATGCACCACGAGTCAATGACTCGACATCCTGAACTTCATGTTGGTGAGGTGACGCTTGATGTGTTGTGGCAAATAGCCACTCGCCAATCAATCCACCATTAGGTCGCTTTTCCGACTTTGCCCATCTATCCATTCTTTCACGACTTGCCATGGCCTCGTCTTTCGAGACCGTACGCATCCAATCGTACTGACCTAATCGACGCGGTACCCCCGGCCTCTGAGGATTCTCAAGAAATTCTTCAATTGAACCATGGGCGGCAACAATCCTCTTATGGGTTGCAGGATTGGACAGTATGTTGTCCAGCCTCGTAACCCACCGTAGATTCTCAGCACGATTGTTTCTCCGATTCGTGTCAATGTGATCGACTACATGCAAATCGGACGGCGCCTTCCCATGAAAAGCAGTCGCCACAACTCGATGTACAACGATTGTCGATAGCTTCATGTATCCGGTGTGACGGCAGGGATTTCCGAACGTCCATTTGTCATCTAGCGGACGCTTCCGCTTTGCTAGTCTCGATTTCCGAATCACAGCGCCATTGTCCCGAACCAAGAAATTGTCATTACCGTAAACGCATTCCACTTCACGATTACACTCATCTACTCTAATGAAACTCATGACCGCGGCTCAACCGACAAATCCGATACTTCTCCATTTGCAGCAGCCGAACGATTGAGAGAAGCCAAAAAACGGCGGTCCATCTGACCGAGTGACAATAGTTGGCGTGCAGATACCGTTTTCTCATACACACGGACAGGTAGAATCTGTGCATCAATCCACTCGCGGAACTCTGAGACGTCAAGCGGGTTGACGCGATATCTCCCCCGCTGAACCTGGTATCGGGAAAGGAGAAGGTGCGCTTGAGACTCGACAATCTCAGCCTCATCACGGTCTAGGAATGGACCCAGTGCGATAACGGTTCCAGGTTGGTTTGCTTTGGCGGCCTGCAATATATTTTCTCGCTGGTCCAGAT
>JAOUHU010000085.1 GCA_029884455.1 Gammaproteobacteria bacterium | reverse complement strand
TTTTTTCGGCAGGCAGGGCCTGCGCCCGGCGATCTATTTCCCGGCGAAAGATTACGGCCGGGACCTGACCCTGCCCAACCTGGTGGAGTCCTGGGGCGCAGCGGCAAGTGCCGCGGCGCACCGCGAGATCATTGCGCAATATCCGATCAGCGAGGCATCGAAGGGCGCGTTGTTGCGCTTGCTGCACGACGAAACCGACTACCTCGCGCCGCTGCCGGTGGCGGAAAAGCGCAAGCTGTTGCGCAGCATGAGTTACACGCAATTCCTGCGTACGTATGTTGCCGCGACCGAAGAGGTTGTGACGATCATGACGGATGTGAAGAAAGGCTACTGGGGCTTCGGCTGGGATGCGTTGTCTGCGCTCGAGGCAGCGCGGATGGAAATGCCGGGTACTTACGGGCTTGGTCTTGATATTCAAATGCGGCGCGCGGATGGCGATGACGAGCCGTACATTTTTCATTTTCCGGACGGCAACGCGAGTGTTGCGCGCATGCTGGTGCGTGACCTGATACCGGGCTCGGCGCCGGGTTCGACGATGGAAGATGTCGTGCTGGCGCCGCTGGACTATTCGGTCCTCGACCGCGCGGGCGCCGCGGTTCGTCTGCGACTGAACGCAACCGCCGTCGATGTCGTGCATACCGCGGATCAGAAGCATGTTGACGTTTTGTATGTACGCGAGGGCGTGGTTGAACAGGTGCGCGGCCGGCACGTGATCCTGGCCTGTTACAACATGGTGATTCCGCATATCTGTGCCGAACTTCCGGCAGCGCAGCGGCAGGCTATCAACTACCCGGAAAAAACACCGATTGCGTATATCAGTATCGCGCTTCGAAACTGGCGAGCGTTCAAGAATCTCGGCATCTACAATGTTTATCAGCCGAATGCCGAGTTCATGTATTCGTTCGGCCTGGACTTCCCGGTCAGCATGGGCGGCTACCGTTACCCCGCGTCGCCGGATGACGCGACGGTCCTGCACGGCACGTTTGCGCCGACGCTGCCGGGGCAAGGGCTAAACCAGAAGCAACAGCATCGCGCGGGCAGGGCGCGCATGTTGCAGATGAGCTTCGACGACTTCGAGCAAGGCATCACTGCGCAGCTCGATGGCGCGCTCGGTGGTGGTGGCTTCGACAGCGCGCGCGATATTGCCGCGATCACGGTGAATCGCTGGCCGCATGGCTATGCTTACGAGTACAACGATCTTTACGACCCGCCCGAGTACACCCCGCAGAACGGGCCGCACATCGCTGCCCGGGCGCAGCTCGGCCGCATCTCGATCGCCAATTCCGACTCCAGCGCCTACGCCTTCGTCGACGGTGCGATCGACGCCGCCGCACGCGCCGTCGCCGAACAGCTCTAAAAAGGGGTCAGAGCCCTTTTTTTCCCAGATGCCGGTTCGCTCCCTCGGCCTCGCCACATATGGTCCGAAAAGGGCTCTGACCCCTTTGGGTGTAACCGAACGCGGTGGGCGGCACTATAAAGAGGTATCCAGACTACTTTTCGGGACGCAACCATGCATCTGCGACGCTTTATTACGATAGTTATTCTCGCTTGCCTGCCTGCCACGCTGCTGGCGGAGCTGGCCAATGGCGATCTGCCGGCAGCGCGCTGGTACGCGCATGTGGACCTGGTCACCATGCGCAAGGGCGAAGCCGGCAAGCAACTGTATGCCTGGCTCGATCGCGAGGTATTTGATGAGCTGCGCGAGGAAATGGGGTTCGATGCCTCCAGGGAAGCGGATTCGGTCACGGCCATAGCGAGTCCCGACGGCGGCATCATGATCGTGGTTGACGGTAACTTCAGCCAGATGACGGCGGACCGGATTGTGGCCCTCGCTGCGCTGGCCAGCGATTTCGAGACACTGGACTTCGAAAACACACCATATTTCTTCATTGGTGATGAACAGCAGGATGCCGATGAGGATAACGGGCAAGATCCGAAGTCGCTGCACGAGGGTGCGTATGTCAGCGTCGCGCTAAAGAACAAGTTGCTTATCGCGCAGTCAGAGCAGCAGATGCAGCAGCTGCTAAAGAGCAAAGGCAGGATTCCGGGAAATTACGACAGCGGCAATGCACTGCTGATACTCAGTGCCCAGCAAAATCTTGTGCAGGCCGGCGCGAATGCGGCAGGTTTTGGCGACGACCTCGGATGGGACTCGAACGTGCTGCGCAATACCAGGCAGATCGCGTTGCTGGTCGCCGAGGCCGCGGGCCGGATAGCTATCGAAGGGCAGCTGATTGCGACCGACGCCAATGTCGCGAATTCCCTGGCCAGCATTGTGCGCGGGCTTATAAGCCTGCAAGTATTTAACGATGATCTCGATCCAGCGCTCTCGGACCTGCTGCAGAACACCAGTGTGAATGTCAGTGACATGACGCTGACCGTGAAACTGCAATTGGATCCGGCCAGCGTGCTCAGCGTCATCGATTAGCGGTCGGCCGGGGGGGCGTGGCTGTGAACAGCGAGACGGCGTTGATTGCGGCTGCCAAGTGTGGCTCTGTAGCAGCGTTCACCGAACTGGTGGCCTCACATCGCGTTCGCCTGCTGCGCTTTCTTGTAACCCGAACAAGCAGCTATGCAGATGCGGAAGACGCGTTGCAGGACACTTTGATCAACGCGTTTCGCTACCTCAGAAGCTACGACGCAAAGTGGCGGTTCAGCACCTGGCTGTACCGAATCGCGATCAATAATGCCGCCAGCATGCGGGTCCAGGATACCGAGCAGATCGGCGAGCTCTGCGACGAGGAAAGTGGTCCGCTCGAACAGTGCATCGCGGTGTCCGAACGAGAGAACCTCTGGATCAGCGCCAAAAGGGTGCTCAACGACGAAGTCTATACCGCCATGTGGTTACGTTACGCCGAGGATATGTCGGTCACTGATATCGCGGCGGCGCTGGGGCGATCCGTCTCGTGGACCAAGGTAAACCTGTTACGAGCCCGGCAGCAACTTGACGCTGCTATGGGGGGCAGCAAGAAAAAAGCTCAAGCGAGTGAAGCCTATGGATAAGTTAGCGCAACAACTACGTGAGGACGCCAACAGCATCGAGGTCGATGTCTCGCCGCAACTTGATGCCCGCATTCGAGCATCGCTGGCGGGCGTGCGACAGGAGACAGGTCGGACATCGAGTGGCAGCACAGGGCGGGCGCCCTTCTGGTGGGCGAGCAGCCTGACCGGGATTGCCGCCACGGTGGCGATAATCAGCGTGATTAATCTTGGTGAACCCGACCCGGAGCCCGCAATTACCCAGCCGCCGCCACAACAGTTCACGATGCCGCAGTTCACCTTTAAACCGAAGGCGGCGATATTGACCGAGTCACTGCAGCAGGAACTTGACGCCATTCAGTCCGATTTGAAAAAGGCGGAGCAGGTCATCAAGGACGATTTCGACAAGATCGGTATATAAGAGTTGACTTTCAAAAGGGGCCAGAGCCCTTTCTTCGAACGGGCTCTGCCCCCTGTGAACGGTCAAGTCGCGGTGGATTTCGGTTCCTGATTCCACTATCCTCGGGCGCGGATATTATAAAGTGCACGGGCAGGAGACGTTCGGCTGCCCGCAAAATAAATAAATCGCGTTGAACAATAGAAGGATGCACCAGGTATGGCTTTCGCTGTTGTCTTAATCCTGCTCGTTGTTGGCTCCCTCCTTTTTCATCTGCTAAGTCCCTGGACATTCACACCACTCGCATCCAACTGGTCGATGGTGGACGTGACGGTCGACATCACCTTGTATGTCACCGGGCTGGTGTTTGTCGCCGTCAACCTGTTCATGGCGTACTGCGTCATCAAGTTTCGTTACAAGAAGGGTGCAAGGGCAACTTACGAGCCGGAGAACAAGAAACTCGAGAGCTGGCTGACCTTGCTGACGGCGATTGGTGTTGCCGCGATGCTGACGCCGGGCCTGTTCGTCTGGGGTCAGTTCGTCAATGTTCCTGAAGAAGCGCATGTCGTCGAGGCTGTCGGCCAGCAATGGCACTGGACCTTCCGTTACCCGGGCGCGGACAACAAGTTTGGCGAGGTGGATGCCGAACGCATTAGTGCCGACAATCCGTTTGGCATGGATCCGGATGATCCGAACGGCCAGGACGACATTCTCGTGTACAGCCCCGAAGCACATATCCCGCTGGGCAAGCCGGTCAAGTTCCTGCTGCGTTCGAAAGACGTACTGCATGACTTCGCGGTCGCCCAGTTCCGCGTCAAGATGGACCTCGTGCCGGGCATGAATACCTTTCTCTGGCTGACTCCAACCGAGCCGGGACGCTTCGAAATTCTCTGCGAAGAGCTTTGCGGCATCGCGCACCACACCATGCGCGGCGCGATCATCGTTGACGAGCCGGCCGCTTACGACACCTGGCTGGCGAAGCAGAGCACCTGGGCGATGAACAGCACTATGGTCGCGGGCAACGCCGCCGTGGGCGCAGCGCAATACGCAGTTTGTGCCGCCTGCCATGGCCAGCAAGGTGAGGGCTTGCAGGCGCTGAACGCGCCGAAACTCGCCGGCCAGAGTGCCTGGTACCTGAAGCGGCAACTGCAAAATTACAAGAGCGGCGTACGCGGCGCACACCAGGACGATACATACGGCAAGCAGATGGCGCCGATGGCAGCGACCCTGGCGAATGAAGCGGCGATCGACAATGTGATCGCACACATCCAGACCCTGCCCGAGCAGACGCCGCCGGCGACCATCGAAGGCGATGTTGCGAATGGAGCGAAAGAGTTTGCTGTTTGCGCCTACTGTCACGGCGAGGACGGCATGGGCAACCAGGCGCTGAATGCACCGCGCATGGTTGGCATGACGGACTGGTACCTGAAACGCCAGCTCGAGAATTTCCAGCAGGACATTCGCGGCCAGCATCCAACTGATTTCTACGGTTTCCAGATGGGCCTGATGTCCAGAACCCTCTACGGCGAACAGGAACTTAACGACCTCATCGCCTACATCAACACGCTATAAGGAAGGGCAAGCGGATGGCATACGTTGCAATAGCTGATCGCGATCACGAAATAGAGCATCACGATCCGCAAACGTTCATTACGAAGTACGTCTGGAGCCAGGATCACAAGGTGATCGCCATCCAGTACGGTGGCACCGCTATTCTGGTCGGCCTGATAGCCCTGGGCCTCTCGGCCATGATGCGCCTGCAGCTCGGTTTCCCGGATACCTTCTCTTTTATAACTCCCGAGAACTATTACCAGTTCATCACCATGCACGGCATGATCATGGTGATTTACCTGCTGACCGCGCTGTTCCTCGGTGGCTTCGGTAATTACCTGATTCCGCTCATGGTCGGATCCCGCGACATGGTATTCCCGTACATGAACATGTTGAGCTACTGGGTGTACCTGTTGTCAGTGCTGATCCTGATCGCGAGTTTCTTCGTACCGGGCGGCGCCACGGGTGCCGGCTGGACGCTGTACCCGCCGCAGGCGATCATGCCGGGCACTCCGGGCGTCGACTGGGGCATCGTGCTGATGCTCGTGTCGCTGGCCGTATTCATCGTCGCGTTTACGATGGGCGGACTGAATTACGTCACGACCGTGCTGCAGGCGCGCTGCCGCGGCATGACCCTGATGCGCATGCCGCTGTCGGTATGGGGAATCTTCATAGCGACAATCCTCGGCCTGCTGGCGTTCCCCGCATTGCTGGTCAGCGCAATCATGATGTTGCTCGACAAGGGCGTGCACACGAGCTTCTTCATGCCAGCAATCAGCTCCATGGGTGCCAATCCGGGTTACACCGGCGGCAGCCCGATCCTGTTCCAGCACCTGTTCTGGTTTTTTGGCCATCCCGAGGTGTACATCGTAGCGCTGCCGGCATTCGGCATCGTTTCGGATCTTTTGAGCACGCATGCTCGCAAGAACATTTTCGGTTATCGCATGATGGTCTGGGCGATCATTGCTATCGGCGGCCTGAGCTTTATCGTCTGGGCGCACCATATGTACGTCAGTGGCATGAACCCGTATTTTGGGTTTTTCTTCGCCACGACGACGTTGATCATCGCGGTGCCAACAGCGATCAAGGTTTACAACTGGGTGCTGACGCTGTGGGAAGGCAACATTCACTTGCGCGTGCCGATGTTGTTTGCGATCGGTTTCATTTTCACTTTCATTCACGGCGGCCTGACGGGCCTGTTCCTCGGCAACGTAACCATCGACTTGCCGTTATCCGATACCTACTTTGTGGTCGCCCACTTCCACATGGTGATGGGTGTATCGCCGATCCTGGTGGTGTTCGGCGCGATCTATCACTGGTGGCCGAAAATTACCGGCAAGATGTACAACGAAACGCTTGGGCGCTGGCATTTCTGGATGACTTTTCTCGGCACTTACGCCATCTACCTGCCGATGCACTACCTCGGTTTTGCGGGCGTACCGCGGCGCTACTTCGCGATGGGTAATACGGACTTCCTGCCAGACTCGGCACAGGACCTGAACGCCGCGATCACGATTTCGGCGCTGTTCGTCGCGGCGACGCAGATTCTGTTTTTCATCAACGTAATCTGGAGTCTGAGGAAGGGGCCGAAAGCGGACAGCAACCCCTGGCATGCCACGTCGCTCGAATGGCAGACACCGGACACGCCGCCAAAGCACGGCAACTGGGGCCATCATCTGCCTGAATGCCATCGCTGGGCCTACGACTACAGCGTCCCGGGTTACGCGGACGACTATATTCCGCAGAATGTACCGGCCAGCGTCGCGCCCGCAGGACGCGACCACGGTGGCGCGCACTAGTGGAGATCGGCCTTATCATCCTGGCGGTCATGCTGGCCAGCCTGCTTGGCTGGCTGCTGAAGCAGTCCTTCAATACCGAGCCGTGGATCGCCGCGCCGGTCGATGAAGCGTCGTACCAGGCGCCGTTTAACGCCAGGCCCAAGCTGGTCGCGCTGATACTGTTCCTGGCCGTTGTGACCTCGTTTTTTGCGCTGATTTTCAGTGCCTATTCACTGCGCATGGACTTCGGTGACTGGGTGCCGTTGACCGAGCCGCAACTGCTCTGGACCAATACAGCTGTGCTGATGCTCGCGAGTATTGCCTTTCAATGGACGCGCAACGGCGCAAGTACAGGCGTCACCAGCCGTCTGAAGCCGGGCCTGCTCTTGACCGGTGTGTTGACGGCAGGTTTCCTTGTCGGGCAGTTCAGCGCCTGGCAGCAGTTGCAGGGCTCGGGCCACTACATGACCAGCAATCCCTCGATTGCGTTTTTCTACATGCTGACCGGAATTCATGCGCTGCATATTCTTGGTGGCATGTATGTCTGGGCACGCGCGACGTTGAAGGTCTTCGGCGGCGACGCTGAGGTTGAGCAAAGCATTACTTTATGCACGATCTACTGGCATTTTCTGTTGCTGGTCTGGCTCGTGATGTTCGGATTGATGTTATCGACCTAGTTTAGAGGTTCTCTATGTCAGAAGCGGTATTGGAGCCCGTCGGCGCAGCAGGCGTCGTCAACGACTTTGCCAGGGACAAGCAGGTATTCGGCGTGCCCTGGGGCAAGGCGATGATGTGGATTTTCCTGCTCAGCGACACGTTTATTTTCAGTTGCTTCCTGGTCGGTTACATGTCGGTTCGCATCGCCACCACGGATCCCTGGCCGAACCCGAGCGAAGTGTTTGCACTGTCGTTTGGCGGCGATCCGATTCCACTAATCCTGATCGCGATCATGACCTTCATCCTGATTACCTCGTCGGGCACGATGGCGCTGGCTGTCAACATGGGCTACCGCAGGAATCGCAAGGCTACCTTCTGGCTGATGGTGGCAACTGCGGCACTTGGCGCTACGTTTGTCGGCATGCAGGCCTTCGAGTGGACCAAGCTGATTGTCGATGAGGGCGTTCGGCCCTGGTACAACCCGATGGGCGCGGCCCAATTCGGCTCAAGCTTCTTTATGATCACGGGCTTTCACGGCATGCACGTGTCGGCCGGTGTGATCTATTTGCTCGTCATTGCCAATCGCGTCAGGAACGGGTTTTACGAGAAGCGCGGCGGCAAATACGAGATTGTCGAGATCGCGGGCCTGTACTGGCACTTCGTCGACCTCGTGTGGGTATTCATTTTCGCGTTATTCTATCTCTGGTAAGAATCGTCAGGAGTCGCATGTATGGCTAGTGCAGAAGGGCAGCAGCACCCATTAAAGATCTACTACATCATGTGGGTCGCGCTATTCGTCTTGAGTGGTTTTTCCTACGCGAGCGATTTCATGGAGCACGGTGCCCTGCGCACGTCCGTGATCCTGTTGCTCATGTTCCTGAAAGCCGCAGGCATAGTTTTCATATTCATGCACATGGGCTGGGAGCGGCTGGCATTGAAAGTCGCGATTCTCGGCCCGCCGGTCGCGATCATGGTGTTGATCTGGCTGATGTCCTACGAGGGTTTTTACGTCGAAGATACGCGCGTCGAGAACTACGGCCCGAGCA
>JAOUHU010000084.1 GCA_029884455.1 Gammaproteobacteria bacterium | reverse complement strand
CACTGGCGATGGTAACGGGGATGAAGACCTTTCGCCGCCTGCTGGCTGGCGGCCGGACCATGGACCAGCATTTTCGCATCTCGAATCTCGATGAGAACATGCCCGTGACGCTGGCCATGCTCGGTATCTGGTACAACAATTTCTTTGGCGCCGAGTCGCAAGCCATCTTGCCCTACGACAATCGGCTCGAACGATTCCCGGCCTACCTGCAGCAATTGCAAATGGAGTCGAGCGGCAAGAGTGTGCGCACCGATGGCAAGCCGGTGAAATGCACTACCGGCATGGTGATCTGGGGCGAGAGCGGCAACAACGCGCAACACTCGTTCTACCAGTTATTGCACCAGGGCACGCGCCTGATCCCGGTCGATTTCCTGCTGCCGGCGAAAACCTCGGGTGGCACCCAGGTGCAGCACAACCTCGCCATTGCCAACTGCCTCGCACAATCCGAAGCACTGATGGACGGCTTCAGTGAAAAAGGCACGGAGCCCTACCGCGTGCACAAGGGCAATAATCCGAGTAACACGATCCTGTTCGAGAGGCTGACGCCCGAGGTGCTGGGGCAACTGATTGCCCTGTACGAGCACAAGGTATTCGTCGAGGGCGTGATCTGGGGGATCAATTCCTTCGACCAGTTCGGCGTCGAGCTCGGCAAGAAGCTCGCGGGTGGCATCCGCAAGAGTGCGAATCCGTCGACCAAATTCCTGGTGAGCAAGCTGACGTAGGAGGCCGACATGTGGGAGGCCCGCCATGCCGGCGACAGCTTCTGGAAATCCCCCATTGGCAAGCGACGATCCAGACCAGGGCCTCGGCTCGCGACTGTGAGCGTGATCACCGCATTTATTCACCCCACAGGTACTATTGAGCATTGACGCTGGCTGCAGGGACGCGGTCAGCCCGGCACTTCTAAAAGACCTTACATAATGCTTGCCGGCGAAACTCTTGATGAGCGTAGTAACGGCGACGGGTGCTTGCCATGAAAAGGAAATTCGTCAGTTTCGCCAGCCTGGCCCTGTTCGCAGGCCTGATATTTGAGCCACAGGCGGTTGCCGATCACAACGTGTTGGCAGCTGGGCAGAGTTCCGAGAAATCCGGTTTTTACAAACCCGGGCCGACTTCTAAAGCTGACACCGCGCTTGCCCAGGTTGTCGCGGAACATCGGGCGCATATTGCCAAAGGTCAAGGCACGGCATTCAAGCCGAGCAGCAAATTCGTACAGGTTTCGGCAGGTCAAATCCTGATTGATGCCCGCGCGTTGAGAGACGGCGGCGAAATGCTCGCTGACCTGACGCAATTGGGGCTGATCAACGGTAGCCGCTATGGCGATATTGTCTCCGGGCTACTGCCGTATGCAGCTATCGAGCGCGCGCTGGCTCTGCCAAGCGTTCGCTCGATGAGTGCGGCGCGGCGACCGATTCGTCACGCTGGTGCCATTACCAGCCAGGGTGACGTCGCACTACGTGCCAATATCGCACGGTCTGCCTTTGCGGTGGACGGCACGGGAGTAACCGTGGGTGTCGTCTCGGATAGTTATGACACGCTGGGTGGCGCGGCCGCCGACGTGGTGTCCGGGGATCTGCCATCCACAGGAGTGCCGGTCCTGAACGGCGAATCCACCTATTGCGGCGTGTACGTCTTTTGTGTCGACGAAGGTCGCGCCATGTTGCAGATCATCCACGACGTGGCGCCGGGCGCAGACCTGCTGTTCCAATCCGGCATCGAAGGCATTGCAGCCTATGCGAATGCCATTGCCAACCTCGCGGCGAATGGCGCCGACATTATTGTCGACGACCTCCTGATTATCAATGAACCGATGTTTCAGGACGGTATCGTCGCGCAAGCCGTGGATGCGGCGGTAGCCGGTGGTACCACCTATTTTACGGCAGCCGGAAATTCTGGCCGGCAAAGTTATGAAGCTCCTTTCGTGGACAGCGGTGAAATCTTTTGTATCGAGTTTTTTGAGCCCTTCGATGATTGCGATCCGATATTTGAACGCGTGGGTCGCATGCATGACTTCGACCCGGGTCCCGGTGTGGATAATTACCTGAATATTACGGTACCGGTAAATGGCGTCATGACGATTGCCATGCAATGGGACCAGCCCTATGGTGGGCCGGGACCGACCACCGATCACGATATCGTGTTGCTGGATGGCACCGGTGAAAGCTACATACCGGGTTCGATCAGCGCGAACGATAACATCATCATGGGCGAGGGCTGGGAAGCACTGCAACTAGATAATAATGAAGTCCTCGATCTCGGCACCGAATTCAGCATCATCATCACGTATGATGATGTTGATTCGATCGATCCACCGGCATCCTTGGTAAAGCTGGTGATTTTCGGTGAAGGCATCACCATCGATGAATGGGTTACAAACAGCGGGGCGCTGTTCGGCCATCCCAACGCAACAGGCGCGCAAGCAGTTGGCGCGGCGTTCTACATGGATACGCCCGAGAATGGCACGTCTCCGCCTGTGTTGCGGCCTTTTTCGTCGGCAGGCGGTACGCCTGTCCTGTTCGATACCAATGGCGTGCGATTGACTGAGCCCGTGATTCGACAGGCGCCGGAAGTGGTTGCCGTTGATGGTGTTAATACCACGTTCTTCTTTGACGATAGCATCGGTAGTGACGGCATCGACGACTTTGTCGGCACTTCGGCTGCCGCGCCGCACGCGGCGGGCGTGGCGGCGCTGGTGCTCGAGGCCAAGCCGTCGGCACTGCCTGATGAGCTCGGCCGAGCATTGCAGAATTCGGCGCTGGATATGGGAGTTCCCGGTGTGGACTACGACTCCGGTCACGGCCTGATTCAGGCCGATGCGGCGATCGCAGCAGTGCTCGCATCGTATCCACAGGACATGAACGGCAACGGCCAGGCCGATATCCTTTGGCGCAACAGTGCAAGTGGTCAGAACTGGCTGTACCTCATGAGCGGCGCGTCAATTGTCGGCAGTATCGGCGTGAACACGGTTCCAACGACCTGGGAGATTGTGGGCAACGGTGACTACAACGGCGACACCAATGCCGACATTTTGTGGCGCAACAGTTCGACCGGCCAGAACTGGATGTACCTGATGAGCGGCGCAACAATTGCCAGCAGCGTGGGCGTCAATACAGTACCAGCGCCTTGGAAGATAGCTGGTAACGGTGACTACAATGGCGATGGCAATGCCGATATTTTGTGGCGCAATAGCTCGACCGGCCAGAACTGGATGTACCTGATGGATGGTGCAACTATCACCAGCAGCCTGGGCGTCAATACGGTCCCGGTTATTTGGGACATCGTCGGCAACAGCGACTATAACGGCGATGGCAACGCCGACATTTTATGGCGCAATAGCTCGAGTGGCCAGAACTGGATGTACCTGATGAATGGGGCCGCGATCGACAGTAGCGTAGGTGTGAATACCGTCAGCGACACCGCCTGGACGGTTGCGGGCAGCGGCGACTACAACGGTGACGGCAATGCCGACATCTTGTGGCGCAATAACTCGACTGGCCAAAACTGGGTCTATCTCATGAACGGCGCCAGCATTGCGACGAGTGCCGGCATCAACACAGTGTCAACCGTCTGGCAAATTGCCGGCAGCGGCGATTATGACGGCGACGGCAAATCGGATCTCCTGTGGAGACACGGCGCGACCGGCCAGAACTGGTTGTACCTTATGAACGGTGCGACGATTGCCAGTAGTATTGCCGTCAATACAGTTGCCACAGGCTGGGAGATTGTCAACATCGACTAGGCAAAAAGCCTAGTCGGGCCCATCCGGGCGGAGACCTGCTTGCAGCGGTCCTGCTCTGCTACCATTCGCTGCATGTATCGCCTGATATTCCTCTCGCTTGCGCTTGTCGCATCATCTGCGTTAGCCGGCCCAAATATTCCCGCAGGTGATCTCGTGCTGCGCCACGACATCCAGCGCCTCGCGGATGCTGGAGTCATAACGGGTCCCACGACGACCTGGCCGTTGGCCTGGGGACCGATTCTTGCCGACATTCGAAATGTGGACGCGACGGTCCTGTCGCCGGCGATTCTGGACGCCCTGACTCGTGTAAAAAACCGTGCCGACTGGGAGACTCGTTCCACAGAATTGACTTTCAAGGCCAAAGCAAGTGCCGCTGACGATGCGACCCGGATTCGATCATTTCAGGATACGCCGCGTGGCAAGGCCGAAGTTGCGGCCGGTGTCGGCTGGATTGGCGATCGGATCAGTGTCGACCTTAATGTTCAGTACGTCGACTCGGACCAGGATGACGACGACCTTCGTTATGACGACAGCATGATCGGTGTCGTGCTCGGCAATTACTCGGTGGCCGCGAGCACGATGCAACGCTGGTGGGGGCCGGGCTGGGACGGAAGCCTGATCCTTTCGAACAACGCACGTCCGATACCATCGTTGAGCATCGACCGGGTCTTCACGGATGCTTTCAAGACCAAATGGCTGAGTTGGCTGGGGCCCTGGGACCTGAACGTTATGTTTGGCCAGATGGAAAAGGAGCGTTACGTGCCGAATACGAAATTTTTCGGCATGCGCTTTAACTTCCGTCCCATCCCATCTCTGGAAATCGGCTTGTCACGTACCGCGCAATGGTGCGGTGACGGGCGGCCCTGTGATTTTGAGACGTTTGTCGATTTACTGCTCGGCCAGGACAATCGCGGTAGCGATGGACTTGATGACAGCACGGAACCGGGCAATCAGTTGGCTGGTTTTGACTTCCGATGGGCGCTGTCGTTCTTCGATTTACCGGTTGCTGTGTATGGCCAGTTTACCGGCGAGGACGAGGCAGGTGGATTTCCGAGCCGCTACCTTGCCCAGGGCGGGGTCGAAGTGTCCGGTTACTTGCGGAACAAGTGGTCATATCGCTGGTTTGCAGAACTTGCGGGGACCAGTTGTGACTTCGTATCCGACGATATATTTAATTGCGCCTACAACCACGGCATTTACCAGACCGGTTATCGGTACCGGGGTCGCGCCGTTGGTCATGGTGCTGACAACGATGCTCGTCTGATCTCGACGGGCTGGCTGATGGTCGATGAGAAAGATGCCCAGTGGCGCGTGCTGTTGCGATTCGGTGAGCTGAATCGCGGCGGGTCGCCGGATACACGCCAAAGCCTGACTGCAACCCCCCAGGATATCGCCAGCATCGACCTGTCACACAGCCGCGTATTCTCTTTCGGTGTCATCGATATCGGCGTTGGCTATGAGCAAATTGACGATGCGGCAAGTGGGGGTGATTTCAATGATGGTCGCGCTTACCTGCAGTGGCGCAGCAGCTACTGATACGGCTACCTATCTGCCATATCCTTGCTACAATTCGGCGCTAATTCAAAGAGATTCAGGCTTCTGCGAAGCGTAAAGGGGAATCCATTGTCCGGGGGTCAAGCAGGGAAAATGACTGCATCTACCAAGTTGCCTGTCGCCACCCTGGTGCTGGTGGCCGTACTGTTAGGTGTTGCCCCAGGCAAAGTAATCCACGCGCAGACGACTCAGCCCACGGCTGAGCAAATGCGCATGCTTAACCAGTTGCCGCCCGCGCAACGCGAGCAGGCGCTTAGCGCCCTGCGGCAAGCCCAGTTGCAGGCAGAAGCCGCTGCGGCGCAATCCAGTATCACAGAGCCACTGACGCAGCCGCAGCAACAACAGCAGTTGTCCGTGGAGGACTTGCAGCGACTGGCCGCAACGAAGTTACTGGCCACGGGCGGCAGTCGGGTTGTCATCAATCTGGTAGAGAAACCGTCCCTGACGGCCCGAGAGCGCGCAGCAATTGCGGCGGATCCTGTTCTGGCCCAACTGCAAGGCAGCCATTTTTACCAGCTCGATGAAAACGCGGTGCTTAGCTTGCCGGGCCTGGTAGAAATCCCGTTGATGGGCCTTGACGACGGCGCGATCACTCGCCGACTCGGCGCAGTGCCAGCATTACAAGCCTTCAGTGTCTCCGCTGTCCTGCTCAATGAGCAACCGACCGGGGTCGAGGCGCTCAAGCTGTTTGGCTACGACCTGTTCCAGAATAACGAGGTGGGCTTCGATCCGCCGATGGCGGGGCCCGTGCCGCCCGATTACATACTGGGTCCTGGCGACTCGGTACGCGTGCAATTGTTCGGCAACATCAACGGCGTTTACGAGTTCGAAATTGACCGTGACGGAACGCTGACCTTGCCCGAGCTCGGGCCTGTCACTGTCTCCGGCCTCACTTTTTCTGAATTTCGTGCGGACCTGAGGAGCCGCGTCGAGAAAACGTTGATCGGCACTCAGGTCAGCGTGACGATGGGGCAATTGCGTACGGTTCGAGTATTCGTGCTTGGCGATGCTGCCCGGCCAGGTTCCTATGTCGTCAGTAGCCTCGCCACCATCAGCAGCGCTTTGTATCAAAGCGGCGGTTTGAGCGAAATTGGGTCGATGCGTAATGTCGCGTTGAAGCGGCAGGGGAGCACGGTCGCAACCCTGGATCTCTACGACTTGTTACTGAAAGGCGATACCTCCGCCGATCGTCGGCTGCAATCAGGGGACGTCATATTTGTACCGCCCATTGGCAAGACGGTTGGCGTAAGCGGCGCGGTTCGACGGCCGGCCATATACGAAGTCAAAGAAAAAAGTACGGTTGCTGATGTTATTCGGCTCGCCGGCGGCCTAAATCCCGACGCGTTTGCGGAAGCGGCGCGCGTGGAACGCATCGATCCGGCCAAAGGTCGCGTAGTTTTGTCTGTCGATGCCGCCGGGGCGGTAGCCAATAGTACTCTGGTCATGAACGGCGACACCCTGGTCGTGCCCAAAGTGCTGCCTGAGATCAACGACGCCGTCGTCCTGAGCGGCCAGGTGCAGCGCCCAGGCACATACGAGTGGCGACAGGGCATGCGCCTGACTGATCTCGTACCGTCGGCACTGGATCTCGCACCGGGCTCTGATCCGAACTACGTCCTGATTCGACGCGAAAGCAAGATCGACAGAACTGTCGAGGTTCTTTCCGCAGATCTCGGCGCGGCTTTACGGAACCCAGGCTCTGCCGCGAATGTCCCGCTGCAGGGGCGAGATTCGGTATTCGTATTTAGCCTCGAGTACGGTCGACAGCGAGTCATTGCGCCGATTTTGAACGAACTGCGCCTGCAATCGCAATTTGACTCGCCCTTCGGCGAAGTCACAATCGGCGGGCAGGTGCGCGCACCCGGTCAGTACCCGCTGGAGGCCGGTATGCGCATCACTGATTTGATTCGTGCTGGGGGTAGTCTGCGCGAAGGCGCTTATGCAACAACTGCGGAACTGACACGCTATGCGGTGATTGATGGTGAATATCGAGCCAAGGAAATTGTCGAAATCGATCTCGACGCCATCTTGCGCGGTGACCCAGCGGCCGACCTCGAGCTTGCTTCGCACGACGACCTTTCCATCAGTCTCGTTCCCGACTGGAACAAGAACTGGTCGGTGACGGTTGATGGCGAGGTAAAGTTTCCAGGTAACTACCAGATATTGCAGGGTGAAACGCTGTCGGAATTGATCGAGCGTGCCGGCGGCTTAACCGAAAATGCGTTTCCGCAAGGCGCGATCTTCTTGCGGGAGTCCTTACGGCAGCGCGAGCGTGAGCAAATGGATCTTCTCGCGGCGCGCATGGAGGCGGAGTTGACGGCCATGTCTCTGGAGACGCTGGACACAACCGGCCGTGAATCACTGCAGACCGGGCAATCACTACTGGCGCAATTGCGCGGTGCCGACCCGGTGGGAAGGCTCGTGATCGATATCCAGCAGATAACGAGTCGCAACGATAGTGGCACCGCTCTGATTCAAGACATAGAGCTTAGGGACGGAGATCGTCTACTCGTGCCGGTCGCCTCGCAGGAAGTCACGGTTATCGGCGAGGCTCAGCAACCCACCTCGCACCTGTATCAGCCGGGTCTGTCGCGGGACGATTACATTGCGCTCAGCGGTGGGCTTACGCGGCGTGCCGACAAGAAATTGATTTACGTCGTGCGCGCAAGTGGCGCCGTCATTGCGTCCAATCAATCGAAATGGTTCGGGCGCGGCGGATCAGTGGAAATTCAGCCAGGCGATACGATCGTTGCGCCGCTGGAAACGGACAGGATCAGGCCGATATCCTTTTGGACGCAGGTCACGCAGATCCTGTATCAGGGCGCGATTGCGGTGGCGGCTGTAAAGACCTTTAACAATTAGGCGATGAACGAGTCGGATCAAATATCACTTCCAGCCGCGTACGATGCCAGGATCGATATTCGCGAGTTGTTGCGTGTTCTGTGGGCGGGCAAGTGGGTCATTGGTGGCATTACATTCGCCGGTGTTGCTGTTTCGGTAACTGTGGCCTTGATGCTCCCGAATATTTATCGGGCGGAGGCACTGTTGGCGCCTAACCAGGAACAAAGTGCTGGTGGATTGTCGGCGCTGGCGGCGCAATACGGAGGATTAGCCAGTCTGGCCG
>JAOUHU010000030.1 GCA_029884455.1 Gammaproteobacteria bacterium | reverse complement strand
CAAATAGCAGCAGCAGGCCGAGGCAACTAAGGCTTTCGAGCCAGACCGCCCAGCCCGACAGGATCAACAACAGGCCGACATACATCGGGTTGCGGGTTTTGCCGAAGATGCCACTTTGTACCAGCGCCGACGCCGTCTCCGGTTTCAGAGGATTCACGGTCGTCTCGGCGGCGCGGAACTGCCGGATCGCGCTGCCGGCGATCAAGGCGCCCACGACTGCCAGCACAATCGCGACAACCAGTGCATACGGGATGACGATGGGGCCGGCATACTCGCTGTGCGCAAGAAACCACATGGCCGATCCGAAGAGCAGCAGAACAATCGGTGGCGGGATCTTGTTTTGGAGAATATTCATCAGGGGCGCCGCCGCGTCCAAAGCACGATGCCGCTGAAACACATGTATAACAACGCGAGCGCGGTGATATCCGCAAGATAACGCCCTGCCGCGGGCAGGATGCGGCCGCTGTGCAGGTCAAGCAGTAATCGTTCCCAGTTGATCGCGAGCCCGAGCGCGGCGGCGCCCAGCTGCTCGACCTGCTCGATACCCGGGGTTGCCGGTCGCGACCATTGAACGTTATCTCCCGGCAATGCGTCCATGGAGACGAAGCTCATCTGCCCGGGGTCGAGTTCGGCGTAGCCATGCTGTAGTTCAACAAACACCCTCTGGCCGTCTGTGCCGAGCGCGCGCATCAGTCCGCCTGCATCAGGCGCATAGCGCTCGATAAGTTCCGCAGCAGAACTGGTGATGAAAAATTCGTCCGCGGTCGCGACCACAATGACCGGGTCGATCGCCATTGCGCCCACCAGCCGGCCCACGCCCTTGGCGATTTCCGCGCCATCGGCATACAAGGTATCTGCGACGGTCGCAAACAGCACCTCGTTTGCCGCGAACGCCGAATCAATCGGCGGCAGTTCGATACCGTAGAGAGTTAACGCCCAGCGCCCGGCAGCGCTGCGCGGCAAACCCAGCGCGTCGGCGTGATTCAGTACCAGGCCACTCGCGGAGATGAGTACCAGGAACAGCGCCGCACTCACTCCGAGCACGCGATGGGTACGTCGTGCCCAGTGCCTAGCGCGGGTTGTCGGCGTTGCGCCTTGTACGTCTTGCGTAGTCATCAAGCACCAGTGCGAAGTTTGCACTCCGTGTCGCGGCTTTTACAGAGAGTGTAGCGCCGCTGATCGCATCGATGCCATGACTGAGCGTTCCGGAATCGGTCAAACGCAGCTGCGAGAACTGATCCGTAAAAAACGGATAACGGATTTCCCAGCCGCGGCTCTCGCGGAATTGCATCACGCGCAGGTGCCTGATCGCTGCATTTTCCACGACGACGCCGAAAGTAATCGGCTGTTCCTTGCCTATCTCGTCAAGGATCCATGCGGTTCGTGCGCCGTCGTGCCAATAGCGTATGCGTAACATCTCGGGCGCATGGCCGAGCACTTTCGCGGCCGTTGCACGCAACTCCTCGTCGATCCAGACGACATCACTGGGCGGATTCTCATGACCAAAGGATTCAAGCAGAAATTCTGCCCGCGTCTGGTAGCGACCAGCCTCACCCGCGGCAATGGCGACCGCTGAGGCCAGCAAAAGCGCAAATGCGGCGCGCCGCAACATCGAATTCAATCTGCTGCTCATCAGAACTGGTAACCCATGCCGAGATCAAAACCGTCGAAATCGCGGCCGGCCTCGCTGGCCTGGTCGTGATCGCGCTGCCGGAGGTCAAACTTGAAAACGACATGCTCCGTCGGCCAGTAGTTCACACCGATCTCGTTTTGCGTGAACTGGTCCTGCGCGCGTGCGGCGCTCACATCCTGGTAGCGACCGTAGAAACCCCAGTCGCCACGGGTCGTCGTGAAGCGATAACTCGGCTCGACATACCAGCCCGTCTGCTCGTCGGCACCGGCGGCTTCGACCGCCGCGCCGGAGAAGTTCCAGTTCGCGTAAACACCCTTGAGCGTAAATGCGCCGATGTTATAGCTCGCGTTGATGGCCAGCAGCTGGCCCTCGTCGAGACCATCGCCACTGACCTGGCTGGCATCGGACTGGTACTGGTAGCTCAGGCCAAGATCCAGCCCGGCAACACCGCTGTAGCGCAGCCGCGCAGTGTAGGCGAGATCGTCCGCTGCCGCCTCGGCCACTTTTTGCCGGCCGCTGCGCACTCGGAACGCGTCCGAACCGCTGGTCGGCATCGCAAGACCCGAGTGCGCCGCGACATCCCAGCTCAACCCGGTACTGAAGTGGCCGCTCATTGCTGCGCCCGCTTCCCACCAGGTGGCGGGAATGATGTCGCTTTCAACCGCGTTCCGCTCCACGCCATAGAACGTCGGCGGTTCATGAGTTTCATTGATGATACCGATCGGCAGCAGGAACAAGCCGGCCCGCGCCGACATCGTGTCGCTCAGCATGAAATCCACGTAGGCCTGCTCGAGCTCAACCTCGCCCGGTGCTCCATCCCCGGAGAGTGAGTGTTCGAGTTCAAGTTCGGAGAAAAAGCGTATACGGTCTGTGAATTCGTGACCGAAGAAAAGCACGAAGCGATGGAAATCGATCTGGTCCAGGTCGCGTGCACTGTCCTCGGCGTCGAGATTGTTGTAATGCAGTTCACCATAAGCACCAAGCTGCGTGGCCGGTTTCGCAACCGGCACGGCGATGGTTTCCAGGTAGTCGCCGGTCGCCTCGATCTTTTCATCGTTGGCCGCGAGCTGTGCATCGGCGGCTGCGAGCTTAAGCTTCAGCTCCGCGATCTCCTGTTGCTGTTGCTGGACGATTGCCCAGATTTCCTCGATGTTCGGTGTTTGTGACCATGCGGGCGTGGTGCCGGCAAGCACGACCAGGACAAACCAGGACGCGTAATTCTTCATGGATCTCAACCTCGATTTGGACGTTGGGATCTTAATGCGACGTATTCGCAAATGCAAATGATTCTTATTTGACTTATTGCGGCCCACAAGAAGGGTCCGCCCCTTTTCCGCACTGACCCCGATATGATCGGCACCATGGGCTGGAAAAAATTTTCATCGCGCACAGTCTACGAGAACGACTGGATGGCCGTGCGCGAAGACCACGTACGCAATCCTGGCGGCGGCGAGAACCAGTACGGTTACGTACATTTTAAAAACATCGCCGTCGCAATCCTGCCGCTCGACAACGAGGATCACACCTGGCTCGTAGGACAAAGCCGCTACACGCTGGGCGAGTACTCGTGGGAGTTGCCTATGGGAGGGGCACCGCGCGACGAGGCCCCTGTGACTGCGGCGCAACGTGAGCTCGCTGAGGAAACCGGCCTGCGCGCGAACGACTGGCAGGAACTCATGCGCCTGCACACCAGCAACTCAATCACTGACGAGCAGGCGATCGTTTTTGTTGCCACCGATCTTGCGATGGGCAATACGGCACTGGAAGAAAGCGAGGACATTTCAACCCGCCGATTACATATCGATACGGCCATCGAGATGGCAGCCAGGGGCGAAATAACCGACGCAATCAGTGTTGCCGCCTTGCTGCGCGTCGGGCTCATGCGCCGGGGTGAGAGCTAGGTATGTCAAAGATCCTGCACTGGCTGGTCGCAGGACTGATCGTGCTGCAATTCATCCTGGCGAACCTGGCCGAACGTGCAGAGGACGCGGGCCTGGATTTGCAGCAGCTCGCGTTGCTTGCGAATCACAAATCCGTTGGCATCAGCATTTTCATGCTTGCGCTGCTGCGGCTGGCCTGGCGCAAGCTGGCGCCGCCTCCGGAACTGCCAGCAAGCATGCCGCACTGGCAAATGCTTGCCGCAAGGATCAGTCACTACCTGCTCTATACGCTGATTATTCTGATGCCAATATCCGGCTGGCTGATGTCCTCGGCCTCCGCCTATCCAGTCAGCTGGTTCAAGCTGCTGCAGCTGCCTGACCTGGTCGCACCGGATGCGGCGCTCAAGGAAAGTTTCCGGGTCATTCACCAACTGCTCGGCAAGTTGCTGGTCATTCTTGCCAGCGTGCATATTCTCGCAGCCCTGAAACATCATTTCATCGACAAAGATGCGGTGCTCCGGCGCATGACGTCGCCGATCAGCATGACCTTGTTCCTGGTCGTGATTGCAGCCGGCGCGGCGACGCTCGGCAGAGTCGGGAATCCCGGCGCGGTCGAAAAGAGCCCGGCCGTGGACGAAGCCGAGACCGTGATCGAGACGCCGCCGACAGTCGCGGAACCACTTGAGGAGCCTGTGCCAGAACCCGTTGTGGTGCGCGCGGATCTGCCCGGCTGGCAGATCGACCACAGCGACAGTTACATCCATTTCACGGCCAGCCAGGCCGGCGCCGAGTTCGACGGTGCCTGGCCGAACTGGTCCGCGCAATTGCGTTTCGCCGGCGATCGGCTTCTGGACAGCTCGTTTGACGTCAGCATACGCACGGCCGAGGTGAGCACCGGTGACGCCGACCGGGACGCGGCGCTTGCCGACCCCGAGTGGTTCGATGCCGCGAACTTTCCTGAAGCCTATTATCGTGCGAGCCGCTTCACGCAGCTTGAAGATGGCAGCTTCACCGCAGACGGTGAGCTGTTCATCAAGGGCGTTGCGACGCCGGTGCTATTCCGTTTTTCAGTCGAGACGAATGGTGATGATCGCGTACTGACCGGTTCCGCCGAGCTGTTGCGGCTCGAGCTGGGCCTCGGCACCGGCGAATGGGCGGACACTGAGTGGGTCGGTAACGAGGTGCGGGTCAATGTGCGTGTTCATGCATCGGTATCCGGCTTGTGACTTCGCACCGCATGCCCGCCGAACTGCTGGCGCATCATTGCCAGCAGTTTGGAGGAATAGTCCTGCTGCCCCTGGCTGCCAAACCTCGCCATCAGCGCGAGTGACATGACGGGCGTCGGTATGCCCTGTTCAATACCTTCCATCGCCGTCCAGCGGCCTTCGCCCGAATCAGCAACAAACGGCTCGACCTCGGCAAGCTCCTGATCAGCCGCGAGCACGTCGGCAGTCAGGTCGAGCAGCCAGCTGCGAACGACACTGCCATGACGCCAGGATTCCGCGATCGCGGCCAGGTCGAGTTTGAATTCTTCCTTGCCGCGCAGCAGGGCGAAACCCTCGGCATAGGCCTGCATCAAACCGTATTCGATGCCGTTGTGAATCATCTTCACGTAGTGCCCGCTGCCGACCGGGCCGGCATGCACCCAGCCGCGGTCTGTCGCCGGTGCGAGCGCCTCGATCATCGGCTGTATCCGGGCGAATGCCGCATCGGTCGCGCCCACCATGAGTGCGTAGCCGTTCTCGAGCCCCCAGACACCGCCCGAAACGCCGGCGTCAACGAACAGGATGCCCGCCTCGGCCAGCTGTCTGCCGCGACGTATTGAGTCCTTGTAATTCGAATTCGCGCCATCGACCAGAATGTCGCCGGGCTGCAGCAATGCACGCAGCTGTTCTATCGTCGCTTCGGTGCTTTCACCGGCCGGCAGCATCAGCCAGACACATCGAGGCGGATCGAGCTTGGCCAGCAACGCTTCGATCGAGTCGGCGGCGATCAAACCGGCTTCTTTCGCAAGCACCTCGGTCGCGCTGGCGTCGAGATTGAAGCCAACCACCTCGAATCCTTTTGCACGCAGGCGGCGCGCCATATTGCCGCCCATCTTGCCCAGCCCGATCATTCCCAGTTGCAAGGCTGGCTTGCTCGCCGTCAGACCAGGCTCACATTGCGCAGCGGCAACTCGCGCACGCGCTTGCCGGTCGCCGCGAATATCGCGTTGCAGATGGCGGGCGCCACTGGCGGCACGCCGGTCTCGCCGACACCGCCTGGCCTGGCGGTCGATGGCATTACGTGCACGGTGATCGCCGTCGGCGCCTCGTTCATGCGTACCACGGGGTAGCTGTCGAAATTGCCCTGGTTGATCGCACCGTTGGTACCGGTAATCTCCCCGTGCAGGGTGAGGCTCATGCCGAAGATACCGGCACCTTCCATTTGCGCGCGTACGCGATCCGGGTTCACCACGGTGCCGGCATCGATTGCGGTCCACAGCTCCTCGATCCTCACTGCGCCGCCCTCGCTCACGCTGACTTCCGCCACGGTCGCCACATAGCCGAGGAAGGAACGGTGCGCGGCTATGCCTAGTCCACTACCGCGCGGCAATTCCCGGCCCCAGTTCGCCATCGACGCAGCCTCTTCAAGAACCGCCTTGAGGCGCGCCGTATCGATCGGATGCTCACCGAGATCCTGCCCATAATTTGTGTAAGTCGCACCGCTGTCTGCCGGTATCACGTGCCGATCAGCGCCGATCAGCTCGAGCAGGTAGTCCTTTGGATCGCGACCGGCGAGATGCGCCAGTTCATTGGCAAAACTGTTGGCCGCAAAGGCGTGATACACATTGCAAACGGAGCGCAGCCAGCCAATGCGGAAATGGGCCTCTGCCTTGCAGGCCTCGATCGTCATGTTGGGGATGGCATACGGGTTGTCGACGCAGCCGAGGCCAAGTTCACCGGCCGACGGGCCGTCCGTGGAACCAAAGGTTGCGCTGATCGATGGAAACGCCGTGCGCTGCAGCCAGGCCGTGGTATTGCCCTGCGCATCGATAGCACCGCGAAGATACTGGCAACTCTCGGCGTGAAAATATCCGTGCCGTATGTCGTCCTCGCGGGTCCACGTGACCTTCACCGGCTTGCCGGTCTTTTTCGCCAGCAGCGCCGCTTCCGCGATGAAGTCGGGCTTGGACTTGCGACCAAAGCCACCGCCGAGCAGGGTCACGTTGATCGTCACCTGTGCGGGCTCGATGCCGAGTGCGCCTGCCACCACGTCCCGCGCCGTTTGTGGATCCTGGGTGCAGGCCCAAACCTCGCAGCTGCCGTCGGCATTGATCACCGCGGTAGCCGCCGGTGGCTCCATCGGCGCCTGCGACAGCATCGGCGCGAAGTAGGTCGCTTCCAGCGTTTTGGCCGCGCCGGCAAATGCCGCTTCGACGTCACCGCGCGCCAGCACTTGCAAGCCGCCTGACTTGGCGCTGGCTTCCATGGCCTCGCGATAGGCAGGCGAGTTGTAGCTCGCGTTCGCGCCCCCGTCCCATTCGATTTTCAATGCCGCCCGGCCGCGTTGCGCTGCCCAGGTATTGCTGGCCAGTACCGCAACACCACCGAGCGGATTGAAGCCCGGCGGCGAAACGCCGTCGCCAAGCTGAATCACATCCACGACGCCGGCCACCGCACGTGCCCCTGAGTCGTCAACGGATTTGAGCTTGCCGCCGACCACCGGGCAGCGCTCGATCGACGCATGCAGCATATCGGGCAACTGCGTGTCGATGCCGTAGGCTGCCGTGCCGACCGTGAACGCCAGGCCATCGATGAGATCCATGGGCTTGCCGATGTAACGATAGTCCTCGGGCGACTTGAACGTGACGTCTTCGGGTACCGGCATGGTCGCAGCGTGTCCTGCGAGTTCGCCGTAGCCGAGCGACTTGCCTGATGCTTCGTGATGCACGGCATGATTCAGGCCACGGCACTCCGCCGCCGGCACGCCCCAGGCATCGGCGGCAGCATTCACGAGCATCTGCCGCGTTACCGCGCCCGCGTTGCGCAGCAGGTCGAAGTGCTTGCGAATGCTGGTCGAGCCGTCCGTGTTCTGGTCGCCGTACTTGGCATCGCCGGTGGCCTGCAACAAGGTCACGCGGCCCCAGTCGGCTTCCATTTCGTCGGCAATCACCTGCAGCAGCGAAGTGCGCACACCCTGCCCCATTTCGGAACGGTGACAGACGATTTCGACGTCGCCGTTTTCCATCAGGTTAACGTAGACGTTGGGCATGAAATTGCCGCCAGCCAGCGTCTTGTCACTCGAGCAGGCCGCAAAGTGTGCGGCGATGATCAGGCCGCCGCCAGCCAGGCCGGTGTTGCGCAGGAAATCGCGGCGCGAAATTCGGCTCACATTGCTGAAGTCATTGTTCATGACGCACTCCCTGCGGCCTTGTGTATCGCCGCACGAATTCGCGTATAGGTGCCACAGCGGCAAATATTGCCGCTCATCGCCAGATCGATGTCCTGGTCGGTCGGACTCGGGGTTTTCTGCAACAAGGCGACCGCGCTCATTATCTGCCCGGACTGGCAGTAACCGCACTGCGCCACATTTAGTTCGCGCCACGCCACCTGCACCGGGTGGCTGCCATCGCCGGAAATCCCCTCGATCGTGGTCACCGACTTGCCGGCCGCGGCGGACAGCGGAAAACTGCAGGAGCGAACCGGTTCACCGTCTACATGCACGGTGCAGGCGCCGCACAACGCCTTGCCGCAACCGTATTTGGTCCCGGTCATGCCGGCCAGGTCGCGAATCGCCCAGAGCAGCGGCATGTCGGCCTCTGCTTCAAAGGAGTGCACTTTGCCGTTCAGTGTCATTGCAATCGCCATTTGACGCCCCTCACAGATTGTTTCGCCGTCCTAAAGTGTAGCCCTGCGCCTGACCGGGGGCCACCGGAAATAGATTCACTCATGCACGCGGATCAATTTATAGTAGCCGCCACCGTCGTCGCCGTTCAGAGGAGCGCTGCAACCAGGATGAAACTTCGAGTCACGTGGATCACAGGCGCGCTGATGATCCTGCTTGCGGGCGAACTGCTCGCCGACACACTGGATGAGATCGTCGTCACTGCAACGCGGCTTGAGTCATCGCTGCGCGATGTGGCGCGCTCAATCTCGGTGGTCGGCCGTGAGGAGATTCAGAACGGGCAACAATTGCTCGGGCTCGACGAGGCGTTGCTGCGTGTGCCCGGCCTCTATATGCAGAACCGCTATAACTTTGCACAGGACCTGAAAGTCTCGCTGCGCGGTTTTGGTGCCCGCTCGAATTTTGGCATTCGTGGCCTGCGAATTTTTGTTGACGACATCCCGGAAACGCTGCCCGATGGCCAGGCCGGCGTCGATAGCATCGACCTCGGCTCCGCTGATCGCATAGAGGTTCTGCGCGGGCCGGCATCGTCGCTTTATGGCAACGCGGCTGGTGGCGTGATTGCGATTTACAGTGAACTCGGCGAAGACGACCCGTTTGCCGAAGCATCGCTGGCAGCGGGCGACTATGGGTATCGCCGAGCGGCCCTGAAAGTGGCGGGCAGCAACGGCTCGTTGAGTTACATGGTGAATGCGGCCAAGACCGAGCTTGATGGCTACCGCGACCACAGCCAGGCGGACGGTTCCACGATTAATTCGAAATTTGCGCTGCGCCTGTCGGAACACGACCAGCTGCTGCTCTCGTTCAACAACACGGATCAGCCAAAGTCGGAGGATCCGGGCGGTATAGACGCGGCCCAGCTGCAACAGGACCGGAGCTCCGCAAGACTGCCGAACGTCCTGTTCAATGCAGGTGAGGAGCTTGATCAGCAACGCATCGGTGCCGTTTACAAGACCGATCGTGTCGGCGGCGAACTAATGCTGCGCAACTATTATGCCTGGCGGGATTTTGCGAGTCGCTTGCCTTTTGTCAGCGGTGGGTCGGTTGACCTGGACCGATTCTTTTACGGACTTGGTGCACAATACCGTTTTGCCGAACTCGGCGCGCTGCAACTCACGGCCGGATTCGATCTTGACCGCCAGCGCGACGAGCGGCAGCGCTTTGACAACAATAACGGCGTACTCGGCAACCAGGTGTTTGACCAGGACGAAAACGTCGACAGCCGCGGCCTGTTCGTGCAGGGCCAGATTCGCCTGTCGCCGTTATGGGCACTTTCGGCCGGCTTGCGACAGGACGAGGTGCGCTTCGATGTAGACGATCACTATTTGCAGGATGGCGACGATTCAGGCGTATTGCAGTTCGATCAATGGAGTCCGTCACTGGCATTGAATCGCGTCTGGGGTTCGAACGTGCTGTTCATCTCCTGGAGCAGTTCGTTCGAAACGCCGACCACGACCGAACTGGCCAACCCCGATGGTTCCGGCGGATTCAACCAGTCACTTGAACCGCAGCTTGCAGATAATTACGAGATTGGCTTCAAGGCTTCGCGCGACGCACTGTTTTACGAGCTCTCGCTATTTCACATCGATCTCGAGGATGAATTGATCCCGTACGAACTTGCTACGTCGCCGGGCCGAAGCTTTTATGCCAACGCTGGGTCTTCGTCGCGCGACGGCGTCGAATTTGCAATGGCATGGCGCGGTGAAAAAGGTTTCTCCGCCGATGTCTCCTACACCTGGTCGGATTTCAGCTTCGATGAGTTCGTGGAAGACGGCGAAGACTACGGCGGCAAGCGCATGCCCGGGCTGCCCGAGCATTTCGGCTATGTCGGCCTCAGTTACTCGAGCAGCAAGGGCTTCAGCGCGACCTTCGAAACACAATATTCCGGCAAATTTTTCGCCAACAATGACAATTCTGCCTCGATCGACAGCTACACGACTTCAAATCTGCGGCTGGGTTACGAATGGCAGGGCAGCCGCTGGAACGTTCGGCCCTACCTCGGCATCAATAATATTTTCGATGAGCAATACAGCAGCAATATCCGTATCAATGCCTTCGCCGGTCGCTACTATGAACCGGCCCCGGAGCGTAATTACTACGCCGGGGTCGTCGTCAACTTTGGTTTGTCCGGATCAATGCAACCACTCGTCGATTAACAGTTCGGCGCGCCCGTCGGCCCACCTGATCTCGATCTTGGTCGCTTCGCCTGCGTCGTCCACACCGAAAAACTCGTAAATGATCACGCCGTCACCCTGGTCGCTTTCAATAATGCGATCCGGATGCCATGCGGGGAATTTCGTCTCCAGCGCACCCGCAACGTGATCGGGCACAAGGTCCATGCCGATATCGCGCTGCTTTTCGACAAGACCGGTCGCTTCCTTGCCGGACGCGTCCACCTTGCGGCCCTCGGCCAGGTCGGCATTATCTGCTCCACCGCAGGCCGCCAGGCCCAGTAACAGCACCGCAGGCAAGCAATGTCGTGTCAAGTTTTTCATCGTGAGACTTCTACACCGGAACGCGCTGTGTACTCAAGGCCGCACGAAACAGCAGCGAGTTCTCGATCACAACACTGGTGTCGTCTTCGGCATATACCAGAAAACAGGGCGGCGCATCCACATCAATCCCCGGTAAACAAGGTTTCCGAAAGGCGGCGGTAACTGTGCTGGCAGGTTAATGACACCGGTGGCAGCCTGATGCCGATGTTGTGCACCAGGCGCGCAGCGCCGGGAACTTGTTACTAGCGCTGCACCCTGCCCGATGCATCACCACCCATCAGGCTTTTCACTTCGGACAGGCTGACGCGATTGAAGTCGCCCTGGATGGTGTGCTTCAGGCAACTTGCCGCAACCGCGAATTCAAGTGACTGTTGCCGATCCTCGTAAAGATTCAGGCCGGCTATCAGCCCGGACGCAAAGCTGTCGCCACCACCGACGCGATCGACGATGTCCGTGATCTCATACTGCTTCGACAGGTGGAAGCCCTTGCCGTCGCGCAGGCAGGCCGACCAGCCGTTACGGTCGGCGCTGCGCGACTCACGCAGGGTGACAGCAATAATGGCCATGTCGGGGAATGCTTCGAGCACTTTGTTCGTCAGCGCCTCGTATTTTTTTGTGTCGAGCTCACCGCTGCCGACATCGACGTCGACATGAATATCGAGGCACTTCTGGCAGTCCTCCTCATTCGCAATACCGACATCGACATACTTGACCAGCTCACGCATAACTTCGGGCGCGGATTTACCGTATTTCCAAAGCTTGCCGCGATAATTGAAATCGCAGGACACGGTCAGTCCCTGTCTTTTTGCTGCTTTGCAGGCCTCGAGCGAGAGGTCAGCGGCGCTCTGGCTCAGCGCTGGTGTGATGCCGGTGATGTGAAACCACTTTGCGCCCGTGAGGATCGCGGGCCAGTTGAAGTCGCCTGGGCCTGCGTCGCAAATCGATGAATTGGCACGGTCGTAAATCACCTTCGACGGCCGCTGGTTCGATCCGGTTTCCAGGAAGTAAATGCCCATGCGTTCGCCGCGTCGAATAACGCGCGACGTGTCAACGCCGAAGCCCCGCAGTTCGCGCAGCGCCGCTTCGCCAATGTCATTTTTCGGCAGCGCCGAGACAAAGCCCGCGTCAAGCCCGTAGTTTGCCAGGGACACTGCCACGTTGGCCTCGCCGCCGCCGAATGTTGCCTCGAGCTGCGGCGACTGGAAAAAACGCTCATGCGCCGGCGATTTCAGCCGCAGCATGATTTCCCCAAAGCTGATGAAGTCCGTCATTTGCCGTCCCTCCTGGCCTGTGCCGCGATCTTCACGGCGTCTATCGCCAGCGTCGTGACCTGGGCGTAATCGCCCGTAAAGATTGCCGCGGCCGGCGTCAGCCAGCTGCCGCCGCAGGCAAGCACCGCAGGTACGGCAAGATACTCGGCGAGGTTGCCCGCCGAAATTCCACCAGTCGGCATGAAGCGCATGCTGCGAAACACACTCGAGAAAGCTTTCAGCATTGGCACACCACCTGCCAGTGACGCCGGGAAAAACTTTACGACCTCGAGCCCCAGGTTAAACGCGTGTTGCAGCTCGCTCGGCGTAACAATCCCCGGGTAAACCGGTATGCCATGCTCTTTCGCGACCGCGACCACGCCGTCATCAAGCCCTGGCGACACAATAAAACGTGCGCCGGCCTTGATCGCCGCCCTTGCCTGCCCCGGGCTCAGCACTGTGCCTGCGCCCGCAATCATCTCGGGCACTTCCTCGGCGACGGCTTGCAGGCACTCCAGGGCCCGGTCGGTGCGAAATACGACTTCGGCCACCGTGAGGCCACCGGCAGCCAGTGCGCGTGACGTGAGTACCGCGACTTTCGGGTCGTCGGCCTGCACCAGCGGCACGACGGGCACGGATTGTAGGGTCTTGTTGAGGTCCATGGGCACGCACTCTCTCCTGCTTGACAAGTTCCATATATGGAACTAAGTTTCTTTTTCCTTGTGTTTTATCGCTCCGAACATTAGCGTTGTCAAGCGCAAGTATAAGGACACCCGGCCATGAGCGCCCTGAGCAAGGGATTCAAAATCATCGACGCCGTTACCGCGGCCGGCAGCGGCGGCCTGCCCTTTGCCGGCATCGTGGCGGCAACCGGCGTAGCCAAAGCCAGCACGCATCGCCTGTTGCAGGAACTGGTCGACTTGTCCGCGCTCAGGCTCGACGCACAAACCCGCCACTACCACGGTGGCCTGCTGCTCGCCCGCATTGGCGCGACGATCACCGCCAACTATGACCTGCGCAACGCGGTACGCCCTTTCCTGCAGTCGCTGCACGATGAGTTCGGGCATGTCGCCACGCTCGGCGTTTTGAACAATGATGTTGGCGTGTATATCGACAAGATCGAAGCCAGCGGCTTCGGTCTCCGCCTGCACTCGGAAATCGGCAAATCCTTTCCGCTGCACTGCACCGCGATGGGCAAAGTACTGCTCAGTTTTTCGGACGCGGCGCTGGTGCGGCGCGTGACCAAGCGCAAGCTGGAGAAATTCACACCAAGGACCATTACCGATGCCAGCAAGCTGCGACAGGAACTGAAGCAGGTCGAAGCCGACGGCTACGCAATCGATAATGAAGAAATTACGCGCGGCTTCGTCTGCGTCGCGGCACCGATATTCCGCATTGACGGATCAATTGCCGGGGCAATGAGCTGCACGTTTCCGAGCTATATTTGCCAGGAACGTGGCATGCAGGCGGAGATCGATGCGGTGCGCAGGCTGGCCGCAGCGGCGTCAGCCTGTTGACAACAGGACGGGCGAACTCGGAGCCAGGGGGAAAACATATCTTGAGCCCCGAAATTGCAAAGTGCGCAATCCGGTTCCCGTTGGCCAGCGTGTTGCAAAAAAACAATATGCTCCGATCAGTTTCAACGGCAACCTGATAGCCGATCTGGTCAATTTAAGCAATTGAATATTAAAGCAAATTGGCGATGCGCCCGGACCTCGCGGATGCAAACGGTTGTCGTATTTTTGCAACAGCATCCGGGCCGCAAACAAAGGCTGGCGGCGGGCCGATATCTGGCGGTTAAAATTCCTGCAGAACGCCAAATAGCGTCACATACCAACCACACCGGCCACGTCACGCAGGGGGAAGACCATGCTATTCAAATCTGAAAATACCGGCGGCATCAGTCGCCCTGGAAGTACCACGCTTGCTGCAACTATCGCCACCATGGCATCGCTGCTGAGTTTCCCTACCAGCAATGTATTTGCCCAGGACGGCGTCAATTCCGGCGATGAGTCGGTCGAAGAGGTGGTCGTGGTCGGCTCGCAGATCAGGGGTGCCACAATTTCCGATGCGCTCGCGGTTTCCGTCCTGACTTCGGCCGATATCGAGGCGCTCGGCGTCGACTCCGGCGACGAACTGCTGGACATGATGGCCGAGCAAGGCTCGAACTATTTCAGCGAGTCCGAGAATATCAGCGGTGGTGTCAATTCCGCTCGCGGCGACGTCGGCGCCTTTAACCTGCGGAATCTTGGCACCGGCAACACACTGGTTCTGCTGAACGGCCGGCGGGTTGTCAATATGGCCTCCTACCAGACCGAACAGGTTGGTGGCAGCTTCGTACCTGTGAACAGCGTGAATTCACAGACCTTGCCGCTGGCCGCCCTGGAAAGAGTCGAAGTGCTGCGCGATGGTGCCTCGGCTATTTACGGCGCAGACGCGGTCGCGGGCGTCGTGAATTACGTCACCAAAAAAGATTACGAAGGCTTGAGCGTAAACGTGAAGTACGCAGAGTTTGAAGGCCTGCCGCGCAACGACATCGACTTCAGCCTTGAGTGGGGCAGGAATTTTAACGGTGATCGCACCAATATCACCGTTTTGTTCGATGCCTATGGCCGCGACCCGGTCAATTCCCAGGACGACCCGAAGTGGGCGAACAGCGACATGACGCGCCTCGTCCCGGCGGATTCGCCCTGGTTGGACGACTTTGACAATAACAGTTCACATTCACAGTACGGTCAGTACGACATCATCTCGAGCGTCAGCTCACTGGGACTGACGGGCACGATCTGGGACAGCGCTGGAGAATTCGAGACCTACCCGACCGGCGATCCACGCTGCCAGTGGGACCTCGGCTACGGCACCTGTGGCGCTGTGGATGGCCAGGGCACCTACCAGTACAACAACAATGTGAATCGCGACCTGTACTCGGATCTCGAGCGTTACACCACATTCGTGTTCCTGAACCATGAATTTGAAAATGGCGTGTCGAGTTTTACCGAACTGTCAGGCTATGCATCCAGAACCACCACTTACCGTCATGCATCGACCAAGCTGGGGGCCGTCGCGAGTCACGTCATCGCTGCGAACAATTACTACAATCCTTTCGGCCCCTGCAGTTCGCCCAATCGCCTGGATGCCAGCATCATCGGTACGGGCGTGCCATGCACTGGCGTAGCGATGACGTTCGATTTCTACCGCTGGGCGCAGGTACCGCGCGTGGTCGACAATCATGGTGACGATTTCCGTTTTCTGACTGGCTTGCGCGGCTCCTGGGGCGAGTGGGACTGGGAAGGTGCTGTTTCATGGTCGCGTTCCGAAAAAGCAGACATCACCTATAATCGTGTTTCGAACAGCCTGTTGCAGCAAGGTTTGAACGATACCACCGCGGCCGCCATCAATCCTTTCGCCGGAGACCTCGAGGGCTCGAACCTCGAGCGAGCGCTCATTACCGTACGCCGCGACAACGAAACCGAGCTCGGTACCGTCGATTTCAAGGTATCGCACAACGAACTGTTCAATCTGCCCGCCGGACCGGTCGGCGTGTTGGGCGGCGTGGAGTTTCGCACCGAATCCTTCGTCGACGATCGCGATCCGAGGCTCGATGGCACCATCGTGTTCACCGATACCGCCGGCTCGACATTCCCGGATATTTCGGATGTCATGAACTCGAGCCCGAGCGCCGACAGCAAAGGTGACCGCGATGTGGTCTCCGCATTTGCCGAATTGCAGGTGCCGGTGTTCTCGAATCTCGATCTGCAGCTGGCGCTGCGATACGAGGACTATTCAGACGTCGGCGACGCAACAGTCGGCAAGGTGGCCTTCGGCTGGCGTGTCATCGACCAGTTATTGATTCGTGGCTCGTGGTCGGAAGCGCTGCGCGTACCCAACCTGGTGACCGTCAACGAGGGTGACTTCACGCGTTCAAATTCCAATGACGATTACGTCTGCCTTTTCGTCGATCCGAATCAGGACACGTTTGACTGCAACTATCCGATGCTGCGTGCTGCCGGCGGCAGCGATGATCTTGTACCGGAGGAGTCCGACAACACGTCCGTCGGTATCGTTGTCGATGCCAATGAACACCTTACTTTGACGCTCGATTACTGGAGTATCGAAAAGCAGGACACGATCGGCCTGTTCGGCGAAGCAAATCATACGGCGCTCGGCCTGCTGTCATTGATCGAAGCGGGCGTCAGCAATTGTGCGAATCCGGCCGGAAACCCGAGAGTGGAGCGTCTGCCGGCATCGACGCTGGAACCGGACGAACTGGCGTTGTTCGCAGCGGCCGGCATCTGCCCGGTCGGTGAAGTGACCATCGTCAACGATTCCTACGCCAATCTCGATGTGCGCAAGGTCAAAGGTCACGATATCGGCGTTTACTTCAATTACGACACACCGATCGGCGAGATCGACCTGCGTTATGTTGCGGCCTTCCTCGACGAGTACGACCAGGTTCCCGGCCCTGAGGCAACCGCCCTTTTCGAAGCCCAGGAGGCGGGCATATTGCCGGCGAACGTTTCGATTGAGGGTTTCGGCAACCTGATTCGCGCCGATGCCAACCCGCGCCAGAAGCAAACCGCGAGACTGAGCTGGCGCCGGGGCGACTGGGGTGCAGCGATATCGGGTCTCTACATCAGCGACTTCATCGATACCGGCGCCACGCTTGACGATGGCACGAAGTATGTTATCCCGTCGATGACGACCTTCAATGCGTCAGCCGATTACAACTTCGAGGCTTTCGGCGATATCGACGCGCGCGTTCGCCTCGGTATGAATAACGTCTTCGATGAGCGCGCACCGCTGGCGGATGAAAGCTTTGGCTATTGGGGAGATGTGCATCGCGATATCGGCAGGAGCTATTACATCGACGTCCGGCTCGATTTTTAGTCGCCCCTGGCGTTCAAACGAAAGGGGTCAGAGCCCTTCGGGCTCTGACCCCTTTTTCTTATCCGCGAGCGACGCCCAGGTATGAGAAACAGATGCTCGACGACTCGGCCATCCAGTTGGCCAGGTAGGTCTCGTAGCTGCGGTCAACGTAAACTTCGAAAACCTCGGCATGCGCAGCGACGATTACGGCTGCGACCTGCGCCAGGCGCGTGCGGCAACAGCTGCCCGCCGCGAAGCTCGCCGGCCTGAGGTCGATGCCGGTTCCGGTCGCGAGCAATTGTCGCGCCCCGACGCCCGCGAGCCGGAACACGGCGAGCCCGGAAGAGTAGTCGACCGCATTGTGGAGTATTCCGGCAAGCGCCCGCTGGCACGAATCGATGATCACAGCAGCGGTCGTCGTATCGCTGACCAGCAGCCAGCGATCCGGGCCAAGCCACAAGCTTTGCGGATCACTGCCGCATGCCCGCAACGGCTCCGCCAGATGCATGCAGGCGCGCGCGCGGTCAACCGACTGCCTCGCCACTTTCAGGGATACGATCGAACGCATTTCGATTCGATCAGCCATGCATACGCTCCCCCTGCGGGTCATAGAAGCGGGCATCGACTATGCGCGCCGTTACCAGCCGTCCCTGGTCATACAGTTGAATTTCCTCGCCGCCGCGCTCGAAGCCTCGCTCGAGCAAGGCAAGTCCTATAGTCCTGGCGAGAGTCGGGCTGTGACAGGCCGAGGTCACGAAGCCTTCGCTGCGTCGGGCGTCGCCGGTCCCGGTTACGACATGCGCACCGGCCAGAACGACCGCATCCCGATCGACCACTTCGAAACCAACCAGCTGCCGGCGGTCGTTACGGCGGTCCTCGGCACGCTGCAGCGACCGTGCACCGATAAAATCGCCGCGCTTGTTGCTGATGACCCGGCCGAATCCGGCGTCGAATGGATTGCTCGTCGTGTCCGTGTCACCGCCGACATGCAGGAAACCTTTTTCAAGGCGCAAGATCATCAGGCTTTCAATACCAAACAATCCAATGCCGAAAGGCTGGCCGGCATCCCAGATGCGTTCGAAAAACCCGGTCGCACGATTGGCCGGTACGCTGAGTTCGTAGCTCAATTCTCCGCTGAAACTTACGCGCTGAATTCGATACGGGCATCCATCTTCGAACACGCCGCTTGCAAAACTCATATGCGGAAATGCCTGAGTCGACAAGTCGGTCATGCCGGCCAGGCTACACAACACATCGCGCGCCCTGGGACCCGCCACGGTTACCACCGCCCACTGCGAAGTTACCGGGTTTATCACAAGTTCCATCCGGGGCCACTCGCACTGCTGCCACTCTTCGAGCCAGGCTGCAATCGCGTTAGCACCTGCCGACGTCGTATTGAGCAGGAAGTGGTCATCCGCAAGCCGGACGAAAACGCCATCGTCAATGATGATGCCGTTCTCATTCAGCATCAGGCTGTATCGAACCTTGCCTTGCTTCAGGGTTGGCACACTGTGGATGTAGATGCGATTCAGAAATTCCGCTGCATCAGGTCCTTGCACTTCGATCTTGCCGAGCGGTGAGGCATCGAAAAGCCCTGCGGCCTGGCGGACCAGCAAGGTTTCCCGGCGGACACACGCATCGCGATCGCTGCCGTAATACGCAGGTCGCTGCCAGCCGCCGTAGTCCTCAAACACGGCGCCTTGCGTCGCATGCCAGTCATGTGCTGCCAGGCGTTTCGCCGGCGCATAAAACTCACCGCGCCTGACGCCAGCAATCGCACCCATCGTGACCGGCATGAACATCGGGCGAAACGTCGTGGTGCCGACCTCTCCCGGACTTCGCCCGGTGAGCTCGCCGAGCAGCGTCAAGGCGTTCAGGTTACTGGTCTTGCCCTGGTCCGCCGCCATACCAGTGGTCGTATAGCGTTTCACGTGTTCAACCGAGCGCAAATTCTCGCGGCAGGCGAGCTCGACATCCGATACCGTAACATCGTGCAGAAAGTCGACCCACTGCACACTGCTGTTCGCCGCGGATGGCTTGCGCGAACCGATGTTGTACGTTTCGGGAGTCGCGAATTCGCCGTTCGCAGCGCCTGTGACCACGACATCCTGCCGGCACTCTTGTGGCAGGAAACACGCCAGCCGCTGGTCGTAGCGCAGCCGGCCGCCGGCCTGCGAATACAGGTGCAAGGTTGGGCTCAGGCCACCCGACATCGCGATGGCATCACAAGCAATAGTCCGCGCACGCCCGTCATGGTCACGAAACTGCAGTTTTCGCACAGCAGTCGATCCGGCAGCAGCCACGGGGCTGGCGCCCGGAAACACATCGATACCGTGCTCACGTGCCTGGTCGAGCAAGGCATCGTTGATGCTGTGGCGACTGTCGATAATCGCGTCAAGGCCGATTCCGGCCCCGGGCAGCGCCAGCACCGACCGCCAGGCCAGGTCGTTATTTATAACGGCCACGACGCGCTGGCCACAGCGCACGGCGTAGCGCCCGGCATATTTTTGCATCGCGCCGGCGAGCATGATTCCAGGCAGGTCATTGTTGCCGAACATGAGCGGTTGCTCGATGGCACCGGTCGCAAGCACGACACGGCCCGCACGCACTTTCCAGAACACTTCGATCGGATCCTCGCGACGGTACGCAGCGACGCGATCGTGAATCGTCAGCACATTGCAGTCGTAATATCCGACCACGGTCGCCAGCGTCAGGATCCTGACGTTGCCGGTGGCCTGCAACTCCGCAAGCGTCCTGGCCAGCCAGGCCAACGGCGGCTGGCCGTCCAGGCCGCTCGCGTCATGCAACAACGAGCCGCCGGGCTCAACGTCCAGTTCGACCAGCAGCACATCCTCGCCCGCGCGGGCCGCCTGCAACGCGGCGCTCAGTCCTGACGGGCCGCCGCCCACCACGAGGACATCGCAATGGGCATTCATGTGGCAAAAGCGGGCAGACCGCGCGCCATCCGGCAAACGACCCAGCCCCGCGGCGCGGCGGACCGCCCATTCGTATACATGCCAGTTGGGCCATTTGAATATCTTGTTGTAAAAACCGGCCGGCCACAGCGAGCGCGTCACATCGAATATGCGCAGCAAATCAAAATTCAGTGACGGAAAGCAGTTCTGTGATTCCGCCCGCAGTCCATCGACGAGCGGCATTTGCGTGCTACGCACGATCGGCTGCAGTCCCGTACCGTGGTCGACAGCGAGTAATCCGCCCGACTCTTCCACGCCCGCCGACACAATGCCGCGCGGCCGATGGAATTTGAAACTGCGACTGACCATGCGCACGCCGTTCGCGAGCAAGGCTGAGGCCAGCGTGTCGCCCGCGTAACCCTGCATGGCTTTACCGTTGAAAACGAAGTCGAGCGGTTTCGACCGGTCAATACGACCACCCTGCTCGCTGCGCAATGCCCGCCTCATCGATATCGCTCGGGGGCCGCTTCGCCCATGTAATAGACAGCGTGAATTTCATGCGTCAGCGTATCGCGGGCCACGTTGAACCACTGCCCGCAACCGAAGACGTGGCACCAGCGCTCGAGATGCAGGCCCTTCGGGTTGTCGTGATTGAACAGGTAGTCGGCCCAGGTCGCATCACTGACGTCCTGGCCCGGTCGTTCGACATGCGCATCACCGCCACAGCGAAACTCGGCCTCGTCACGCGTGCCGCAAAACGGGCAATCAAGCCGCAGCACTAGTGTGCAACTCCGGATGCCGCGCCCTCGTCGATCAGCGCGCCGCGCTCGAAGCGATCCAGGCCAAAGTCCCTGATAAGCGCGTGCGGCTCATCATTTGCAATCGTATACGCCATCGTATCGCCGCCCGCCGGGATTGCCTTGTAGCCACCCGTGCCCCAGCCGCCGCTGATATATAAATTGCGTACCGGCGTACTGCCCATGATCGGTGTCGTATCCGGCGTGATGTCGTTGATGCCGGCCCACTGACGCATCAACCGCAGGGAACTGAAAGCAGGTAACAGCTCAAGCACTGCAGCAACGTTTTCCTCAACGATCGGAATGCCGCCTCGCTGTGCATAGCTGGGGTAGGCATCAGCCCCACCGCCCAGCACAATCTCGCCACGATCCGACTGGCTCACGTACATATGTATCGTCGTCGAACCCAGCATCGTATTCAGACAGGGTTTTACGGGCTCACTCACCATCGCCTGCAAGGCCATGCTGACAATCGGCACGCGGAAGCCGGCCATTGCGGCGAGCATGCTGGTGTTGCCGGCCACCGCGATGCACACTTTGCCGGCGTCGATATCCCCGCGATTGGTCTGCACGCCGGTTACGGCACCGTCCGTGATATCGAGACCTGTTACCTCGCATTGCTGGATGATGTCGACGCCGAGCGCGCTGGCGGCGCGCGCGAAGCCCCAGACCACGGCATCGTGCCGGGATATTCCCGCACGCCGCTGGATATAACCGCCGACCACCGGGAAGCGTGAATGCAGGTTAATGAGCGGCTCGATCTGCCTGATTTCCGCAGGGGTTAACAGCTCCGAGTCGACGCGGTTAATCTGCAAGGCGTTTGTCCAACGGCGCATCATCTCGATTTCGTGCTGGCTGTGCGCCACCGTCAGTACGCCGCGCTGACTAAACATGATGTTGAAATTGAGATCGAGACCCAGTCCTTCGTAAAGTTTGAGGGAATGATCGAAGAACGCAGCGCTTTGCGGCCAGAAATAATTCGAGCGCGTAACCTGGGTATTGCGCCCGGAGTTGCCACCACCAAGATAGCCTTTTTCCAGCACGGCGACGTTACGGATGCCATGCTTGCTGGCGAGATAGTAGGCTGTGGCAAGGCCATGACCACCGGCGCCGATGATCACAACATCGTAGGATCTCTTTGGCTCTGGATTACGCCACAGGGGCTGCCAGTGCCGATGACCCTGCAGTGCATTGCGAATGAGTGAAAACGCGGAATAGCCTTTCATGGCGTGGGATCGTACGCTAAGCGCAGGCAGCACTCCAACCGTCGGCAACTCGGACAGGCAGGCAGGCTCTTGAGCAGGAATCCACGCTACGACATTCTCTTCGAACCGGTCAGGATCGGACCCGTAACCGCGCCGAACCGTTTCTATTGCACACCGCATGCGCTTGGCACCGGCAACCAGATGCCGCACACGCGTGCGTCGATGCGTGAGGTGCGCGCCGAAGGTGGCTGGGGCGTTGTCAATACCGGTTACTGCTCGATCCACCCGAGTTCCGACGACTCGCCGTTGCCCAATTGCCGGCTTTGGGACGATGCAGACATCAAGGTACATGCGTTGATGGTTGACGCCGTGCATCGCCACGGTGCACTTGCAGGAGTCGAGTTGTGGCACGGCGGTGCCGTCACCGGCAATCGCATGACGCGCATACCGTTGCTGTCGGCCTCCGGAATCAGCGCTGAGCCGACCTACCCCGGATGGATCAGCCTCGCCAAGTCGCGCACTATGGACAAGCAGGACATTCGGGACCTGCGTCGCTGGCACGTCGACGCTGCAAAGCGCGCCAGGTCGGCCGGTTTCGACATCGTGTACATCTACTCGGGCATGAATTTCGGGCCGTATCAATTCCTGCTGCCGGCGGTAAACCAGCGCACCGACGAGTACGGTGGCAGCCTCGAGAATCGCGTCCGGCTGACGCGCGAAATCCTTGAGGACATGAAAAATGCGGTCGGCAACCAGTGTGCCATTGCGCTGCGCTTCAGCACCGACGAATTACTCAGGGTGCCCGGAGAAACCATGCAATCGGAGGCGCACGAGATCGTCTCGATGCTGGCGGAACTCCCGGATCTCTGGGACCTGAAGTCGTCAAGCTGGGTGGTCGAAACCGCGTCGGCGCGCTTCAGCGAGCAGGGTGCGCAGGAGCCGTACGTCAGCTTCGCAAAATCGCTGACCTCGAAGCCCGTGGTCGGCACTGGCCGATTCACCTCGCCTGATGCGATGGTCAGCCAGATCAAACGCGGCATTCTCGACCTGATCGGCGCGGCACGGCCGTCAATTGCGGATCCGTTCCTGCCGAACAAGATCAATGAGGGCCGCGAGGATGAAATTCGCGAGTGCATAGGGTGCAACATCTGCGTCTCGGGCTATCACGATTGCGTGCCGGTTCGATGCACGCAGAACCCGACCATGGGCGAGGAGTGGCGACGCAATTGGCATCCGGAACGCATCCCGAAGGGTGATCCCGAACAGCGGGTACTGATCGTCGGCGCCGGTCCGGCCGGGCTCGAGTGCGCCAGGGCGCTCGGGCAGCGCGGCTTCGCGGTAACGCTTGCCGAAGCGCGCGATGCATTGGGCGGGCGCGTGGCGATCGAATCGAGATTGCCGGGATTGGCGAGCTGGTCGCGGGTGCGGGATTACCGTACCAACCTGATCCGGAAAATGCCTAACGTGGAAATTTATTGCGGCAACCTGCTGTCCGCCGGGGAAGTGCTCGACTTTGACTGCGATTATGCGGTGATTGCCACCGGCGCTAACTGGTCGGCCGGGATTCTCGGCCTCGATGGCTATCCGGCCGCGGCGCTCGATAACGATTCTGTATTCACACCGGACGAGGTGTTGGCCGGTGTGACGCTCGATGGCCCGGTCGTGATTTACGACTTCGACCACTATTACATGGGCAGTTGCCTGGCTGAACTGCTGCGCGCAAGTGGCCACGACGTCACCATCGTCAGCAACGCCAGCGCCGTGTCCGCCTGGACCTTCATGAACAACGAACTGGCCGAGATCCGATCGCGGATGCTCGAACTGCGGATACGCACTGAGCTCGAGCAGATGGTCACCCGTTATGCGCAAGGCATGGTTGAATTAACGAGTATCTATCGCGACCGGACTGTGCGAACGATCGAATGTGGCGCGCTCGTCATCGTCGGCGCACGGACGCCGAATGACGACCTGTACCGCGAACTGGCTTCCAGGCCGGATGCACTGGCCGATGCCGGTATCGGCAAGCTGCGCAGCATCGGAGACTGCCGCACGCCCGGCGCAATCGTGCACGCTGTGTATTCAGGGCACGAATGCGCGCGCCGCATTGATGCCGATGACGACTGCGAGCAAGTTGGCCGAGAACGGCCAGTCATTTGAACCAGAGATGTTCTGGCAGTCGATGCCGATCAGGTACATACTGGCTTTCGAATAGTCCCGAGAAGGGCTTTAGATCGCAATACCGACGTCTATTTTTGATCTTGGGGGAAATATGAACAAAGTCATACTATTGGCGCTCGCGCTCATGGTCTCGCCGTATTCGGTCGCGCAGGATGCAGCGGTTCCGGTAAATTTTCGTGCCCACCTGAGTGGTGAGCAGGAGGTTCCGATCCGGGACACGGATGCGACCGGCGAGGCGGTGTTTCAGCTGTCACGCGATGGCAGCCAGCTGAATTACCGCCTGATCGTAGCCAACATCGACAATGTCGTTGCATCGCATATTCATCTCGGACCTGCGGGCACGAATGGTGCCGTCGTTGCCTTCCTTTTCGGCGCCGTTCCTGCCGCGGGGGGGCGATCGGATGGCGTGCTTGCGGTGGGATCGATCACGGCCGCAAACCTGGTCGGCCCGCTCGCCGGACAGGAGCTGTCTGTGCTGGTTGAGGCATTAGCGACCGGCGGCGCGTACGTCAACGTTCACACCAACGATGGCGTGGCGCCTACCAATACCGGGCCTGGTGATTTCCCCGGTGGCGAGATACGCGGCCAGATCAAAGGCAAATAGCACAAGTCGCCGGAACCGGGCGAAAATTCAATGCAACCCCCGGGTGCCCGACTGTAAGGACACCTCGGCGAGAATGCGTGGCCACGGAATATTTTTGTCCTGGTTCGATGCTATTTTTTCCTGGTAACACGACCTGCTGCCATTTCCCGGGCTTTTTGTCTTTGCGATGGAAGCATCCGGCCCAGCAACATGGGCGTTTCGTGCCTTCCCGGAGATTGGTAATTTCCTTCGTCTTCGTCAACTCGACCAACAAGTCCGAAGGCAGCTCATGCACCAGACCGCCTGAAATGTTTTTCGCCATAGATACGACCTGAAGAGACAAACGCCAAATTAATCAATTCACGCATCAGAACCGCAGCGTGGGCGTGACCTCAAACGCAATCACAAATTGCCAGATCAGATACACGATAGCCATTACATTGTGAACCACAGGCCTGGCTGACCTGATACACGGCTGACGAAACGGTACTCCCACCACCAGAACATAATCATCCAGGTCAGGCAGAAAAATAGCCATGCACCGTGCGCAAGGCTCAGTTCCAGGTGCTCACGCCGCCTTGAGACTCTGTCGACCACTCCGCTGATGCCAAACAGCACATGTGTGATACCAAGGCCGATAACTATCGACACAAGTACCATGACATATTCGAACTGATCCACAGCGGCATTCCTTTAGCGAGTTGGCCGACAGTCTATGGCTGTGATTGCAAAGCTGCGATCTATGGCGGGGGCTATTGTAGCTGAATTCAAGGAACGCCTCGTTTACGGAGTCGTCTCGTTCATCGCGGCAATAATCTCCTTATGACTGCACTTCTGACTCGGCGACGCGGGAATGAATGGAAAATATTGTGCGTCCTCACGCATCATTTCGTCGTAATCCCAGCCTACGACCACGCCGGCCGAACGAGCGGCGCGAACTCCGGTCGTCTCGGAAGTCCTCAAGTTGCGGAGCTGCTCGAGTTTTTCCTCGCTGTAACTGCCACTCCAGTAGCTAAGGTGCGTCTTGCCGTTGGCGACAAACCGCGTTCGAACGGTCCAGGCGTAAGGCGCACAGTGCTTGAACGGGACTTCGGGAACAAATTCTTCGCCTTTGATGCCACGAATTTCGAGAACCAGCTCGTCGGGAACCAGAAGTATCGGCGTGTCCTTCGAGCCCGCATAGAACATCGGATTCCCTTGTCGCCCAAGTTGCGACCGATAGACACGCAGGTCGTAACTGACCTCGAGTGCAGAAGCCGGGACATCTTCGTACAGCGGATCTTCGGCATAGGCATCGCGAAAACTCTCCCACGCAAAGACCGGGCTCAGCGTGTCTGTGGTGCGGTACTGGCCGCCGATGCTTGTAAAGTCACTTCCGCCAAATAACACGGCCTTGTATTTCGGCGTTACAGGCTGAACGAGATAACCGTTGCCACGCTGACGTGGTGACTGGACTGTCAGAAGAACCTCCTCCGATAGCACCTCTGCCAGTTTCGCGATACTTGCCGATACAGATGACGCAAGCAGGCCAATTCCGCCTCGCGACCATCCTTCGATGAAATGCCAGGGTGTATCGACTGCGAAGGTGTAGCGGCCTGTTTCCCTTCCATCGCTATTATCGAAGAGTACCGCCTCGCCGGTCAGCCGAATTGAGACGCTCGAATCAATCTTGTTGCTGATTGCTTCAACGCTGGCAATCCGGGTAGCGATCCGGGGTCCCGGATTGGTATCTGACCCGGGTCCAATGACCTTGATGTGGGTCTGATCGGTAATGAATTTTTCAACAGCGGCCGCCAACCGAAGTTGCAATATCCTGCTGGACAACAAGGTATCAACGTTTTCAGCAAGGTCGGAAGCAAGCTCTGCATCACTGTCGACATGCGCTCGTTTTGATTCCTGAATTGCCTCGTCAATGGCCGCACGGCGTGCTGCGTTTTCAATAGAATTTTCCAGTTCGCACAGGAGACTGACCCCGGCAAGCATCGCATTACCTGTTCCACAGTCATCGTCAGAGGTGGAACCAAGGGGGTCGATTTCCAGTAAGGCGATCCGCACCCAGAGATTGCGCTCGGTGCGGCTGATGGCACCAGTCACCTCATCTTCGATCTGGGCGAGGTCGTATTCAGGAGCCTCCTCAGCCGCGACGACGCGAATCGATTCGATGCCGTGAACATTCGCAGCGGCGTTTCCCTGGAACAGTAATATGAGCCAGAGGCTTGGAACCGCCGACCAGGTCGATTTTGAAAGATGTGTCACAGTCGTGCTCCCTCGGGATGTCCACCGGTGGGGCATAAACATGCAGCAGTCCGGTCTGGATCGCCTGATACCGTCGCGATGTTTGCCTGATGATACCCTGATGTCGGCAATTTGCATGTGCATTAAGGGCCATCGCTTCGATCGCACGCATGCGAAGCGTGCCATCATGCACTTGCAAAGCGTCGCCATATCAAGACAGTGCGCGTAATTCTGCATTGAAGGCCGCACTAACGCAGTCATATAATCACGGGCCAGCAATTTCCTCATTCACGCAAGGGATAAGTTAATGCGCTCAATAATGGTACGTAACTTCGTTATCCGGCTGTTCTCGGTTTCGCTCGTGAGCCTGAGCCTCGCGCAGGCGTCGGGGGCCGCCATGATCAGCACGCAGCAGGCCATGCAAAGTGAGGCACGGGATGCACGCATTGCGCAGGTGTCCGCAATTCTCGCGCGTGAGGATGTCGCAAAGCAGCTCGTTGCTTTCGGCGTGGACCCGCTCGCAGTGCAGTCGCGTGTAAACAATATGACCGACGCCGAGCTGCTGGCGCTGCAAGGCAAGCTCGATGAGCAGGTTGCCGGCGGTGATGCACTGGCTTTGATCGGTGCGGTATTCCTCGTGCTGCTGATCCTCGAAGTTGTCGGAGTGACGGACATCTTCAAGCGAGTGTGAAAGCAATCACCAGCTCGCAAACGATTCATCGTGCAAAAAGGGCCGCGCGCTTGCCGGCCCTTTTTCTATCTGGGGCACTGGCAGGCTGCGCCAATATCCCGCCGTCGGTGAGCGACTATGGGCCGGTAACGAGCCCGCTCGAATTGGTCAATACACCTTTTTATCCGCAGGAGCGTTTCCAGTGCGGGCCTGCGGCGCTCATGACTGTGCTGACTGCAAGTGGCGTCAACACCACGCTGGATGCTGTGTCGAGTAAGGTCTACGTGCCCGGGCGCGAGGGAAGTCTGCAAAGCGAAATGCTCGCGGCCGCGCGTGCGGCAGAACGCGTGCCCTACGTGCTGGTTCCGGAGCTTGCCTCCATCACAGCAGAGCTTGCGACTGGCCGTCCCGTCGTGGTGCTGCAGAATCTTGGCGTGAGCTGGGCACCGCAATGGCACTATGCGGTGGTCGTTGGTGTGGATATCGACAGGGACGAAATGATTCTGCGTTCCGGAACCGACGAACGCCGCGTTACGCGCACGCCGGTATTCCTGCGCACCTGGAAGCGCAGCGATTTCTGGGCTGTGTCGGTTCTCCGGCCTGGAGAGCTGCCGGCAAATGCGGATCGAGATCGCTACGTCGAAGCCGTCGCCGGGCTTGAGCAGACCGGACATGCCCTCGCCGCGCGGGACGCCTGGCAAGCCGGTTTGTCTCGCTGGCCGGATGATGAAGTCGTGCTCTTTGGTCTCGCCAACACCGAATATGCGCTTGGCAACTACAGTAACGCAGAACAGAACTATCGTGAAATTCTGCGCAATGACAATTCATCACTCATTGCATACAACAATCTCGCGATGACCCTGCTCGCGCTGGGTCGTAATGAGGAAGCGCTCGATCAGATTGATGTCGCCCTGACTCTTGCGAAAGGCTCGCCGCTGTTGGGCGAGTTGCAGGATACGCGGAACATTATTTTTGGCACCAGCACCGAATAGCCTTAACTTTGCTTATGCGTCGAATTACTGAATCCCTCAAGTCTCAGAACCGGGCTAACGAGGGTATGGCATTTCATCAGGGCAAGATTCTCGCCCGCAGGAGAGCCGGAATCAGGCGTGCGGCGCCCACGACTTTTCGCCCGGCACCAGCGGCACGCAGGGGTCGAAGCGCCCGGGTGTTTCGACGTAGCGCATCGCCTGCATGTAGCCGATTTCGGAGGTGAAGTAACCGAGCAGCGTGAGTTCCTTTATCATGCGGAAGTAATGTGCGGGCATGGCGTCGGTCCGCGTCTCCATGTACAGGTGCTGCTCTGCATCGAGTCTCTCGACGAGCTCGAGGCGCTGTGCTGCGGTGATGACCCGGAAATTCGCACCATACCCGGTGAGGCTCCTGGTTTGCAGGTCGGCAAGCCCCTTGACGAAGACCTGCTGATCCGCCGCGTAATAGGTGTCCGACACCATCAGCGCGATGAACGGCCCGACGCCCGCCGCCTTCGCCCCGGGCGTATCCGTCTCCGGCAGGATCGTCTCGGCAATCTCGTCCATGAGCTCGATGTCGCTTTGCGAAAAAAGACCGCGGGCCGCCGAAGAGCGCTGCCGGCCCGTTGCCGGCGCTGCGCAGCCAGCCAGCATCGCCGCCTGGCCGACGAGCAGAGTCCCCCCGAACAGCGCACTGACGCGCAGTATTGCCTCGCGCCGGCTTATGAGTTCGAATTTCGGCTGGTCATTGTTCATCGCCGCCCCTCCTACAGGTTGCCGCGCTTCAGCTCGGCAACGGCAAAGTCCGCCGCCCGCGCCGTCAGCGCCATGTACGTGAGCGACGGGTTCTGGCAGGCCGTGGAGGTCATGCAGGCGCCGTCGGTCACGAACACGTTCGGCGCATCCCACACCTGGTTCCGGCCGTTCAGCACCGACGTTTTTGGGTCGCGGCCCATGCGTGCCGTGCCCATCTCGTGGATGCCCATGCCGGGCCAGTACTCGTTGTCGTAGGTACTCACCTCGCTGACGCCCGAGGCCTCGAGCATCTCCGCCATGTCGTTCGCCATGTCGATACGCATGAGCCGCTCGTTCTCCCCTATGGCGCAGTCGATCGCGAGGACCGGCAAGCCCCATTTGTCGGTGTGTGTCTGGTCAATGCTGATCCGGTTCGGGTGGTGCGGCAACATCTCGCCGAACGCCGTCGCGCCGATGCGCCACTCGCCGGGCTCCGACATCCGGTCCTTGAAGTCCGCGCCGACCCCGAGCTCGCGCACGGCGCGCTGCCAGCCGAGCCGGCTGGAACTGCCCTGGTAACCGAAGCCGCGCAGGTAGTCGCGCTGCTCGCCGAACAAATTGCGGTAGCGGGGAATGTAGAACCCGGTCGGCCGGCCGCCATAATAGTACTTATCGTCGAGCGAAGCGTCGCGCAGGGTGCCTTCCGCACCGACCCGGAAATGGTGATCCATGAGGTTGTGGCCGAGTTCGCCCGAGCTCGATCCCAGCCCCCCGGGCCAGACGTCGGTCGCCGAGCGCAGCAGCAACCAGGTTGAGTTCAACGTCGACGCGCACAGGAACACAACCCGCGCCGTGAATTCGGTGGACTTTTCCGTGACCGCATCCAGCACGCGTACGCCGCTGACGCGCTGCCGTTCGCGATCGTAGACGAGTTCCGTGACGATCGAGAACGGCATCAGTGTCAGCCGCCCCGTGGCCATCGCCGCGGGCAGCGTCGAGGACTGCGTGCTGAAGTAGCCGCCGTAAGGGCAGCCAAGCCAGCACGCATTGCGGTACTGGCACGGCGCGCGCCCGGGCAGTGCCTGCGTCGCGTTCGCCACCCGACCCGGGATGATGCGGCGCCGGCCGTCGAACAGGTTTGCAAGCCTGCCCGCGACCAGCTCCTCGCCGCAGTTCAGCGGCATCGCCGGCTGAAACTCGCCGTCCGGCAACTGCGCCATGTTCTCGTGCGAGCCGGCGACGCCGGCATGGCGCTCTACGTGGTCATACCATGGGGCGAGATCCGCGTAGCGGATCGGCCAGTCTACGGCGATGCCCTCCCGGGCGTTCGCCTCGAAGTCGAAATCGCTGAGCCGATAGCTCTGCCGCCCCCACAGGAGCGAGCGCCCGCCGACGTGATAGCCGCGATACCAGTCGAAACGCCTGACCTCCGTGTACGGCGAATCCCGGTCCGACGCCCACCAGTCGAGGTTCTTCTCGTTCAGGGGATAGTCGCGCCGGAGAACGGGCCAGGCTTCCTCCATCGCGACCGTCCGTCCGCCGCGGTGCGGGTATTCCCAGGGTGCCTTGCGCGCGTTGACGTAGTCCTTGACGTGCTCAACGTTCCTGCCGCGCTCGAGCATGAGAACCCTGAGCCCCTTTTCGGTGAGCTCTTTCGCGGCCCAGCCTCCCGAGATCCCGGATCCGACGACGATCGCGTCGTACATTTCTGCAGCCATGGCAATCCCCGGTTCTTGTTGTTCGTTTTGCGGGCGTGCAGTCGCGTGCCACGCGGCGCCATTGTAACATCGCGGCATGGTCCGACATGCGCAGGGTTCCGGCAGCCTGGTTGCGATCGCAACGATCGCGCTGTCGTTCGCCGCGGGCGCCCAGGACAGGCCGGCGCCCGGATTCGCGGACGCCGTCCTCGGCCGCTGGGATCTGACGGTCGAGGGTCCGGACGGCAGCTACCCATCCTGGCTCGAGGTCAGGCTGCGCACCGAGTGGCAACTGATGGCGGACCTGGTCGGCCAGTTCGGCAGCACGCGACATGCCGCGGCGGTCGCTTACGACGACGGCACGCTGACGGTCCGCGCTCCCCCGCAGTACGAAGCAGGTGAGGACGATCTCCTGTTCACCGGCAGGCTCGAGGACGGCGCGCTCGCCGGTCGCGTGCGTATGGCAGACGGCACGACACTCGCCTGGCGCGGTGTCCGCGCGCCGTCGCTCGGGCGCGGCGAAATCAGCGCATGGGCCGACCCCGTTTCGCTCATCGGCGAGGGCATCGATGGCTGGCGCCTGCGAGACGAGCAACATGACGGTTGCTGGAAAGTGAGCGGCGGAATCCTTGCCGCGACGATGCCCTGTGCCGACCTGATCAGCGAGGCCGAGTTCACCGACTTCAGGCTCAGGCTCGAATTCCGCTACCCCGCGGGCAGCAACAGCGGCGTCTACCTGCGCGGCCGCTACGAAGTCCAGGTGCAGGACGATTTCGGCAAGGCGCTCGATCCCCTCCGGCTCGGTGGCATCTACGGCTTCATCGCACCGGCAGTCGACGCGGCAAAACCCGCCGGGGCGTGGCAGACCTGCGACATACTCATTGTCGGCCGCCGCGTGACGGTCGCGCTGAACGGCACCGTGATCATCCGCGACCACGAGATCCCTGGCATTACGGGTGGCGCACTCGACAGCGACGAGGGCGCGCCCGGGCCGCTGATGCTGCAGGGCGATCACGGGCCGATCGAGTTCCGCAACATCGTCATCACACCCGGCAACTGACTGCTTGTCGCATGCAGCAAAAGGTTCGCATGGGCATGGTCGGCGGCGGCCCGATTCCTCGCCGTTTATACCGGACAAAGTGTTAACCATGTGTTCGGAACAAGGTGTAAACGATGTGACTGGTATGAACCCAGTGGGAATTGGCGCGCCCGACAGGATTGATTCGGATCGGCTAAGGCCGATCCTCACCCCTTCGGGGCGCGCTGCGCGCGTCCACAACGCTGGCGCGTTTTGTCGAACAACGTTCGATCCTGATGCGACACACCAAATGAGAAAAGGGGTCAGAGCCGGTTTTTGGCTCTGACCCCTTTTCTCATTTTGCGCGCCCGACAGGATTCGAACCTGTGACCCCTGCCTTCGGAGGGCACAATCAGATTTAGGCGTAAATCGGCGTAAATCGTAACTACCTGTTATCTATAGATTTATGGACACTTCATACCCTACGACGCACTGCCCTATTGTCGTCGATTGGTACCGTTTCTGTCGGGCACGTGTCAGAAATGGTCACCATTTTGTGTCTCAAAACGAGACACGATCCGCCACAAGCCACACTCACTTGCAGCAATTTTGGATGACGGCTGATGGAAACGGCTCATGTTGTAAATCCCCGGACCTGGGCGTCAAAGTCGGCCAGCCGGCCACGCACGGCGCTGACACCGTAATGGAATGCCAGCACGGAGGCCGGCCATTGCCGGACTTCGGCACCCTCGATACTCGCCTTGCCGAACTGGGTGCGCGTTGACGCCCAAGCCAGCGGTAGCCGGTTATTTTGTATGAACTTGATTAATCCCTTGAGCGATTGTGGCTTGTTGACATACTTGTCACTCCACTTTATCTCCAAAGCGCCGATCGGTTTGAGGACCTGCGATGATTCCACCAAGTCCACTTCGCAATCCTGATTTCCCCAGCGCGCGTAATTCAAATGCGCACCCTCATGGAAACGCTGCGCGAACAACGCGGTTTCCACCAGATGCCCGAATTCCGGCTCGTCTGGCTGCCTGGCGCCGAAGAGTCCCGTATACATGGCCGAATTGGTCAGATACACCTTGAAATTGCGCTCCCGCTTGTAACGACGTCCATCCTGGTCCACCCGGAATACCCTTTTGATGAGAAAGGCTGCCTCCAGATACTCGATGTACTTCTGGATCGTCTGTTTGCCCACGCCACTACGCTGGGACAATTGCTCGAAGGAGACCTCCTCAGCGGTATTGAACGCCAGCAGCGTAAACAGCGAATTGAGCTCCTGGATATCCTTGATGCCGTACAGCTGTGGCAGATCGCGTAACAACACCTTGTCGACAATGTCCGACTTGACGAACCGGGCCGGATCGCTGCGCACGGTTGGCGACAGAGCGAGTTCCGGGTAACCGCCGAAGTTTACGTAATCCACGAACTGCTGATTCAGCAAGGTGATGTCGTGCAATTTGTAAAGGTTGGGCGCCTCTTCCTGGATGGCCGCCTCTTCTTCACGCAGATCCAGATACTCAGAGAAAGTCAGGGGTGGCAGCAGGAAATCGGTGAAGCGCCCGGCACCCGATTCCGTGCTTTGGCGCTTGAGCGCCGCTGCCGCCGAACCCGACACCAGGATGCGCAGTTCAGGACGATGATCGACCAGCGGCTTGAGGTGCTTCTCCCAATCCTTATGCGACTGGATCTCATCGAAGAACAGATAACGCAGACCCTCGCCGCCGGGTGTCGCCACTTCGATCTGCTGCACCAGAACCTCCAGCGACTGGCCGTGCAATATCGGGTGATCCATTTCCACATAGGCAATCCGCCGGGCGTCGGCACCTTTGCGCAGCAGGTCGGCAATCAGATGCCGTATCAGAATAGTCTTGCCGACCCGACGCGGCCCCAGCAACACTACGGCGCGGCGCAAGCCCGGCTCCTGCAACAATTGCAGCACAGGGGCCAGGTAGGCGCGAGCGCGCAGTTGCATCGTCTCGTCATCCATCCGGGAACTGTCCCACCACGGATTCAAGCGCTTAAGATGATTTGTAACTTGTTGATTAGAAACGTCTTTCATTCGATAAACCAGTTAGGCACACCTTTCTGTGCTTAACTCTAGCACGGCTATCCAAGGTAACAAAGACGCGATCGATCTCGGTAGCGAGCGCCCGACCTACGATCAATTGTCGGCCTGTTGATTTGCACCGAAATTTGAGTCGAAATTGCGTGCAAATCAACATGCCAGACGGTCTATTAGGAAATACGAACTCGCGTCACGGTTTCTACTGATCAGAGTCAGTCTAGTACGGCGGCTTTTCGTTTGAGAAGAAAATAGTCTGAGTGGCAACTTCTGACCCTTTCTTTGCGCCTAGGCTGAGCGGCTGCTCCTGCCAATACTTGCCGCTCGAGTGACTGCCTTGCGGCAATGACGAAGGGCCGGACTCAAAAGCGGACATTGGCATTTAACTATACGGTCCGTATTATCGGGGGTTAACCCCCCCGCCGGAGCTTTCCATCATCATTGTCGACCCACCATTTCTCCGGGTTCGCGATGGTGGATTGAACGCAGTCATCAGGGTACATCCTGACCTTTCCGCGAAGCCGACTTCCACACGTCATTGGAGAACTCGGCTGTAAGTTCACCCGGCTCCAACTCTGGCGAGCCCGCCAATTCCTCCAGCCAAGCGACACCTTGCTTATAAATGTCGTCATACCGCGGCGATTTCACGGGATTAATCAATTTGGGTTTGACAACCTGCTTCACGTGCAGCTCACGGACGCGTTCGTGGAATCGCTTCTTTTTCTTGTTCGATAACCGCTCATGCTTAAGTTGCGCAGTGTCAGATTCGTGCTGACCGGGCGGAACCGTGGTAGACCTCTTGAACCGGGCCTGCGATCGCTCGTCACGGCCTAGCTTGGGTTTTGCAACGATCGAGAAATCAAGGTCCTCCTTTGGCGCGGCAATTATCATCGGTTCAGTCTTGTAAACGAAGTCCAATAGTGACGGAGTGTCACCTAGGAACTTGTGCACGTGCCGCGGCAACAGCAGCTTGATTGGTGTTGGAATTTGCTTTTCCAACTCTCTCAACTTGTCCGAATCGCGTAGACGATAACGAACCCAGTCATCGTCCCCGTAATTGCTGTCAAACTTCAATACTTGGGCGCGAATCGCATTCGCGGCAGGTTCGATTCGATTGAATACCTCTGCATCCCACGGGCCAAAGTTGTGAAACCGCCAGCGCGCGCCCGTAAATGAGCTTCCCTCGAACCGTTTCGCGTAGGCGAGGTCGGCTAAGAAGACATACTTAACTAAGTGAATTGGCCCGAGCTGACGGTCGAATTGGTCCTCTTCCTCGCCCGCCAGCAGGAGAGCGTATTGGATAACAAGATCCGTGTGATTGGCGTCGAGTGACATTGCTCGTTTCGGCGGTTGGCCGCCCTATTCTAATCCAGCTGACTCGTTAATTGTGCGCTCGTCGGTGGACCAGCGGTGGACCGGCCAATAGAAACGGCCGAATCGCGAAGCCGATTGGCCGTAACTATTTGAAAAGATTGGCGCGCCCGACAAGATTCGAACTTGTGACCCCTGCCTTCGGAGTACGCTATTTCGACTGTAAGTAACTGAAACTATTGATACTAACTGGCGGTACGTCCATTGCAATTGCAGTACTCATCACAACCGTGCAGCACTCAGTCACACAATTCTCACACAGTCTGTTTGTCGTTCGCGGCGATATTCCCGCATGGCCAATTTGCTGTTCGCGAATGCCTGATCTTGCACTGCCTTGGCTTGGCGGCCCGTTGCGTGGTTATCTGTTGGAATCTTTGATGAGGTCGGCCGCCTTCTCCCCAATCAACATAGAAGGCGCATTGGTATTTGTTGAAACCATGGTCGGCATGATCGAAGCATCGGCGACTCGTAGACCGTCGACTCCGCGGACACGAAGCTCCGGGTCGACGACCGCACCCGGATCATTACCCATGCGACAAGTTCCAATCGGATGCCACGATGTCTGACCGGTTTCACCCGCATACTCAAGAAGCGCCGCGTCGCTCGATATTTCCGTGCCTGGCAAAATCTCGCGCTTAATGAACTTCTTTAAATCCGGTTGCTCCGCAACTTCCCGAATAAGTCTAAGCCCTGCAACGGTCAACTTCCTGTCAACAGCCTCGCGGAGGTAGTTCGGCTCAATTAGCGGGGCTGTCGACGGGTCTCGGGATTTCACGTGAACACAGCCACGCGACTCTGGGCGAACCTGAAATGTGCCTAATGTGATACCCGAGCATTCATCGAGACCGGTGCCATCCCCGCTGTAGCGGTCCTTGCCGCTTATCAGTGCCAGCTGAATCTTCGTGTCCGCATGATTACTTTCATCATGTGATTTCATGAT
>JAOUHU010000083.1 GCA_029884455.1 Gammaproteobacteria bacterium | reverse complement strand
GCGCTGACAACATTAGCGCCTGCCCAGGGGGTTGGCAGCATTGAGGGCCGCAATTCGAACGGGAACGGAATTTCGGAACCGAATATGGCCAGCGACCGCCAGCCAGCGTCGCGCCGCAGCCAGTCGGCCAAAAAGATCATTGGTGGAATGCCGACGCCTCCGCCCAGCAGCAGGCAATGCGGCCGCAACGGCTCCGGTACGAAAGGCCTGCCAATCGGACCGAGGAGGCTGATTTCGTCACCGGGCTGATGGTCAGCCAGCAGCCGAAGTCCGTGGCCGACAGTCTTGTAGAGTACTTCGATGCTGTCTTCGACCACGCGCATGATCGACAGTGGTCGCCGCATCGGCAGAGATACATCGCAACTGACGTGTACGAAATTGCCCGGTCGGGCGGCCGTCGCGCATTGCGGTGCACGAATGCGCATGATGAACTGATCGCCCGGAAACTTTTCGACGCTGAGTAAAATGCCCGGCTCGACGAATAGTGTGCCGCGATTACGCTGTGCATGTTCTTGCGCTGGCGTGCTCAATTCGAGGCCATGATCCTGCTGACGCGCTCGAGTACCGCCATGCGCACAGCGACCCCATTGCGAACCTGCTGTGTAATTACGGATACCGGGCTGTCGGCCAGGGCCGACTCAATCTCGATGCCGCGGTTCATCGGGCCAGGATGCATGACGATCACATCGGGCGCGGCAACACGCAGCCGATCCGCGGTTACGCCGAAATGTCTGTAATACTCGTCGCCGTCGGGTATGCCGTCGAGATCAGCGATACGCTCGCGCTGAATTCGTAGCGCCATGACGACATTCGCACCGCGTAATCCGAGCGCGAGGTTGTCGTAGTTTTTTGCATACGGCATCTCGTTCGAGTTGGCCGCAAGGGACGGCGGTGAAATAAGCCGCAATTCGCCCACGCCCAGCGTTTGCAGGCCCTGTGCCGCTGAGCGCGCAACCCGCGAATGAGCAATGTCACCAACGATCGCGACCGTCAAATCTTCGAACTTTCCGAACCGTTGCCGAATAGTCAACAGGTCAAGCAGGCCCTGGGTCGGGTGCGAGACGTCCGCCTCGCCGGCATTAAGAATGCTGACATGCTGGTCAACGTTGCGCGCAATGAAAGCGGGTACACCCGCACTTGCGTCACGAATCACCATGACATCGACATGCATCGCCTGCAAGGTGTAAATCATGTCGAGTATGCTTTCGCCCTTCTTGCGCGATGAGGTATTGACGTCAAGATTGAGAACGTCAGCACCAAGTCGCTTGCCGGCAAGATCGAACGACGCGCGTGTGCGCGTACTTGGCTCGAAAAACAGGTTGGCGACAGTGCGCCCGGCAAGTGAGCGGCTGCGGATCGCCTTGCGTCCGGGTCGGCTGACAAACTGTTCGGCTTCATCGAGCAACTCAGTCAGCATGCCGCGGCCAAATCCTTTCAGCGTCAGCAGATGACGCAATTCACCGTCCGTATTCAGCTGCAGACTGGTCTCGTCATCCAGCGCTGGAAAGATCTCGGGGGAATGCATGGCGGGGCAAGTCTACTGTCAATTGCCGCGGTGGGCCAGATATCTCTCTGCAATCAGGACTGCGGCAGTACTGTCTATTTGTTGCCGGGATATACGGCCTCGCGCACCGCGCGCCCGCGCTTGCCTGAGTTCAGCCTCGGCCTCGAGCGAGGTATAGCGTTCGTCGACGGTATCGATCGGCAGGGCAAATGCTTTCAGCTGGTCGATGAATGCATCGAGTACGTGCTGCAGCTCACTGGTGGAGCCGTCCGCATGCATCGGCAAGCCCACGATCAGGCGGTTGGGTCGCCACTCGCGAATCAGTGCCGCGATTTTTGCCAGGTCCGCGCCTGCAGCGTTATTGCGGATAACGCCCAGCGGACTCGCTGAAGCAGTAATCGTCTGGCCAACGGCGACACCTATGCGGCGACGGCCATAGTCAAACGCCAGGATGGTTTCAGCTACTGTCGCGTCAGGCGTGCCCGGCATCGGGTGCCATCCGGCTGATGTCGATGCCGAGGATTTCAGCCGCGGCCGCCCAGCGCTGCTCGAACGGTATGTCGAAAACAATGTTTGGATTGGCTGGTACGCTCAGCCAGGAATTGGCACGTATCTCCTGTTCGAGCTGGCCAGGCTGCCAGCCCGCATAGCCCAGCGCGACCAATGATTTTTCCGGTCCGTTGCCAGCCGCCATGGCATCCAGCACGTCGCGCGAAAAAGTCAGCTGGATATCATCTGATATGCGGATCGAGTGTTCGTAGTTGTGGCCGGAATTGTGTAACACGAAACCTTTTTCCGGACCGACCGGGCCGCCCAGCATCACCGGACGTTTCGCCGCCACAGGATCCTTACCTGTAACCGACAGTTGCTGGTAAAGGCCACCGAGCTGCAGACCCAGCGGGCGATTGATCACGATGCCGAGCGCGCCGTCTTCATTATGTTCGCAGACCAGCGTAACCGTGGATGAAAAATTCGGGTCGGCCATGCCCGGCATGGCAATCAATAACTGGTTCGTCAGGTACTCGGCGTTAACCATGGCGCTAGTATCGACCCTGGCGTCCAGCCGTTCAACCTTGGTCAAGACCGGCCTAGTTCAGGCTCGCCGTTGACGCGATCGAGCGATCGCTGAACAACCACTTATAGGTAAACAGGAAGCGGTCATACTCGGCCGCAACGTTGTCGGGGAAGGGTTCAAACGGCGAAGCACGACGCAGGATGTCCAAAGCTGCCTGATCGACAACGCGCGAACCGCTGGACTTGCGGATGATCACTTCGGACAGCTGCCCGGATGCCTCGATCTTGACCTCGAGTACCGGGCTTCCGGTCAGGCCCTCGAGACCTCCTAATTCAGCAAAGTATTCATCACCCACGGCCTCAATGCGGCGCTTCCAGTTGTCGAGGTAAGCGGCCACTTTGGATTCTCGAGTATCTGCGCTGATGGTCAGTTGTCGCGGATCGTCGTCGTGAATCAAATTCGATCCGTTGTCATCCTGCGGCAAGGGCAGGGTTCGGTCGCTACCGAGTTCAAGCGCAAGCGCTGTCGAGTTCTCCGCTTGGGGCCGCTCGCGCAGCTGGTCCGCGACAGTCAGATCGCGATCATTACGGGTTGTGAGCAGCTGGTCAGCAGACTGGTCATGCTCAGTCGCATCCAGCAGTCGGCTGCCGTCCTCGTCACCGAGGTTGTTAATCGGCGAGGCGCTCTCAAGCGGTGCGGTCGGCCGTACCTGGTCGGTGGTATTACCGCCACCCAGTTGCGACGCCTGTGCGAGGTACTCTGCCTGGTCCGGGCGATCAATCTGCTGATCCGGGTCCGCGACAATGGTCACCTCCAGCGAGATAGCATCGGCGAATTGTTCGAGCAGTTCCGGATTGAAGCCGATACCAAGGATCAGGATGCCGTGCACCAATGCCGCAAGGAAGAGCATCGCCGGCAGGCGATCTGGCGCGCCGGGTGCGACAAGCTGGATCTCCTCGATCGGGTCTCTGGGTCTGGCTAGGTTGGCCATAGTCTGATCTGCGCAATCTCCGCCGGCATTTTACTTAATTCCACGGCGGCTGTTTACCTAATTACCTGAACGATGCCACAAACTTACTCAAGCCAGTCTAAACGCTCGCGCATGGCCGGAGTGAGACGCAGGTCACCGCTTGCATCTAACAGCAAGGCATAGTTCAGCCCGAGCGCCTCTGTCAGGGTCTCGAACTCCGCGCTGCCGCCGACCATGAGTGCCGTCGCCGCCGCGTCCGCGAGCATGGCGTCCGTATGTACGACCGTGACCGATGCCGTGTGTTCAACCGGGTAGCCTGTTTGCGGGTCCAGGATATGGGTGTAGCGATGCCCGCCGATTTCCACAAAGCGTTCGTAATTGCCGGAAGTGACAATGGTCTCTCCGGCAGCGACGTCGATTGCGGCGACTGGGCTGGCGGCAACCGGCGAGCGTATGCCGATCCTGGCTGGCCTGCCATTGACGTCGCCGAGCACGCTCAGGTCACCGCCGATATTGACGATGGCGTTGTTGATGCCGAGTTCCTGCAGGATGCTGATACTGCCGTCAAGGATCGCACCTTTGGCAATACCGCCGAGGTCCAGGATTTGCGGACCTGGCCCGCCGGTAATTGTGTCACCGTCCCATTGCAGCATTGCGGCGCCAACGCCACCAGAAATGCAGGCCTTGATATGTGCTGATTGCGGAAGCGTAACGGGCGATGTCGTCAGGTCGTGCAGGCCCCATAGTTCAGTAAGACAACCCAGCCCGGCATTGAATCGGCCGGCTGAAAGTTTTTCGATCTCAGCAGCCCGACGAATGACGGCGGCAAGTTGTGGTGATACATCGATCATGAAGCGACCCCTGGCGAACGATGCATTGATGGCTTGCAACTCACCAGGCCGCCATGGATACCAGTCATGGCCGACAGCGGCGAAATACGCCTGCAGGCTTTTGTCTGCGCTGCCGGCCGCGTCGATACTGGCACTGTAAATGGATACCGAAACCTCGGTACCCAGTGCAATGAAGTCGAGTTGCTGCTCACGGGGCGCTGCGCCGCAGGCGGCGAGCAGCGCGACGGCAATGCTAAGCCAGTTGCGACTCGATCGCGTCGAACAGCAAGCCTGCAATATTGAGCTCAAATTGCTTGTCCAGTTCTCGAATCCCGGTCGGGCTGGTTACATTCACTTCGGTCAGGTAGTCGCCGATGACGTCAATGCCGGCGAACAGCACACCTTGATCACGCAGCACCGGGCCGACCCGATCGCAAATGGCGCGATCGGCAGCCGAGAGCGGCTGGCCTACACCCTTCGCGCCCATAACGAGGTTGCCGCGGTTGTCGTCGGCAGAGGGTATGCGTGCCAGTGCATAAGGCACCGGCTCGCCATTGACCAACAGGATACGCTTGTCGCCGAGTTTGATCTCCGGGACATATACCTGTGCCATTGCAAAACGCTGCCCGTCATTGGTTAACGTTTCAAAAATGACGTTGGCATTGTTATCGCCTTTTTGTACCACGAAGATCGACTTGCCACCCATGCCATCGAGTGGTTTTACAACGATGCGATCATTGGCATGTAGAAACGCACGCATCTCACTCATCGATCTGGTGATCAGGGTTACAGGCGTACATTCGGGAAACCAGGCGGTATAGGCTTTCTCATTCATATCACGCAGCGCTTGTGGTCGATTGATTACCAGCGCACCCTGCAATGCCGCCCGGTCAAGAATATACGTGGTGTATACGTATTCCATGTCAAAGGGTGGATCCTTGCGCATCAGGATGACATCGAGATCGCCGAGCAAAATGGTTTCACTGGCGCCTAGTTCAAACCAGTCATGCATGTCGTCGCGCACTGTCAGCCGCTGCGATCTGCCGAGTGCCTTGCCCTTGAACAGTTTCAGGTCGGCCTGCTGAAAATAGTGTATTTCTGCGGCGCGGCGCTGCGCCTCCAGCAGCATGGCCAGCGAACTGTCCTTGTACGGCGTAATCGACTCGATCGGGTCCATGATCATGCCGAGGCGAAGCGTTCTGCCGGTCATCGTCGCAATCGTTTCCTGTGCTCTCGGTAAGGGCCCAACTATACATCGGAAATTTCGGGTAAATGCCGAAAATTCCTCGAATTTTGCAGTCTGCGGCAAGCTTCGTGGCGGGACTTATGTCAATATGGTACAAGTCGGTTTTCGCCAGGAAGAACTGTGTCAATGAACGCATCTAGAAGTCTGAACGGACTGAAGATACTGGTTGTCGATGACAGCAAAACCATACGTCGCACGGCCGAAACCTTGCTAACCAAGGAAGGCTGCCAGGTATTTACAGCCATTGATGGATTCGACGCTTTGTCGAAGATCGCTGATCACCAACCGGACCTGATTTTTGTCGATATCATGATGCCGCGGCTGGACGGCTATGAGACCTGTTCGCTGATCAAGCACAACAAGATTTTCAAGGAAACGCCGGTCATCATGTTGTCCAGCAAGGATGGCTTGTTTGATCGCGCTCGCGGTCGCATCGTTGGTTCTGAACAGTATCTTACAAAACCTTTTACCAAGGATGAGCTGCTTGGTGCGATTTCAAACCAGATCGGCTAAGCACGAAGGACGTTTCCATGGCAGTAATTCTTATCATCGATGACTCGCCTACCGAGCTGCACCTGTTTCAGAACATGCTCGAGCGAAGCGGATTCAATACCCTGGTTGCCGACAGCGGCGAAGAGGGTTTGCGGCAGGCAAAAGTATCGCGACCTGACTGTATATTGATGGATGTCGTGATGCCGGGAATGAATGGCTTTCAGGCTACGCGCAAGCTGACACAGGATCCCGATACTGCGGGTATTCCGATCATCATAATTACCAGCAAAGACCAGGAAACCGACAAGATCTGGGGCATGCGGCAGGGGGCTGTGGAATACTTGGTCAAGCCCATCGATCCAAAGCAACTGGTCGCGAAGATCAATGCGGTAATGGCTGCCTGAATGAGTGAAGCAATTGACCTCAGGACCCTGCTCAAGCAACCGTTTGAGTTGCTCACGGAGATCGAACGCCGCAGTCGCAAGGTGCACGCTGGCCATGGCGGCGCGGACGCGCCGGATGAGTGGGTAGGAGTCGGTTTTCGCATCGGCGAAGAGCGCTTCGTCTCCAGCCGTGATTCGGTTCGTGAGGTACTGATGTTGCCGGATAGCATGACCCGTGTACCCGGCGCCAAGCGCTGGTTGCTGGGGATCGCAAACCTGCGCGGTCACCTGCTACCGCTGGTCGACGTCAAATTATTGCTCGGCAGCGGCCGCACCTCGTTGCGTCGCACAACACGTGTCGTGTCCGTTAACCATCGTGAGATTCCCGCCGGCCTGGTGGTGGACGAGGTGCTGGGCTTTCGTCGCTTTGGCAATCACGAATTCACTGCGGAATGGCCGGAAACGGCGGTTCGATGCGATCGATTTCTGACCGGCGCGTATCGACGCGGCGACGAAATCTGGCCCGCATTGGATCTTTTCAGCTTCATCGAGAGCAATCTATTCCTGCAGGCATCCGCGGACGCGTAATTGCAACACGCGGCAGGTGCCTCGAAGTCACATCACAGAGTCGATAACAGATGGCCAAGAAATACAGTACTTCAACCTTGTTTCACATCGTCGGCTCGCTGGCGATTCTGCTGTTGCTGGTTGCCGCGGCACTGGTGTACCTGGGTGGCAGCAATGGTTCGTCGGCTGCCGAACTTGCGGTGCTGTCACAAGTCGTGCCGAGCCAGGCAGGCAACGCGTTGCGCGGCGAAAGCGGCGCTTACGATGAACTGAACGCGACGATAACGCGGCTGGCTGAATTGCGACGCAGCAGCGGGTCGTCGGCTGCTGGCAGTGCGGCGGCATGGCAAGCTCTGATGTCACGCGCGTCGACAATCATCAGCGGCCGCGCGGATGTTGAAGCACTGCATTCGGCTGCAGGCGAAGTTGCCGCGCGTGCCGACGGCATTGTGCAAATGGCGGATAACCTGCTGAATCAATCCGGCTCTACCGCGATCGTGCAGCAATTTCAGCAGCGGGCAAACAATGCGCAGCAACTTGCCCTGGCAATTGGCCGGACACCGTCGGCTGCCGACGCCACCGCGCTGGCGGAGGAGGTTGCGTTTTTGCGAACAGTAACCAATGCGCTCGCCGGCGAGACAAGTCCGCTGGATATCCGGCCGCTGAACGCGGCGGCACGCGAGACCACGCTGTTGCCGATCGTCAGCGATCTGACCGAGCTGGAAGCGCAAGTGGAAATTATTGCCGGCAGCGTACACAAGGTTATTGGTCTTGCGGCACCACTGGCCGAGCTGCAGGACAATGCGGCGACGCTGGCCAAGGCATTTTCAGGCGCCGGCGCGACTGGTTCGCTGCCGGAGTTCCTGCGCGCTAACACATTGCCTGTTGCCGCGATCGGTTCTGCGCTGGTGCTGCTGTTGATTCTGATACTGCTGAACATGAAGAGTGCGGGCTTTGAGCGCGCTGCCAGGGAGCAGAGCGAGAAAAACGAGCGGAATCAGCAGGCTATTTTGCGTTTACTTGACGAGATGGGCAGTCTGGCCGACGGCGATTTGACGGTGGAAGCGACTGTGACCGAAGACATTACCGGCACCATAGCCGACTCGTTCAACTACGCAATTGAGGAGTTGCGCAAGCTTGTTGCGACTGTCAACGAGACTGCGATCATGGTTGATTCCGCCGCAAAGCAAACTGAGAACACGGCGACCAATATGGCGAAGGCGGCGTACAACCAGGCCCGTGAGATCAATGCTGCAACCGAGTCGATCGTCTCCATGGCAGCGTCTATCGAAGAAGTATCGGGCAATGCGGAGCGTTCTTCCGATGTGGCACGACACTCGGTCGAAGTGGCGCACAAGGGTGGCGAGGCGGTGCGGCGAACCATTGACGGTATGAATGCAATTCGCGAGACCATCCAGGACACATCTAAGCGTATTAAACGTCTCGGAGAGAGTTCGCAGGAGATCGGCAACATCGTGGAGCTGATCAATGACATTGCCGAGCAAACCAATATTCTGGCCCTAAACGCTTCGATTCAAGCATCGATGGCGGGCGAGGCGGGCCGCGGCTTTGCCGTCGTTGCGGACGAGGTGCAGCGACTGGCTGAGCGTTCAACCAACGCGACCAAGCAAATTGAAGTTCTGGTGAGAACGATTCAGGCCGATACCAATGAGGCCGTGGTGTCGA
>JAOUHU010000029.1 GCA_029884455.1 Gammaproteobacteria bacterium | reverse complement strand
CCGATGGCCTTGCGTCCGCGACTGGTACGAACACGTATCGGCGCCAGCACGCGCGAGCTGCTGCAGGGTGAAACCACAGCAGGCCGTTTACGCGTCATCAGTGGTTCGGTGTTGAATGGCCACCAGGCATCGGGACCGCTGGCCTACCTCGGCCGCTATCATAACCAGGTCAGCGTGCTGGCCGAGGGCAGCCCGCGCGAATTCTTGTCATGGATGCGGCCCGGCATGACGCGTTATTCCGCAATTCGTGCCTACGCGGCGCACCTGTTCCGCAGCCGCGAGTTCCCGATGACGACGACCCAGAACGGCAGCCCGCGCGCCATGGTACCGATTGGCACTTTCGAAAAGGTGATGCCGCTGGATATCCTGCCGACGCCGCTGCTGAAAGCACTGCTGGTTGAAGACACTGACCGGGCGCGCGAACTCGGTTGCCTCGAGCTCGACGAGGAGGACCTGGCGCTGTGCTCGTTCGTCTGCAATGGCAAGTATGAGTATGGTCCTTTTCTGCGCATGAACCTCGATGAAATAGAAACAAACGGCTGATGCAAAAATTTCGACAAATGCTCGACCGGATGGAGCCATTGTTTACACGCGGTGGCCGGCTGCAAAAATTTCATGCTATTTATGAGATGGTCGACACGCTGTTTTACTCGCCACCCGATGTCACGCGTGGCGCACCGCACGTTCGCGATGCACTGGACCTGAAGCGAGTAATGATCCTGGTGGTATTCGCGGCAACGCCCTGCGTGCTGGCAGGCATGTGGAACACGGGTTACCAGGCCAACTCGGCCATGGCAATGCTCGGTGTAACAGCGGCGGACGGTTGGCGCGGTGCGATCATGTCACTCTTGGCTGTCAGTTATGACCCGGCCAGCTTCTACGATAATTTTGTGCATGGCCTGCTCTACTTCCTGCCGATTTACGCTGTCACCATGGCGGCAGGCGGGTTTTGGGAGGTACTGTTTTCGGCCGTCCGCAATCACGAGGTGAACGAGGGCTTTTTTGTCACCTCGCTGTTATATGCCGCGATTCTGCCCGCCACCATTCCGTTGTGGCAGGTGGCGGTCGGTATCAGTTTCGGCGTGGTCATTGGCAAGGAAGTGTTCGGCGGCACCGGCAAAAACTTCCTCAACCCGGCCCTGGTCGGCAGGGCATTCCTGTACTTTGCCTATCCGGTGCAGATGTCGGGCGATTCGGTCTGGGTGCCGGTTGACGGCTACAGCGGTGCAACCGCGCTCGGCATCGCCGCCATTGACGGCGTACCCGGGGTGATTGCCAGCGGCATCACCTGGACGCAGGCATTCCTCGGGCAGATACAAGGCTCCATCGCCGAGACATCAACGGTAGCCTGTCTGTTCGGCGCGGCCATGCTGATCTATACCGGTATTGCCTCATGGCGAATCATTGTCGCGACCTTTGCCGGCCTGATAATCCCGGCACTGATGTTCAGCGGGCTGGACAGCAGCAACCCCATGTTCGCGATGAGCTGGCAATGGCATGTCGTCCTGGGAGGCTTCGCGTTTGGCGCCGTATTTATGGCTACCGATCCGGTCAGCGCACCCGATACCACGGCCGGTCACTGGATATTCGGACTGCTGGTCGGCGCCCTGACCTACCTGATTCGCGTGGTGAACCCCGCGTTTCCCGAAGGCATCATGCTGGCGATTCTGCTCGGCAATATTTTTGCACCGATCATCGACTGGTGTGTCATTCGCCTGAACGTCAGGCGTCGATTGAAACGGTATGGCTGAAAACAGGGACAGCGTCGCAAATACGCTGACGGTCGCCGTCGGCGTAAGTCTCGTCTGTTCGATTCTGGTCGCGACAGCATCGGTCATGCTCAAGCCGCGCCAGCAGATCAATGAAACCAGCTTCCGGCAGCAAATCGTGCTTGATGTAGCCGGCATTTACACCCCGGGCATGGACATTGCCGAACAGTTCGCCGCAGTCGATACACGTCTCGTCGACCTCGCCAGTGGCGACTACGTGACGACCATGAACGCAGACGATTTCGATGCTATAGCGGCAAGCAGTGACCAGACCCTGGGTATCGCAATCCCGGCCGAATTTGATATTGCGGGCCTGCGACGTCGCGCGATCTACTCGCCGGTGTACCTGATTCGCGAAAACGGCGATATCCGGCAAGTCATCCTGCCGGTCTACGGACCCGGGCTCTGGTCGACGATGTATGGCTACCTGGCACTGGCGCCCGATGGTCGGACTGTCATCGGGCTGCGCTTTTACCAGCACGCAGAGACACCTGGACTGGGCGACCAGGTCGAAAGTGCCGAATGGCTGGCGAAGTGGCCTGGCAAGCAGATATTCGACGACCATGGCGAGGTCCGCATCGAGGTCGTACGCGGCCAGGCTGGCGCTGGCGACGACCTTGTCCACAAGGTGGACGGTATGTCCGGCGCGACCCTGACCGGCAGGGGCGTCAGCAAGCTGTTGCAGTACTGGGTCGGCCCAAACGGATTCGGCCCATTCCTCCGGAAACTAGACGACAAGGCAAACGGTAATGACGGAACTTCGCAAGGTACTGATCGAACCAATCGTCGATAACAACCCGATTACCCTGCAGGTACTCGGGATATGTTCCGCACTGGCGGTAACGACGTCGCTGCTGCCCGCTGTGTTGATGTGCATCGCTTTGACCAGCGTGACTGCAATGTCCGGCGCCGCCATCAGCAGTATCCGCCACCACATTCCCAACAACATTCGCATCATTGTGCAAATGACGATCATTGCATCGTTCGTCATCGTCGTTGACGAGCTGCTGAAAGCCTATGCGTTCCAGACCAGCAAGCAGCTGTCGGTTTTCGTAGGCCTGATCATCACCAACTGCATCGTCCTTGGTCGTGCCGAGGCATTCGCCATGAAGAACGGGGTCGGTATGAGTTTTCTCGATGGTCTCGGCAACGGCCTTGGCTACAGCGCTGTACTGATCACGGTCGCCACCAGCCGCGAACTGCTCGGCGCGGGCACCTTGTTCGGGTACGAAATACTGCCGCTCACCGGCAACGGCGGCTGGTACCAGGCCAACGGCATGATGCTGTTGCCACCCAGCGCTTTTTTTCTCATCGGCCTGTTGATCTGGGCGATACGGTCGCTGCGACCGAAACAGGTGGACCGGCATGAATACCAGATTCATGAAGTGCATCGCACGGAGGTGCTCTGATCGACGCCTACGTAAATCTTTTTCTTAAGGCAGCCTTCGTCGAGAACCTGGCGCTAACCTTTTTTCTTGGCATGTGCACTTTCCTCGCGGTATCCAAACGCATTGAAACTGCGATCGGGCTCGGCCTTGCTGTAGTCGGCGTGCAGGCCATCACGGTCCCTGTCAATCACCTGCTGCATCGCTACCTGTTGAGCGATGGCGCGCTGGCTTGGGCGGGCCTGCCAGACATCGACCTGAGTTTTCTCGGCCTCGTCAGCTACATCGGCGTAATCGCCGCGCTGGTGCAGATCCTCGAAATGCTCCTCGACCGCTATTTCTCGCGACTCTACAACGCGCTCGGCATTTTCCTGCCGTTGATTACCGTCAACTGCGCGATTCTCGGTGGATCGCTGTTCATGGTGGAGCGCCAGTACAACCTGCCGGAAAGCATCGTCTACGGCGTGGGCAGTGGTTTCGGCTGGGCCGTGGCGCTGATCGCACTTGCCGGTATTCGTGAGAAGTTGCGTTACAGCGATGTACCTGACGGGCTTCAGGGGCTTGGTATTACCTTCATTATCGCTGGCCTGATGTCGCTGGGTTTCATGGGACTCTCGGGAATCCAGCTTTGATGGCGGGGACCTCAAAGCTGCTGGCAGTCGGCCTCGGCATCGGATTATTTGCCGCCATTGTGCTGCTGCTGGTGCTGGTTATCCTGCTGGCGCGCTCGCGGCTGGTAGCCAGCGGCAAGGTGAAAGTTATCGTCAACGGTGACCGGGAACTATTGATGCCGGTCGGCGTGAAGCTGATGCAGGGCCTCGCCGACAGCGGCATGTTCGTTGCCTCGGCCTGCGGCGGCGGTGGCACCTGCGGGCAGTGCCGGGTACAGGTGCTGGAAGGCGGCGGTGCCATCCTGCCGACCGAAACATCCATTATCAGCAAGCGTGAGGCAGCCAATCACGAGCGCCTGTCTTGCCAGGTCGCGGTCAAGCAGGATATGCGCATCCGCGTGCCCGATGAAGTCTTCGGCGTACAGAAATACGTTTGCCGTGTGGTGTCGAACAACAACGTTGCGAGTTTCATCAAGGAACTGGTACTGGCTCTGCCACGCGGCGAAGACATGGATTTCAAGGCAGGCGGCTACATTCAGCTCGAATGTCCCCCGCACCACGTGCGTTTTTCCGATTTTGATATTGATGCGCGATTCCGTAACGAATGGGACCGCTACAAGCTGTGGCGATTCGAGTCGACCGTCAGCGAAATCACCTCACGCGCGTACTCGATGGCGAACTTTCCTCTGGAACGCGGCGTCGTCAAGCTTAATGTGCGCATTGCGACACCACCGCCGGGCGCGAACGACAGGATTCCGCCTGGCAAGATTTCGTCATTCATCTTTAGCCTGAAACCCGGCGACCAGGTAACCATCTCCGGCCCATTCGGCGAGTTTTATGCCAGGGATACGAACAGCGAAATGGTCTTCATCGGTGGCGGTGCCGGCATGGCGCCGATGCGATCACATATCTTTGACCAGCTCAGGCGGCTTAAGACCACGCGCAAGATCAGCTTCTGGTATGGCGGTCGCAGTCTCAAGGAAGTGTTTTACGTCGATGAATTCAACAAGCTCGCCGCCGATTTCGACAACTTCGACTGGCATATCGCACTATCGGAGCCGCTCCCTGAAGACAACTGGTCGGGCTACGTCGGATTCATTCACAAGGTGTTGCGTGACGAGTACCTGTCCTCACATCCGGCACCCGAGGATTGTGAATACTATATTTGCGGGCCACCGATGATGAATACAGCCGTGATCGCCATGCTGCTCGATCTGGGTGTGACGCGTGACAATATTTTGCTCGATGACTTCGGGGCATAGTTTGCGTGTCCTGCTCGCGATCATGCTGCCGACCCTGCTGTTGTCCTGCGAGCGACCGGTCGACGAGCGCCCGGTGTCGCGACTATCCGGTGCGACGATGGGAACGACATTCAGCATTCAGCTTGTTGCACCGCCGCATGGAGTGTCGATGACCACCCTCGAGGACCAGGTCACGAAAACGCTGGCGTCAATCGAAGCATCGATGTCCACGTATCGACCGGACTCCGAGTTGTCGCGATTCAATGCGCATAGCGGCAGCGACTGGTTCGTCGTATCGGCAGAGCTATGCGCGGTGGTGGCGGCAGCACAGGGTTTGTCCCACCTCACCGGTGGCGCATTCGACATCACCGTGGGTCCGCTGGTAAATCTTTGGGGATTTGGTCCGGATATTACAGTTGCGCAGCCGCCGGGCGCCGAGCGTATCGCCGAGGCCATGCGGTTGACCGGTAACCAGCACCTGCAAACGGATTGCTCGGTACCCGCTCTCGCCAAGGCGTTGCCGGCACTCTATGTCGATCTTTCCGCGTATACGAAGGGCTACGCCGTGGATCGTATTGCCAGCTTGCTGAGCGACTTCGGCGCGTCCAACTACTTTGTCGAAATCGGCGGCGAGATCCGCGTCACCGGCAGCAATGCACATAACCAGCCCTGGTCAATTGCCATCGAGGCGCCGCACCGCGGCGCAAGTTCCGTTACGCGGGTCGTCGAGCTGAGTGACGCGTCCATGGCGACCTCGGGCGATTATCGAAATTACTTCGAGCATGACGGACGCATTTATTCTCACACCATCGATCCGCGCAGCGGCTACCCTGTGTCGCACAGCGTCGCCGCGGTGAGCGTGGTTGCGGACTCAACGGCGCTTGCAGATGGACTGGCAACTGCATTACTGGTGCTCGGCCCCATCGAGGGCATGCAGTTCGCCGAACAGCAGGATATTGCCGCGCTGTTTCAATTGCGTACCGATGCTGGTGTGCAGGAGCGCATGTCGACCCGATTCGCACGCGAGCTGGCCAAACCATGACATTGCTGATAACACTGCTGCTGGCTTTCATCATCATCAGCGCTATGCTGGCCCTGATGAGCATCGGTGTCATCGCCGGTCGCAAACCGATTAAAGGTAGCTGTGGCGGCATCAACGGGCAAGGCTGCGAGCTTTGCAGCGATGCATGCCGCGATCGACCCACCAGGAACATATAGGAACGAAAATGCCGCTCAGATCTGTACTCGTCAAGGACTACATGTCCGGAAAACTGGTCACCTTTACACCCGAGATGGATGTGCTCGATGCTATCCATGAGCTGATCCAACACCGAATCGCGGGCGCACCCGTGGTCGACGATCACGGCAACCTCGTCGGCATGTTGTCCGAATTTGATTGCATGAAGGTTGTGCTGGCGGCGGCGTATCACCATGAGCCGGGCGGCCCGGTCTCAGACCTGATGGTCAGCGACGTAAAGACGGTCGATGCAGGCATGAGCGTCATCGATCTGGCGGAGCTGTTCATGGAATCCGGATTGCGCCGTTACCCGGTCATGAAGGACAACCGGCTCGTCGGCCAGATCAGTCGCCGCGATGTATTGCGCGCACTGGCCGAAATATCCCAACCCTGAACAAGCGGGGATCAGCGCAGGCCGGTGGCGAGCATCTTGCGCCGCAAGTAGGCATAGACTTCCAGCAGCGGCAGTTGCTTCGGGCAAACGTCGTGGCAGGCCATCATGCCGAGGCAGCCGAATACGCCGTCGCTGTTCGATACCACTTCGAACCAGTCTGCATCACTGCGCGTATCGCGCGGGTCCATCATGAAACGCGCAATCCGGTTCAGCCCGGCCGGACCCGCGAAATCCGGCCTGAGATTCGCAACACCGCAGGAGGCCACGCAGCAGCCGCACTCGATGCAACGCTCGCCGGCATAGATCGCCTGTGCCAGGTCGTCGTCCATGCGTTGTTCCGGGGCCTGCGGATCGAAGGGCTGCGCGGCATGCATCCAGGCCTCGTTCTCCTCCACCATTTGCCGAAACCAGCGGCCGGTGTCCACGGAAAGATCACCGATCAGCTTGAATACCGGCAAGGGGTGCAGGCGAATGACATCAGGCAGCCCGGCAGTCAGGGTCCGGCAGCCGAGCGCCGGGCGCCCATTGACCAGCATGCCGCAGGAACCGCAGATCGCCGAACGACACGCAAAATCAAATTGCAGGCTTGGATCCTGTTTTTCGCGTAGCTGGTTGAGGGCGATATAGAGTGTCATGTACGGCGCCTCTTCGAGCTCGAAGCTCTGCATGTGCGGCGTCGATGCCGGGTCTTCCGGGTCATAGCGAAAAATTTCAAAACGCAGCTGGCGTGCTGGCGTCGGCCCGGCTGCGCTCATGATTGGCCTGCCCATTCGCCGGGGCGCAGGCGGCTGCCGGGCGGATCGCGCGTCTCGAGCCGGCCGTGCCGCGCTTGCTGCTGTTGCACATCACTGTTGTACTGCTCAATCGACATCGTCATGGCTATTCTCTTGTCACTGCCGTAACCGCGGTGCCCCGGCGGCACATCGATGATACCGACGGGCTCGTAGCTGAACTCCGGCGCCAGTGCACCGGCTGGCCAGCGCACCAGGGTCCGCTGCAGCCAGTCGGCGTCATTTCTGAGCGGATAATCCGAACGATAATGGGCGCCGCGGCTTTCGGTCCTGGCAAGTGCCCCCATCGCCGTGATCAGCGCCAGCCGCAGCATGCCTTTCAGGCGCAGCGCAAAACTCAACTCGGGATTCATTCCGGGTGCCTTGCAGCGCAACACGGCGACATTGCAATCGGCCAACAAGCCATCGAGGTCGGCGACGGCTTCTTCCAGGTCGGGCCCGTTACGGAAAATGCCCACTTTGCGCATCATGGTCTCAGCCATGGCATCACGAATCTCGTACACAGTCGGGCCTCGGCCGCTGCGCTGCAGCCATTCGTGGGCGCGACTCTCCGCCGCGTTCACGCAGCTGAACGCGAGTTGCGTCGGCAGCTCAAGGGCCGTGGCAGCAGCGTACTCGGCGGCGTGCCGGCCGACGATCCGGCCGGCCACCACGGTCTCAGCCAGGCTATTGCCGCCCAGGCGGTTGAACCCGTGCATATCCCAGCAGGCCGCCTCACCCGCAGCAAACAGGCCCGCCAGGTTATATGCCTGGCCATCCTTGTTCACGCGAATCCCGCCCATCGAATAGTGTTGCATCGGTTGCACCGGAATCAGGTCGTTGGCCGGATTGAGGCCGACAAAGTCCTGGCAGATGTCGAACACCTCACGCAGCTTGGTGAACAGGTGTCGCTCACCGAGGTGCCGCAGATCCAGCCAAAGGTGCGGACCGTAGGGTGTGTCGACGCCGAGGCCATCACGCATGCGTTGCTCCATATGTCGCGAAACGACGTCGCGGCTCGCAAGCTCCTGCTTCACCGGTTCGGCGTCGACCATGAAGCGGTGCAGGTTGCGATCCAGCAGGTAGGCACCGTCGCCGCGACATCCTTCAGTCACCAGGATGCCGCTTGGTGACAGCGCCGTCGGGTGAAACTGCACGGCTTCCATGTTGGCAAGCGGCACGATGCCGGTCTGCAGCGCAATTGCGGCACCGGTCCCTTCGTTGATGGTCGCGTTGGTGGTGTACTTGCCGTAAATCCGGCCATGACCACCGGTCGCGATGATGGTCGCCCTGGCAGCGATGGCAAAATGGCGACCGGTCCGAAGACAGCGCGCCACAGCACCCCAGCAACGGTGGCCATCGTGGATCAGTTCGACGGCCTCGGCACGATCACGCACCGTCACCCCGAGACGCACGACCTCGCCGTCAACGGCATACAGTGCAGCATGCCCGGTGCCGGCGGCGGCGTAACAGGCGCGCCACTTCGCCGTGCCGCCAAAATCGCGATGCATGATCAGGCCGTCGTTTTCCGCGCGTTCGTCAATCTCGACGCTCTTGCCCTTGATGAAATAGCTGTTGGGACCGCCGCGCACGCGGGTCCAGGGCACGCCAAAATAGGCCAGTTCGCGAACGGCGATGGGCGCCTCCTCCGCGAATATCTGCACGACCTCCTGGTCCGCACCCCAATCCGAGCCGCGCACTGTATCGAGATAATGCAGGGTCGGGTTGTCGCCCTCCGCCATAACGCAGTTGCCCAGCGCCGCCTGCATGCCACCCTGGGCAGCGCAGCTGTGGCTGCGGCGCGGCGGCACGAGCGACAGGATCAGCACACTTTGCCCTGCGGATGCAGCTGCTATCGCCGCACGCTCGCCGGCCAGACCGCCGCCGATGACCAGGACATCCGTCGTGCTGAGCTCTGCGGTCATGGCGGTAATTCCGTGAGCAGGAAGCCAAGGGGCGGCGCAATCACCCTGGCGAGCACCAGCAGTACGAGCACGCCGAGGCCGAGGAAAAACCACAGCAGCACGCGTTCAATGCCGCGCAGCACGGGTCTCGACAGTGCCAGTCCTGCACCCCACTTGATGGCAACGCGATACAGACCGACGCTGGCGTGAAATTCGACTGCAATTAACAACAGCGCGTACAGGATCCAGAGTCCGCCGCGAACCCTGGCAACGCTGCTCGCGGCTTCGATACCGGCGCGCTCACCGAATAACGGCGTCAGCACGTCAATGCCGAGCAAGATCAGGTGAAAGCTGCCGAGCACCAGGATGAGCATGCCGGTGCGCACCTGCCAGATCCAGAGCAGCGACTCCGCATGCGGCAGTTCCTGCCCAAGCTTGCGCATACGCCTGCGTTCAGTTAATTGCGACGGTATCTTGCGGCTCGCGAGCGCCGCATGCAGTAGAAACATCAGGAAGATAATGACCACCGTAGGCTGTGCGATGAAGTAGTCCTCGAGCAGTCCCGCGAGCCAGTCGAAACCGCGCTCGCCGGTCAGGATGGAACCGACCAGTACCATGTGGCCCCACATGAACAACGCGAGCGTGACACCGCTCGCACCACTCAGCAGTTCAAGGTAGAGCTCGCGGCGAGCTTCACTCGGCTGCATCGCCCTCACCGGCTAATTCTGCGTCGATCGCGTCCATGATCTGATCCGCGTTCTCCGGTTCCTTGTGCACGATGCCGTAGTGACAGTCGATACAGGTTTCACCGCGCTGTTCTGCCTGGGTATGCCGTCTTGCGGACGTGCGCCCCTGCGCTTCGAGATCCATCGCCGCAATACTGTGGCAGCTCCGGCAAAACCTCGAATCATCCGACTTGAACTGCCGCCAGACGGACTCCGCCAACTCGGCGCGATGTGCCTCGTACTTCTCAGCGGTGTCGATCTTGCCCATCAGTTCGGGAACGATGTCGAGTGATACCACGGCTTTCGTCCATACCAGCTCGAACCAGTTGTCGTGTGGCAGGTGACAGTCGGCACAAGCCGCGCGCACGCCGGCCGCATTGATGAAGTGGCTCGATGCTTCGTACTCCGGGCGGATAAACGCATCGTGCGAATGACACGCATAGCAAAACTCGGTCTCGCTCGTTTTGTGTAGCACATAGTTGACGGTGCCAAGCGCCACGGCACCCAGGCCAAAGGCCACAAATCCGCCGAGCGGGATTCCCAGTAGCCACTTGCTGGCCGGCTTGTGCCAGATCCGGGACTTCGATGTCTGTTCCTGTTCCGCCATGTCTCTACTCCCTTGCACGTAGTGCGGGTTGCTCCTGTACGGTGTCGCGTCGTACCTGTTCACGAAGCGTGTTGATGCCGCCAAAAAACTCCCGCATGAGAATCACCCATAGGTAATACCCGCGCTCTGTCAGCTGCAGTGCTTCGCCCTTGTGCCGGATCGCGCCGACCGATTTCAATGCCGCCAGCTCCGGCCAGAGTTTTTGCTGAAACTTGCCGTTGAAGTGCGCTTCCGCCTGATTCTTGTGCAGCGAACCGCCGAACAGTCGCATCAACAGGTAGTAACGCATCTGGTCACGTTCCGACAGTACACGACGGTTGACGGTGCCGCTCGAGCCCGACTCGACCATTCGCACATACTGTTGGATGGCAAAGGCACTTGCGTACAGGCTTCCGCCGACATAGCTGAACGCACCACTGCCGAGGCCGACGTACTCATCGTGATCAATAATGTATTCATCCAGCATTCCCGCGGCACGCGAGAAACACCAGGCGGACGCTCGCTGGTAACCGGCACTTAACATGCGCTCGACAATCATTTCGTAAAACTTGCGTTCATGCGTCGATCCGGGGGCGCCCATGGTCCGCGACATCAGCGCTCTCGTTGTTTCGCTCGCCATTAGCGGATAGAACGACACCTGGTCTGCGCCCACGTCGTCCAGCAGGATATCGAGATCACGACGCAACGACACGGCGGTCTGCTGCGGCAGGTTAAAAATCATGTCAACATTCAAAGTGTCAAACCTGCCGCTGGCCTGCTTTAGCCGCTGTGCGGTCTCGGCCCCGCTACCGTAGGCCTCATAGCGATGCATGGCCTGCAACAGCTCGTCATCGAAACTCTGCACGCCAACTGACAGCCGGTTGACGCCCGCGTCCTGCAGGAGTTGCAGCGAGTCCGGCCGCAAGTGATCCGGATTGGTTTCTACCGACACGCTGGTAATTGCATGCCGTTCGCGCACCTCGCTGATGGTGCGAAAGAGCTCGGCCGGCAGGACCGTCGGTGTGCCGCCACCGACATACAGCTCGTCGAAGTGGTAGCCCAGGTCCTCATGCAGCCTGACCTCGTGCCGCAGGCTTTTGAAATATCCTGTGGCGCTATCGTGATCAAACCTGACGCGATGAAAAGAGCAGAATGGGCACAGCGACATGCAGTACGGAACGTGCAGGTACAGCAGGTAGCTTTGGTCCGGGTCGGCCGCAGGCAGCGTCGTGGCGTCCGATGTCTCCGGAAACGCCATCAGGCGCTGATTCAGGCGACTCAGGAAGCTGCCGAACAGGTCCTCAACGTTCATGCACCGGCACCATTTCGCAACATTTCAGGAGCTGGGCGCGTATAGAGGGGCGATCTCGATGTAGATCCGGTAGCCATCGATCAGGTCGCCGTCGAATTCGAAGAAATCCGCGAACGGCAGGGTGATCGTCGAACCATCATGTCTTGTATAGGTAACGTCGCCTTCACAGACCAGCATCGAGCTGCCCCCGAGCTGATTCTTCAGCTCATGCCGTATCGCGGCGATACTCGAGAAAAAGGCATCGACCGCGGCACCGATCGCATCCTTACCCTGTACCGGCGGTGATGCGCCGAAGCGGAAAACCGCGGTCGGCGAAAGCATGCGCAAAAAAGCGGCAGTATCCTTCGCATCGATCGCCGCGAAAAGCTCAGCCAGCAAACGGCTCCGATCCGTCACAGCAAGCTCACTGCTGGCTGGCGTAATAGTGCAACAAGGCCTCGACGTCCGCCGCACTGAGCGGAGCCATCTTTTCCTGCATTTTCTCGAGCTGTTCGCGGTCTCCGGATGCGTATTCTGCGAACGCGAGTCGCAGGTAGTCCATCCATTGGCCGGCGAGAATGCCCGCCTCATCGTCGGGGTTACTGCCACCGTCGGAATGGCAGCGGGCGCAATCGCGATCATGGATTTCCTTGCCGACCGCGGCGAGTGCCGCATCGAAGTCCTGTCTGGCGGCGCGGAAAGGCAGCGCCGCGTAGTGTTCGGCCAGTGCTTCAATGGCGTCGTCGCTGAGCTCGGACGCGATGTCACACATCCTCGTCGGCGGCCGATCCGTATCGCCCTGGCGGTACTTGCTCTCCGCGCAGGGACGCGCCTCATCGCGATAGGTGTACAACGCTTCCGCGTGCACGAACGCGTCAATGCCGGCGATGGTCGGTACGTCGGACCACTGGCTGACGCCATTATCGCCATGACAGCTGTTGCAATTCTCGGTTACGACGTCAAGCTCTTCGGCAATCGCGGCACTGCCAAAGAACATCGCCACGCATATCGGCAAAGCCAGTCTTCGTTGCATGCAGCTTTCCTCTGATGTTTGTTATTCTATGCCACAAATCGGGCATGACAACTATCGGTAACAGTACTCGAAAATTATAAGTATTTGCCGTAATTAGAAAAACGCCCTGAATCTGGTATCAACGCTGTGGGGGAGAAATCCTGGCCGGTACGACAAGATAATCGAGAAAATTTGAGGAAATTTTATGAGTCATCGTTGCGGTATTGTTCGCCTGGCCCTACTAACAATAATGGCTACGCTGCTGTTCGGCTGCTCCGGTGACGACGGCAAGGATGGCGCTGCCGGGCCCGGTGGTCCCCCCGGAAACGCCGGCCCCCCGGGCCCTCCGGGCCCGACCGGTGGAACCGGTGGCGTGCCGGTCGATAGTGCCGAGCGCATTAACATTTCCGTAACCAGCGTTACCGTGCCCGCGGGCGGCGGTGCGCCGGTGGTCCAGCTACGCCTGACCAATGACCTCACCCAGGGCCTTGTCGGCCTGCCGGCCGGCGATATCCGGTTTGTGCTCGCACAGCTTTCGGACTCGGCGCCGGGCAGCGGCGCCTCGAGCGAATGGCAAAACTATATTACGCGCAGCAGCGGCGGTATCCCGAATGCGCAGGGCAACACTGAAACTGCGTCCAGCGCCAGGTTCATCGACAATGGCGACGGCAGTTACCAGTACACCTTTGCACAGGCGCTGACCGCGTACCCGGGCGCGCCTGTCTACGACGCGCTCAAGACCCACAGGCTCGGCGTCGAAATACGCGGCCAGGCGCCGATTTCGTCCAACGGCATCTATGATTTCGTACCGGCCGGTGGCGCACCAGTATTCACGCGTAACATCGTTGATAACGATACCTGCAACGCCTGCCACGACGTACTCAATTTTCACGGTGGCCCGCGTACCGACGTGACCTACTGTGTCACCTGCCACAACCCGCACTCGATCGACGGTGACAGTGGCAATACCGTGGATTTGAAGGCCCTGGTACACAACATTCATTCCGGCCGTGACGGCTACATAATCATCGGTTTCGGTGGCACAGTGCACGACTTTTCCGATATTGAGTGGACGCAGGACGTTCGCAACTGCCAGACCTGCCACCAGGAAAGTGATGCCGACACGCCGCAGGCCAGCAACTGGCGTCTCGTGGCAAACCGTGCAGCCTGCGGTACCTGCCACTACGACGATGGCAATGCCGGTAATGGCAGCCATGATTACGCGATCGAGAACGGCATGCATCCCGGAGGTTTCAATTTCGCTGACGACACGCAGTGCCTCGATTGCCATGGCGAAACAGCGACCGTGACCAACAGCGACGGCAAGCTGGTGCGGGTGCAGGAGATTCACCGCATTCCCGGCCTCGAAGCCAGCCAGAACTTTGTTTTCAAGGTCGAAGCGGTGAGAAATGTCGTCGCCGGCGGTGCGCCGCTGGAAGTCGATTATTCGGTCAGCGATGCCAGTGGCGTGCGTTACGATATCGCCAACGACCCCGAGTTCACGGCCTGCGCCGACGGCACCAGCCGGCTCGCGATCGATATCGGCTGGACCACCGACGACTACCGCAATACCGGAGCCGGCACATCGAATGCCGCGCCACTTGGCATTAATGCGCTCGGTGCCGGATGCGGCGGCGCAGGTACTGATACCGACGGCGACGGAATATTCACGGCCGTGTCATCGAGCGGTCTGCCAGCAGGCCTGACCGGCTCGATCGGGGTCGCACTCGAAGGCCACCCGGGTATGGACCTGAATGAAAATGGCGTCATCGCGGGCAGCACCGACCGCGTGGCGGTTACCACTGCAGTCGCGTATTTCGGCGTAAACGGTGCCGCTGCAGCACCGCGGCGCAATGCGGTCGCCATCGAAAAATGCCAGGACTGCCACAAGCAGCTCTCCTTGCACGGTAATAATCGCACCGACAATCCGGCGGTCTGCGTGTTGTGCCACAATCCGAACGCGACGGACATCAGTCGGCGCGTTGCCGGCAGCGCCTGCGTCAATAACCTGGGCGCCGACGACCAGGCACTTGACTTCAAAAACATGATTCACGGTATTCACAGCGGCAATGTTGGTTTGTGCGGTTTTGGCAACTCGGCGCACCCGTATTTTGATGTCGTGTATCCGGGCCGCCTGAACAACTGCGAGGGCTGCCACCTGCCCGGCCAGTATTATCCGGTCGAGCCAGGCGAGATTCTCGGCACGACGGTGGACGCCAACAATACATCGACGCCAACCGACGACGTCGTTGTTTCTCCGAATGCGTCTACCTGCTCGGCATGCCACACCGGCTTCCTGGCGGCCGAACACATGAAACAGAATGGCGGCGATTTCAACGCGACCAAGGCGGCAGACGCTACGCTGATTTCCTCCGGGGTCGAGACCTGTGTGCTGTGTCATGGCCCCGGCCGTACGGCGGATGTGGGCGTCATGCATGGCGTGGGCGACTTCGAGTTTAATTGAAGAACGCGGAGCCTTATCGGCGCATTGGCAGCGGCATGAGGGCGAACATCCTGAAATACCTTGCCGTGGCGCTGCTCGCGTCAGCGCCCTTGGCGCTCCATGCCCAGTCTGGCGAGGAGACCGTGTCCAAGTACACACGCAAAGGCGCTGATACCTGCCTGTCGTGTCATGAGGACGCCGCGGCGCTGGCGATTTTCGCGACAGCGCACGCGGTACCGTTGGATCCCCGCAGCCCGTTCGGCCACGGCCAGCTGCAGTGCGAGGCCTGTCACGGACCGGGAGACACGCACGCGGGCCGGGTGCGGCGCGGCGCGGAGCGTCCACCGCTGATTTACTTCAACGAGCGCGACAATACCGCTGTCGAGGTCGAAAACAGCATGTGTATGGATTGTCATGCGAGCGATGTTGGCATTGGCTGGCACGCCGGTGCGCACGCTTTCGACGAGGTCTCCTGCGCCGACTGCCACCAGAGCCACGCTCGCGTCGACGCTGTAACCCAGACCTCGACACAAGCCGAGGTTTGCGCAGCATGCCACCAGCTGCAAAAGAACGAGACCCTTAAGGCCTTCGCGCACCCGCTGTTCGAAGAAAAGATGAGCTGCACGGCCTGCCACGGCATGCACGGCGATACCGTCGCGGCGCAGCTGGCGCGGGTTACGCTGAACGATACCTGCTATCAGTGCCACGCCGACAAGCGCGGTCCGTATCTCTGGGAGCACGCCCCGGTCAGCGAGGATTGCGGGCTGTGCCACGCCCCGCATGGTTCCAACCATCCAGGTATGTTGACGCAACGCGCGCCGCTGCTGTGCCAGGGCTGTCACTCGCAGGACGGGCACCCGTCTGTGGCCTACGAAGACGACGGGCTGGCGTCCGCAATGCCGTCCCGCTACCTGCTTGCTCAGGGCTGCATGAATTGCCATTCGCAGGTACACGGTTCCAATCACCCGTCCGGCACGAAACTGACACGATGAAACTGCAGCAGCCTAAACTTGCCCGAATTGCAGCTGGCCCCGGCGCCATCCTCGTCATGGCCCTGGCAGCCCCCGGCGCAGGCGCACAGTCCGTCGATACCAGCGAGTGGATTTGCGAGTTCTGCCCGTTCCAGTCCGGCTACCACGGCGACTACGAGGTCGGCGCGACCAACGTCAGCGAGGATTCCGCCTACCTTGGCGACGCGACCGGCTATGACGAAGCTGGCGTTTACGCGGATCTCGGCGGCGACGGCGCCTACACCCGGGACGGCCATAGTTTGCGCTGGACACTCGAGGATCTCGGCCTGGAATCGAGATCCGCCGCCATCGAAGGTGCGAAGTCCGGCCGGTTCGACTACCGCCTCGCCTACCGAGAGTTGCCGCGACGCCAATTCAACACGACAACGACGATCTTCGACGCATCAGGCGGCGACCTGTCCTTGCCGGCAAGCTGGGTATCCGCGGCAGACACCAGTGGCTTTTCGAGCCTGGACACCACGCTCAGCTCGCAGGCGATTGCAAGTGATCGAAGTTATTACGAGATCGGCGGAAACTACCTGCCGGGCTCAAACTGGAAGCTGTCCGCCGACTACCGCCGCCAACAACAGGAAGGCAGCAAGATTATCGGCGGCTCGTATTATACGAACGCGGCGTTGTTGCCGGTTCGCATTGACTACGCCACCGACGAGGTGGACCTTGGCATTCGCTACGCAAAAGACAGCCTGACGCTCGCGCTCGGCTGGTACCTGTCCGATTTCGACAATGGCCAGACCGGTTTTGGCTGGCAACATCCATTCACCACTGCAGCAGGAGCCGAATTTGCGACCCTCGCGGCGCCGCCAGACAACCGATTCCAGCAACTGACCTTGTCGGCGGCGTACGCATTTCCCGCGTACAACGCGCACGCCAGTCTGTCGGCGGCCTTCGGCGAGATTGAGCAGACGGAACCGTTTCTTGCCTACAGCAGCAATCCTCTTCTCTCCACCGCAGCACTGCCGAGATCGGACCTGGACGGTGGCATTGATACAAGCCGGCTCGCATTTGCATTCACCGCAAGCCCGTTCACGCGGACGAAAATCCGGCTGAGCTATCGCCACGATGAACGCGACAACAAGACCGCGCGGGACCTCTGGAATCGAGTCATCGCGGACAGCTTCGTGAGCGGCGAGCTGGAATTGAATGTGCCGTACAGTTTTACGCACGACACGCTGCGCGCAAGCGCCGAATACAGACTGTTCGACACGCTCCGCGTTTCGGCCGGCTATGACCGCATCGACAAGGACTACGACTTTCAGGAGGTCGCCGAACACAGCGAGGACACGGGCTGGGGCCGGATCCGATGGCGACCACTGCAGACTTTGGAACTGGATGCACGTGGCGGCACATCGAGGCGTGATGTCGATCGTTATGACGAGATATTTGCTGCGACGCTCGGACAAAACCCGCTGCTCAGAAAGTACAACCTGGCCTATCGCTACCGCGAGTTCGGCGAGATATCACTGAGCTACTCGCCGCCTGACCTGCCGCTGTCTATTGTGTTCGATAGCTTGTACGCAGAAGACACCTATACGAACTCGCAACTTGGCCTGACTGGCGGCGAGCAAATCCGTTTTGGCGCCGACGCAAACTGGCTGGTCACGGACCGGGCGACCGTCTACCTGAACATCGGGTTCGACAACCTGTCTTCGGATCAGTCCGGCAGCGAAGCCTCAGGCGCGGCCGATTGGCGCGCAACAGGCGATGACGATTTCTCGACAGTTGGTGCCGGCCTCACGCTGAACAGCATCGCGGACAAGTTTGATCTGAAGTTCGACTACACGCGCTCCTCCGGCGACTCCCGGATCACAATCGACACCATGAACTCCGGCGGAACAGAATTTCCGAAGTTACTGAGCGATTTTGATCAGCTTCGGGCTACCCTCTCCTACCAGCGATCCGAGCACCTCGAAGTCAACCTCGAGCTGCGTTACCAGAGCTTCAGCACCGAGGACTGGGCGCTGCAAGGCGTTGCGCCCGCAACTATCCCGGTGGTACTCAGCCTTGGCGCGACGCCTTACGATGACGATGTGTTTATTGCGGGAATCAGTTTCCGTTATCGAATCAACAACTGACTGACTTTACTCATTCTTCTGTCCTCGTAGTGAATGATTCGTTGAGCAGCTGCGCGAGCCTGACACCCGCCTGTTGCAGGCGCAGCTCAACCAGCGGCCCGTGGCGACGCAGGTAGCTGTTGCTGATGTCCTGCAGGCGACGCTGTTCACCCTCATCGAGGATCATATTGTCTGCGCTGTACCAGCAGGCGCCCTGCTGCCGGACGCAGTAGCGCGTTGCCGGCGCGATCGTGATCTGAAAGGATTCGTTGGCCCATTCGACCACCGAGTCATGCCGCCAGGCCGCGCGCTGCGAATTCGATATCTGCGCGCCGAGTCGCGCCGCGATCTGCCGGAAATCACCACCGCGGTTGAAGCTCAGAATCTCACCATCCCAGACACCGTGAAAATTAGGCCACTCCATGTCGAGATTTACATCGATGCTGTTGGCACCGCGATCGTCGCGGAAGGAGACATGTAGCGGCTGATGTATATCCCCTACCCAGTGACCGAGCAGTTTCACCGCGAGCAGTTTCTGCGCATCGCTGGACTCCGGGTCGCGCAGCACGAGAGTGTCTTGCTGAATTGCCGCGGTCACACAGCTTTGCGCCAGCGGGCATTCGCCAGTGCTGATCGCAATCGTCGAACGTGGCAGGTTGATGTAGTGATCGATCGGCCGAATAACCTCAGGCTTGTCAGCGAACAGGCAGGAGTCCGCGAAGTTGTCGAAATCGGGGTCGAGCGTCAGCAAACGGTCGAGCTCGGCACGTGCCTCGGGCTGCAATTCCTGGTAGGCGATTTCGCACACGACCCGATGCCCGGTTCCGCCCCAGGCCAACACTGCCGCCGGCGCGATCAGAATCAACAGTAGCAGTTTCTTCATTGGCCCTCTTCGCACTGGCTCATGATGCCCAGGTACCATTCGGTAAACGCCTGCGTATAGTACTCCATTGGCGTAAAGGGACCCGGTTCGAAGAATCGCGAATCGACACCGCGGCGATTGTCCTCGATGATTTTCTTGTCGGCTCGTGTGGTGACATCCCACATCCAGATCAGTTCCTGCAAATCGTAGTCTTTGCCTGCAACCGCAGATTCGCGCACCAGCCAGATCACTTCGCAATTTGTTTCATTTACCCGCACCGGGGTGAAGCGATACAACACGACATAGTCACAATACACCAGCCCGTAGCTGATCGGACCGACCTGGAATTCTGTCGCGCCGCCATCGAAACCCTTGACGCTACCGAGCAACGGCGCCACCGGCTTGCCGTCGCGGCTGCCCGACACATGTCCCTTCAACAGCGGATAGCGATCGACATAACGATCCATGCCGACTGCCTCGGCCTTGTTCCAGCCACGGTTGCTCAGTTCGGCTGACAGCCCGCAGCTCTGCGCGCGACTCAATACCTCCTGTTTCAGTGCCTCAACTTTCGGCTCGGGCCGTGCGCGACCGTGTCCAACCGCAAATTCCCGATGCGCCGGCACGCAGTGATAGCACTCGCAGTAATTTTCCACGGCGAGCTTCCAGTTCGAGCAAATCCGGTAACTCTCGCGGTGCGCAAGCCTGGTGCGCGGCAAATCATAGGGGGCCAGTACCTTGCCGAGATCCGCGGCAATCGGCCCAAACTCGGCACGCACATCGAAATTGATAAACAAAAGACCATGAAAATTCTCGAGCCTGACGCGACGCAACGGATACTTGCCGGTATCAAGCGTGTCCATGATTTGCGGCGCCGCCTGCAGCGCGCCGTTCAGGTCGTAGTTCCATGCGTGGTAGGGACAGACGAAACGCGCGGTATGGCCTTGCTCTTCCAGGCATACGCGCGAGCCGCGGTGCCGGCAGACGTTCAACAACGCATTGATATGTGACGTGTCGCTGCGCACGATGATGATGGACTCGCCCGCGATCTCGAAAACGAAAAAATCACCAACTTCCGGTACCTGGCTCTGGTGTCCCGCAAGTATCCACGACTTGAGGAAGATACGATTGACCTCGATCTCGAACACATCCTCACGGCGATAGAAGTCCTGGCCGAGTGCATGACCCGGACGGTGCATTGCAATGAGTTCCTTAATTGGCGACAGGTTCATCGACGTACATCGTTGCCATTGCGCGCTTGTACACAATGTAATAACGGTAAATATTGCTGACATAGCTGATCGGTTCACGACCCAACTGTGCCGCAACCACCAGTTCGACATTGTTGAACCAGACGTTCGGGTCAAGGCCACGATCGGCGGCCACGCGCCGTAATCTATTGATGCGATTCGGACCTGCGTTGTACCCGGCCATTGTGAACAGCATTCTCTCCGTCGGGTCGAGATCTTCGTCCGCGAAGTAATCGTTGCGCAATATCGACAGATACTTGGTGCCCGCATGCACATTGTTTTCCAGCACCTCGATATGGTCGATGCCAACGGCATTATCCGCCGCCGTACTTGGCATGACCTGCATCACGCCAATGGCCCCTACCTCGCTGCGCGCGTTCTGGTCAAAACCTGACTCCTGGAACGCGAAACTCGCGAGCATCAGCCAGTCAATGTCGTACTGCGCGCCGTACGTGCGAAACAGGCCTGCCAATTGGTCCAATCGCCGCGCCGGTTCACGTTCGAGTGCAGGCTTGACCCAGCCGGTGTATTGGCCATATTTTTTCATCAGGATATTGGTGACCAGGGTACCGACCCGGTTTTCGCGAACAAAGCCATCGAGCAACTGCTTCAGCTGCGGGCTTTCCTTGCGCATGGCGAGCGCGATGGATGCGCCCTCGCGAAACGCGATGTCCTCGTGCACGGCAATATTCTTGAATATCTGCGACCACAGGCGGAGGCGATGATCGTCGGCCACCGTCATTGGCAACAGGTCCGAATCCATCAACTCCAGAATGTCTTCCACTTCGAGCCGTGGGTCCGACTCCGTAATCCTGATCGGCTCAAGTCCGTTTGCGGAAAAAGTCCCGTTGACTTCGGTAATGCTCTCGAAATAACTGGACGCGGCCGGCACGACCACTTCGCGCCCGGCGAGATCCTGCATCGTTTTAATGCCGGTAACGCCGGGCGCGGTTACCAGTAATTCGCGCGTTTTGTTGGTAAACGGGTATGAAAAATCCACCATTTCACTGCGTTCTGGCGTTATCGTCAGGTTGGCGAATGCGACATCACCGTAGCCTGCGAGAAGATGCGGTAGCAACTGGTCACGGCGAACCGGGATGATGGTTACCTTGAGGCGGCGCGCATCGGCGCCTAGATGATCGCGCGCATACTGCTCCAGGACGAGTGACAGCTCATAAACAGTGCCGCGTTGTTGCCCCCTGTCGATAAAGTAGGATCCAAGCGTGAATGTCGTGAGCACGCGAATCTCACCACGAGCAAGCATCTCATCGAGATCACCGAAACGCGGCACGGATAGCGCCGGCCAGACATCCTGCAGCGGCGCCTGCTGCAGATCAATCTCCTGGGTCTCACCAGCGGACCAAGCCGCGACTGTGAGCAGTAACACGGCTGTCGAAGTAACAAAGCGCAAGTCGTTCAGGAACTCCGAATCCGTGCCAGCGCTGCTCTCATTTACTTCCCCAATGCATGCAACTTAGTTTTTGCCGGCCAGCAATTCGAAGTTCTTTGCCGCGACCTGTCCACGTAATGGCGACTTTTTCAGCGCTGCGACCGGAATCAGTTCGCGAATCATTTCATGAAAATGATAGATATCCATCTCCATATACGACAAGGGGCCCGGCGTATAACCATGCGTTTGCAGCCCCTGCTGCACGCGCGCACAAAGCAGCTGGTCCTCGTCGTTAATCGGCGCATTCACGCGAATGTTCAGGCGGCGCAACAATTCCTCTTCCGGCGACGGGTCCTGATGTCCATAGTAGGCGGCACGAATCATCGTCTTGTCGTGCGACAAAGGAATCAGCTGAAAAATATCGAGTAATTCCGGATAAAGGTCGATGCCGAGGTTCGGCGCAAAACCGAACTGCACCCATTTGTCGCGTATTTCTTCCGGAATTCGAGCCTGGGCGTGCTCGACCATTGCCTGGTACTCGCGCTCGGCAGCAACGTTCGATGGCTTGCTGCGCAGATCAAATTCGCCGTAGCTTACGCCGCTGGTCAGCGTCGTTCCTACATCGGAAATTTTCACCAGCCTGCTCAGCCCGGGATGTCCGATGGCGATGTGATAATTCTCCAGGTAATTGTCCCAGGCAACCTTCCAGTTGCAATCCCAGATCTGCGTCGTGGTCTGCATACACTGCACATAGTCCGACACGCCATACATCTCGAAATAGCGGCCCGTATCGCCGAAATGTTCCGCCACCGACGGGCCGTGCCCTTGGAGGCGAACGAACAAAAGCCCGTGGTACTGCTCGAGCTGAATTTCGTGCAGGCCGTGATCCTTTTTGTCGATGCCCTCGAAGTTTTCATCGCGCGGTATCGCCATCAGACTGCCATCGAGCTGATAGGTCCAGCCATGATAAGGGCAACGAATCACACCCTTGCAAGTGCCGCTGCCCTCGAGTACCCGCGAGGCGCGATGCCGACACACATTCTTGAAAGCGCGCAGTTTTTCATCCTTGCCTCGCACGACAAAGATGTTGTCACGGCCTATGTCATGGGTAATGAAATCGCCGGCATTCGGTACATCGTTAACATGCCCAACCAGTTGCCAGCGGCGCAAAAACAGCGCCTCGTATTCAAGTTCAAACAATTCCGGATTGGAATAAGTCCATGGTGACAAAGGCGCACCAGGCGACGCATCCCAATCAATTTCATTAAACGTAGCATCGCTATTCATATATTACATTGTACCCTCACTCCGCCCAACGGGCCAGACTCGAGTTTTTTGCAACAAGCGATTTCAATAGCGCTGCGGGTTGCCAATTATTCGCATGTAGACGCTTGCGAAATTCTTCTATACGTTCAATTACATAATTCAAACCTACGGTATCAGCGTAATACATGGGGCCACCGCGCCAAGATGGAAATCCATAACCATAGGTATATACAACATCGATATCGCCGGGACGTTGCGCAATACCTTCATCAAGAATATTCATACCTTCATTGATCAGGGCGAATATCAAACGCTCCACGATCTCATCTGCTGCAATCGGCCTGCGCCGGATGCCCATAGCATGCGCTTCGCGTTCCACAATCTGCATCACTTCTGCATCGTCGGACCTGGCACGAGTCACTGCATCGTAGCGATAGAAACCGGCGCCGCTCTTCTGCCCCAGGCGGCCCATCTCAACCAGTACGTCCGGCACACGGTAGGAACGCGGATCGCCGCGCTGCGACTCTGCAAGTGCCTGCCGTGCCTTGTAACCGACATCGAGTCCGGCGAGGTCAGCGACGCTGATCGGACCCATCGCCATGCCCCAGTCATACAGCGCGGTATCGATGGCTTGCGGCGTACTGCCTTCTATGAGACAGAGCTGCGCTTCGCGAAAATAGCCCTGCAGCATGCGATTACCGATAAAGCCATAACAGACCCCTGACATCACAGGCACCTTGCCAATACGCTTGCCCAGGGCCATGACTGTCGCCAGCACATCATCGGCCGTCTTTTTGCCGCGCACGACTTCAAGCAATTTCATAATGTGCGCCGGGCTGAAGAAATGCATGCCAATCACATCTGCAGCTCGCCGCGTTGTGGCAGCGATTGCATCAACGTCCTGGTACGAGGTATTGGTCGCGAGAATGGCGCCGCTTTTGCAGACCGTATCGAGTTTCGCAAAGACTTCCTTTTTCAACTGCGGATCTTCGAATACCGCCTCGATAACCAGATCTGCATCGGCAAGCGCAGCATAGTCCGTTGTACCTTGAATGCGGGCGCGACAGGCCAGCGCCTCCTGTTCGTCGAGCTTGCCGCGCTGCACACTGCCGGCGTAGTTTTTCTCGACAATTGCCAGACCCCGCGCCAACGTACCCGCGCTGACCTCCAGCAAGGTGACGTCGAATCCGGCGTTGGCAAAACACATCGCGATACCACCACCCATGGTACCGGCACCGATAATCGCGACCTGATTGATGCGCCGCGTCTCTATGCTCCGCGGCAGGTCCTTGATTCTCGCCGCCTCACGTTCCGCAAAAAACAGGTGCCGCAATGCGGCTGATTGCGGGTCGCGCATGCATTCGACAAATAACTCTCGCTCACGCTGCTGTCCCGCCGCGAATGGCAGGCTCGACGCCCGCACACTTTCAATGATGCGTAACGGCGCAGTCTGGCCGCGCGCACTCCTCGACATTTCGGCGCGCGCATCTGCAAATACCTGTGGATCAATATCCGCTACCTCCAGTTCGCTGCTGCGGCGCAGCGGCGCGTGCCGCGCAACCAGTGTACGCACGAATTCCAGCGCTGCCTCGCGCAAATCGCCACTGACTATGCTGTCAATGAGGCCGGCCTCCGCGGCTGCCACCGCGGGCATCGGCGTACCGCCGAGAATCAGTTGCAAGGTTGTTGGAATGCCAATCAGCCGTGGCACGCGCTGCGTGCCGCCGGCACCAGGCAACAAGCCAAGTTTGACCTCGGGCAGTCCGACCCTGGCCGAATCGAGGGCAATGCGGTAGTGACAACCCAGCGCCAGTTCCAGACCGCCGCCCAACGCCATGCCGTGCATCGCCGCAATGACGAGTTTGCCGGATGCTTCAATTTCATTGATCAGGTCCGGCAGATACGGGACCTGTGGCGGCTTGCCGAACTCGCTGATATCGGCGCCGGCGAAAAACGTGTTGCCTTCGCAAATAATCAGGATCGCCTTGCTACTGTCAGTCTGCGCTGCGCGCACCGTCGACTGAATGCCGGACCGCACCGCCTGTGACAAGGCATTTACCGGTGGGTTATTGACCGAAATCACACCGATCTGCGCGACGATCTCATAGCTGACTGGATTCATGGCTGCAGTCTACTTAATTAAGAGTGACAGTGTGATAGCATCTTGCCACTATGTACGGCCAGCTCATCGCACAAGCGGAAAACTACCTGCGTTCCTTGTATGCAAAGGACAATATCGCCGAGCAATTGATCCGCAAGATGGCCGAACTGCTGGCCGCCGGCGAAGCGAATGCCGATGCGGCTTGCCGTGCCCTGCGCCTGAGTCGGCGTACGCTGCAACGCCGCCTGCGAGCGGAAAAAACCAGTTTCCAGAAAATCCTGAATGAGGCTCGTGCATTGCTGGCAGTCAATTACCTGAGCGATGCACGACTGAAATCGCTCGAGGTGGCCATGCTGCTCGGCTATTCGAGCATCAGTTCGTTCACGACGGCTTTCAAGTCCTGGTACGATATGCCACCGGCCCAATACCGGCAAAGGTTTCTCGCGCCCTGATCACAGGACGCGGCGGCATACAGGCCATCGGTTGCGCCATTGGCCGAACTCGCAACCTCGGGGACATACGACACCATGTTGCTGATGATCGGCGCATCCCAGCCTGCGTCGCGCGCAGCGGTATATATAAGTATCGTGTCTTTGACCAGCGGCCCGAGTACCAGCATTTCGCAGCCTGAGTTTTTGATCGCCGCAATACTGCCAACGAAATCGGTCTCGCTCGCCTTGTAGATCAGCACGAAATCGAGTGCGATAAGTCCGTAAGCACAGCCCTGCGCAATTCCGCTGATCGCGAAGTGCATTACAGCATCCGGTGGCAGCATTACGATTTCCTATAAGCCGTTGTTTTTTTTATTTTTTTTGTCAGCGTACGTGACCTGATCATAGCCTGTCCGGAAAGCGCCCCGAACGTGTCTTTTTGCGATATCATTCGCGGCTCGCTGCGAAACGCCGACATCGGGGACGAACAATGCGCAACATGCTGCAATTTTACATTGATGGGAAGTGGGTTGATCCGGTCATCCCGCATCCATTTGACGTCATCAATCCAGCCACCGAAGAAGTCTGTGGACGCATCAGCCTCGGCTCTGCGGCCGATGTTGATATCGCTGTAGCTGCCGCAAAACGGGCCTTTGCAAGCTACTCACAAACCACTCGCGAACAACGACTCGACTTGCTGCAGGCCATTCTCGACGAGTACCAGAAAAGATTCGACGACGTCGCCGCAGCCATCATGGAAGAAATGGGCGCACCCTGGGAGGTTGCCACGTCGGCACAGGCTGCGAGCGGCACGCAACACATCAAGGCAGCCATTCGCGCCTTGCGTGACTTCGAGTTTGAAAGCCACAGCCGCGACACCTTGATCGTCAAGGAACCGATTGGCGTGTGTGGGCTGATCACACCCTGGAACTGGCCACAAAACCAGATAGCCGTCAAAGTTGCACCGGCGCTTGCCGCTGGCTGCACCATGATCCTGAAGCCAAGTGAGATTGCGCCGTTCGACGCGTATATATTTGCCGAAATTCTCGACGTTGCAGGTGTACCGGCTGGCGTATTCAACCTGATCAACGGCGATGGCCCCGGGGTCGGCACCGCCCTCAGCGTGCACCCTGATATCGACATGGTGTCGTTCACGGGCTCGACGCGCGCCGGTGTGCTGGTCGCACAGAATGCCGCCCCGACGGTCAAACGCGTTGCGCAGGAACTCGGTGGCAAGTCGCCAAACATCATTCTCGACGACGCAGATTTCGAAAGCGCGGTTACCGCCGGCGTGGACGAAGTCATGCTTAATACCGGCCAGTCCTGTGACGCTCCATCGCGAATGCTGGTACCGCGGGGGCGCATGCAAGACGCTGCCAAAATCGCCGCTGCCGCGGCAAACGCGACGGTCGTTGGTGACCCGCGGGCTGAAGGCGTGCAGGTAGGGCCGCTGGTCTCTGAAATGCAGTGGAACAAGGTACAACGCCTGATTCAAAAAGGCATCGATGAGGGTGCTACATTGGCCGCTGGCGGAACCGGCCGCCCCGATGGATTGAAGAAAGGTTATTACGCGAAACCAACCATATTCGCCGATGTCACAAACGACATGACGATTGCGCGCGAGGAAATATTCGGCCCGGTGGTATCAATTATTGCTTACGACGATGAGGAGGATGCAATTCGAATCGCGAACGACACTCCTTACGGCCTTGCCAGTTACGTGTCGTCGTCGAATATGGCACGTGCCCGGCGCGTCGCTGCCCGCCTCCGCACCGGCATGGTACATATCAACAACGCCGGCCTCGATGCCGGTGCGCCGTTCGGCGGTTACAAGCAGTCCGGCAATGGCCGTGAATGGGGCAGCCACGGGCTGAACGAATTTCTCGAAGTGAAATCCATTTGCGGCGCGGAATAATTTCCCAGCCGATGAATGTTCAAAGCGACCGCATGACACAGAAAATAAGACTGCTCTGCCAGTTGGCAGGTATCACTATGCTGCTTGCTGCCTGTGCAGGAGAATCGAACTTTCCGACCGCAAGTGGCAGCTCCACGTTTCGCATCGTCAACGCCATACCGACATCACCATCAATAGCCTTGCTGATCGAAGAGCGCTCTATTGCCGCTGCCGAGTACAAGGGCACCTCGGCACCGTCAGAATTTGACGATCTCGATTACACTTTCAATTTTGAGGCGTTTCTGCCCGGCAGTGCGGCGCGCACGCGACTCGCAAGCATGTTTGTGGATACGCAGCGCGACCTGGCATACACCTTCCTGGTCAGCGGTGATCTTGCAACGCCGACCATTACGCTGTGGCAGCAACCGCTGCGTGAGTGGAGCGCCACGGCAACCGTGTTTGCGGTTCGTTTCGCGCATGCTGCAGATTCACTCGGCGCGGTCGACATGTATTTCCAGGCGCCTGGCGTAGCGCCGGTGTTGGGTGAGCAGGTTGCTACCGTGCAGTTCGGCGAAGAGTCACCGGCCGTCGACTTGCCTGCGGCGGACTATGTCCTGACTGTTACCACGCCGAATGACCCGAATGACGTGCTGTTCAGGTCGACGGTAATCAAGCCGGCAGTCGCTGCGGGTTATTCGGTCACATTGTTTGCTGCCGATGCCAATGACATTGACCCGATTGCGGTGCGACTGCTTGCCGACAACGGCGCAGAGCAGCGTGTGGTCGGCGAAAATTCCACACCCTTGGTCAGGTATTTTCATGCCACGCAGAACCTCGCGACGTCCGATGTGTACACCGACGACATGCTGATGGATCAGATTATCGCCAATCACAGCTATCGTGATGTGACCGCGGAACTGCCGCTGGCTGCGGGTTCATACACGCTCACCTACACGGCCGCGGGCAACGTCGGCGCAATTCTTCTCGAAGACGACATTGCGGCTGTGCAGGGCACCAAATACGAATATTACGCCCTCGGTGAAGCAGGCAGCCTCGGCGGATTCCTGTGGCAGCCCGACCGTCGCCCGGTAGAAACGCTGGCCAAGTTCAGCTTCCTGCACACCGCAACCAATCACGACACAGTGGACCTGTATATTCTCAGTGCCGGCGATGACCTCGCGGCCGCGTCGCCACGTTTTGTGAACCTGAGAATTGGCTCCGCGCCCGTCAATGCCAGCCTCCAGGCCGGCGACTTTGAGTTGTATCTGACCCCGAATGGCGCAAAGACGGTGCTCGCCGGGCCAATTGCTTTCAGCCCGGCACTCGGCGATATCCTGAATTACCTCTCTTACGACAACGTCGACCCGGCTATTGCGGACGTCGTCGCCATTCCATTGCCCTGACCTGATCCATCACCGTGGGAGGCCGCCTCCCGCGAGCCAGGTTCAGCGGGCCGTTGCGGCCTCGATATACGCGGAGCGATCGTTTGCGGCCTGCGCCTGCGACAGTGACTTGGCGTTGTACATCGCCTCATCGGCAACATTGATCAGGTGCCAGAGGTCTTCGCCATGCTGAGGAATCAATGAAATGCCGACGCTGGCCGTGCATCTGATCTCCTTGCCCTGGATGATGTACGCGTCCGAGGCAGTAATAACGAGACGCTCGGCAATGTGTTTCGCATCCTCAACACTGACGCCCGGTAGCACGATCGCAAATTCGTCACCGCCAAGGCGGCCCAGCACGTCCTCCGGACGCAGGCAAAATTCAAGCCGATGACCGAAAGCCTTGAGCAACGCGTCGCCGGCCTGGTGGCCGAATCGATCGTTGATACTTTTGAACTGATTCAAGTCAAGGTACAGCACGGCTCCCATTTCATGTTCGCGCACGGATTTCTTGCCTTCTTTCTCGAAGCCGCGACGATTCAGCATGCCGGTAAGCGGATCACGCAACGCGTCGGCGAGCATCTTGTCTTCGTTGCGCTTGCGCTGGGTAATATCGATAAGCGTTACGGAGAAATCTTCGCCAATCGGTTCACCGGATATGCGTAACCAGGCGCGACCCGCCGCAGTCTCGGTCGATACTTCAAAACTGATGCTCGAGCGCTGCCGGGTATCGTCATTAAAATGCGCTATGAGTTTTTCCGGCTCCATTTGCTGCAGTTTGTCCAGCGGCACGCCGACCAGCGTGCCTGTGCCGCAACCCAGGTAGTTCTCCGCGGACCGATTCGCAAACACGCAGTGATACCGAGAGCCCGGATCGCTTGTATCGCGCGCAAAGCGCAGTATGCCGTTTGACGAGGTTTCAATCAGTGTCCGGATGAGGTGTTCGTTGTCAGCGAGCTTGTCGAGCGCATTGCGCCTTTCAGTCACATCACGACATACCACCACCATGCCAAGATTCTGGCCTTTTGGCCCCGTTAGTGGTCGCGAGCTGAGTTCATACACGTGCGAGTTATCCATGCGCAGTGTTTGTGTCAGGTCGAGCTCGCTCGCCTGCCTGAGCAACTCGCGCGCCTTCGGAAAGTTTTTCCACAGCTGTTGCCCCAGCAATTCCCGCTCACTTGCGCCGAGAAACTCCTGCGCCGATCTGTTCGTGCAAATGATGGCATCGTTGGTATCCAGCACAATGATCGGGTCACGTACATGATGAAACAATGTCTCGTACGCCAGCGGGCTGAACTCATAGAAACGCAGCGTGATGCTGACGTACCAATACACCGGCAGCAGCAGCGAAACTGTGAGTGATGTGAACGGGAAGTCTGGTGGCCCCATGCCGAGATAGTTATTGGAAATGCTTACCACGAATGGCAGCAAGGCACACAGCACCAGGATGACAACCGCCTTCCGATGCGCACGTGCGATGGCCGACAGTCGGCTCAACAGCGACACAACCGAATAGGTGAACAGCCCATACATGAATGGCGCATGTACGCGATTGAGCCAGTAATGCTCTGTCAGATCCGTGTAACGCAGGCCAGATTCGGTGTTGATAACGGACCAGATGATATGGTGCATCGGGTTGGTCAGCGCCAGCACGGTGGTGGCGATCGGCACCACCGACAGCATCGAAATGAGTATCGTGCCCGGCGGACCCACCGTGTATTCGCGATAGATTATGTAAAAAGCGACTGGCAGAAAGCCGGATGCAAAGAACGACAGCGTCCGGCCAATGCCGAAAAGGTTTGGATCATCCGCGCCGTAGGAGAAAGCTGATCCTGCAACCAGTGTGCCGGCCAGGAACAGGAAGAATGCGATGATGCTGTTGCCACGCTGTGCCGACGAACGCGCGACGCGAATCGACAGCCCGAGATACAACAGGGCCGTGACCACAAATACGGGGCGCAAAATGAGTTCGAGGTTGTCGAACATCAGTCAGCTCCGGACGCAGAATGGACAGGGTTACATGGCATCCGGATATGCTATCGAGAGCGCAGCAGACATAATGCGGCACGCGTCGCATAATTGTTTTTACCAGCCAGGCGGCCCGTTACAGACCCTTGGCGGTATCCTCGATCAGCGCGTCGACTACCGCATTCAGGGCCTCGGTCGGGCTCGCGCCGGATGCCTGGTTGATCTCGAAGGTTTTGAGCTGGCGATGGGCGCTGGTGCCACGCACCAGAATATCTCGTACACGCCCCACCTCCGAGGCACAGTCAAGCGCCTCGGCGTCCTCGGCAACCAGGCTGAGAATCTCGTCGAGCAGGTCCACATACGGGACTACCCTGCCCTTGGCAAGATCAATCAGCCCTTCATCGAAGCTATAACGCATCGCACGCCAGCGGTTCTCGCGTATCAGCATCGGCGTATAGATTCGCCAGCGCTGATTGTTGGTCCGCAGCCGATACAACATGCGCAGAATGCAAACCAGCAACGCCGCCAACGCCACCGAGTCGTCGAGACGCGTACAGACGTCCATTACCCTTGTTTCGAGCGTCGGGTACCGGGCACTCGGACGCAGATCCCACCATATGCGTGTCGCGTCCTCGATGAGACCCGCATCCATCAGCACCCGGATATGGCGCTGATACTCTGCGAAACTTGCAAAGCGCTCCGGAATACCTGTTCTCGGCAACGCATCGAACACGGTCAGCCGGTAGCTTTTCAGGCCGGTGTCGCGCCCCTCCCAGAATGGCGACGAGCACGACAGCGCCAGAAGATGCGGCAGGAAATACGACATCTGGTTCATCAGGTCGATGCGCAATTCGTCGTCATCTATGCCCACATGCACATGCATGCCGCAAATCAGCAGGCGCCGTGCTGCGCCCTGCATTTCGTCGGTGAGGGCCAAGTAGCGATCCTTCTTGGTCTGCTTTTGATCCACCCAGCTGCTGAACGGGTGGGTGGAAGCAGCGATTGGGGCAAACCCATAATCATCCGCAACCTCGACAATGATCCTGCGCAGGCGACGCAAATCATCACGTACTTCCTGCATGTTGCAACAAACACGGGTACCGATCTCGATTTGCGATCGCAACAGTTCGGAAGTTACCTGGCCGCCACCACGCTGTTCGCATTCACGCATCAGGCTCGCAGGTGGATCGACTACCAGAGCACGGGTTTTCCTGTCGACGAGCAAAAACTCTTCTTCGACGCCCAGGGTAAATTTTGGTCCGCCCGAACTCATCTGCATTACGCGATTCTTGCAGGGAGCGACGCGATGATCCGGTGCAACACTGCAGCAATGGTCTCGACGCCGGCGACGCTGTCGATCAGGTCCTGGCGCACTTCGATGCCAACATGCGGCAGGCCACCCGCCTCGGCGTGCGTGTCGATGGTGTAATCCTGTGGGGCCTTGCCCGAGTAGGGTTCGTTGTCGCCAGTGACAAGACCGGCGGCCCGAAATCCCTCGATGAAGATCTCCGCCATGCGCGGGTCCTTATCCCACAATACTCCGACTTGCCAGGGTCGGGTCTCGCCATTCAATACCGGCGTGAAACTGTGTACGGCAATGAATGCAGGCGGCGGGCCGATCGACCGCAGGCGTTCGACCTGGGCATCGATGGCATGATGATATGGCCAGTAAATTGCATCCGCCCTGGCGTCCTTGTCGGCCCGATGCAAGTTGCGATTTCCTGGCACGACGATGCCATCGCCGAATTCGAGGAAAGCGCCAGGATCCAGCAAATCGCGGTTCAGGTCGACCACCAGGCGCGAATACTGGGCCACCACGGCCGTTACGCCGAGACTGTCCGACAGGCATTCGGTCAATGGCCCGGCACCGATATCGACGGCCAGGTGGCAACGCCGCGCGAACGGGTCGAGACCCATGTCGCCAAGCGCTTGTGGAAAGCAGCAGCTCGCGTGGTCGCAGACCAGCAGGATCGGTATGGCCGAAGCCGCGTTGATTTCGAAGTACGGCCCTGGCTCATCAGCAGCAAGCAAGGAACTGATTTTTAAATTTGCGCCGACGGACATCGGCGCAGTATACCTTCAGGCACGTAGTGCTGCGAAACGATTGCGTTCCCAGGGCACGAACGACGTCACCGATGCCGGACGCGCGATATAGTAGCCCTGTGCAAATTCGATGCCGAGCGAACCAAGCTTTTCCAGCACCTTCTTGGTTTCGACACGCTCCGCGATGGTCGCGATGCCCATGGCGCTGCCGACCTCGCGGATCGCCTTCACCATGCTTTCATCGACGCTGTCTTCGGCGACATTGCGAATGAATTGTCCGTCGATCTTAAGATAATCGACCGGCAGGTTCTTGAGATAAGTGAACGACGACAAGCCGCTGCCGAAATCGTCGAGTGAGAATTTGCAGCCCAACGCTTTCAACGACTTCATAAAGTGAACGACGCGTGACAGGTTTGAAATCGCCGCGGTCTCGGTAATTTCGAAGCATATTGCGCCGCGCGGCAGTTGCTGTTTCTCGAGTTCCTTGATGATGTCGTCGAGGAACCGATCCTCGCTGAGCGAGGTGCCCGAGAGATTGATAGCGACCGTGTATGCTGCCTCACCGTCCGAGTCGTGATCGGCGAGTTTGGCGAGCGCCTCGCCAATTACCCAGCGATCCAGCGTCGACATCAGGTTATAACGCTCCGCTGCTGGTATAAATTGGTCCGGGCTGACCAGCTCGCCCTTCTCGTCGCGCATGCGCAATAGCAACTCATAGTGGCCACGGGCGTGACCGCGTTCGCTGCCAATGCCGATGATTGGCTGGAAGAACAGCTCCAGCCGGTTCTCTTCAACTGCACTGCTTATGCGTGACACCCACTTCATTTCCTCGTGACGCACCGAGGCATCTTTGTCCTGGTACAGGTGCACCTGGTTTCGGCCCATATCCTTGGCCGAGTAACAGGCGACATCGGCTGAGCTCATCAAACTTGCGACTTCGTGATTTTCGCGGCTAACCATGACCACGCCTATTGAGCAGCGTACGGCGGTGAACGACTCTTTCCACTCGAATCGATAACCTTCCACCGCGCAGCGTATTTCCTCGGCAACACTGAGCGCACGCTGCTCATTGCAGCGTTCCAGCAAGATGCCGAACTCATCACCGCTAAGTCGTGCCAGTACGTCCGTGGAACGAATCTTGTCGTGCACGATATCGGCAACGCGTTGCAACAGTGCATCACCTGCAATATGGCCGAAGGTGTCATTGACGACCTTGAACTGGTCGAGATCAAGATAAAGCAATGCGTGAGTCTGCTCGGGATTGGAATGAATTTCCTCGATCGAAGCCACCAGCCGGTTCTCGAACTCACGACGGTTGATCAGGTCGGTCAGCGCATCATGCGATGCCTGGTAACTGAGTTGCCGGAACAGGCGCGTTTCCTTGCTGACGTCGTGGAACACCATGACCGTGCCGATCACATTGCCGATGCGGTCACGAATTGGCGCTACCGAGTCCTGGATTGGAATCTCGTCGCTATTGCGGTTTATCAGTACCGAATGATTGTCGAGGGTAATAATGCGCCCCTCCTGCAGGCAGCGCATGACCGGATTCTCCACCGTGGCACGCGTGTGCTCGTTAACAATCGTCATTATCTCGGTGATCGGGCGGCCCCGCACGCTGCGCATATCGTAGCCTGTCAGGTCCTGCGCGACCGGGTTGATGTAATCGACGCAGCCACTCGCGTCAGTCGTAATGACGCCATCACCGATCGACTGCAGCGTAACCTGGGCACGTTCCTTTTCCTCGAATATGCGTGTCTCGGCGCGCTTGCGCTCGGTGATGTCGGTGATCGTGCCTTCGTGTGCCACAATCACACCATCATCGTCATACACGGCGCGGGCGTTTTCCAGCACCACGATCTCGCCGCCATCCTTGCGCCGCAGGCGATACTCGAAGTTTTTGACTACACCCTGCGCCTCCAGACGCGCAAATACGCGTTCACGATCAATAGGATTGACATACAGCATGCTGGTACTGCCGACGCTCTTCAGATCCTCGGCACTGTCATAGCCAAGCATCTCAACCAGCGCCGGATTGGCGGCGATCAGCTCGCCGGCACGGGTCGCGATATAGACACCATCGATGACATTTTCAAACAGGCCTCGATAGCGCATCTCTGAATTCATCAAGCGGCTTTCGTCGAGCTGGCGCTTGATGGCTATACCTGCCAGCCGCGCCATGCGACCGAGTTTGTCGAGCTCGTCCGTGGTCGGCCCGCGCGCCACATTCACGTACACATCAAGCGTCGCAATCGGCCGGCCGCCGGCACCGGATACGAGAAATGACCAGGCAGCCGCGATATCGTGTTTTGCCGCCGTAGCAGCATGTTTTTGCCAGACCGGCGCGTTCGCGAGATTGGTCGTGAACTGATCCTCGCCGTGGTATACAGCCGCGCCACAGGTGATGCTGTCCGCAGACACGCTGATAAAATCCAGCGCCAGTTTGAACGGCTCCGGAATGCTTGGCGCCTGTGCCAGGTTCAGGGTCCTGTTTCTTGCATCGATCTGCATGATCGCGGCACGAAATTGATCATCGATTTTTTCCACGCAACGACATATTGCACGCAGGGTACGCGCGTACGGCGTACTCGCAGCGATCATCTCGAGAATCTTGTTTTGTGCGAACGCGATACTCTCATTGCGCTTGCGATCTGAGATATTCGTAATGGATGCACGCACCAGCCGCGAACGGTTGGATGGCAGCCGACTGAAGCGGACTTCGCACGGGAATTCGCGCCCGGCAGAGTCCTGGTGGGTCCATTCGAAGGTCGGGTGCTCACCGGCCAGGGCGCGATCGACGTAACCGCGCTTCACGCCGAACGACGGCAGCCCGTCCGGTTGCATCTCGGGACTGATGTCCTGCGGGCCGACAGACAGCAGGCGTTGCCGGGTCAGGTTGAAAAGCCTGCAAGCGTTGTCATTGGCGTCGACCAGGCGATTCTTGTCGATATCGAACACGACGATTGCCTCCGGTGCGTTTTCAACCAGCGCCCGGTAACGCTCTTCATTTTCTTTGAGCGCGGCATCCGCCTGCTGGCGGTCGGTGACGTCGCGCAGGCTGATGACGAAAATACGACCTTCGCCGGCAACGATCTGGCTGGCCGCGATTTCAGCAACGAACTTGTCGCCGTTGGCGCGGCGCACAGACACCTGGCCACCCTCAACTCGCGGCAGCGTGTCGTCGAGATCCGGCATAAACGGCGTGAGAAAACGATCGAGTGTCTGGCCCTTTGCCTCGGGTAAAAAATAATCAAGTTTGGCGCCGATCAGCTGGTCTTTGCTCAGCCCGAAATAGCGCGCGCAGATCTTGTTGCAATTGCAGACCAGGCCACTCTCGCTCACTGACAGCAGTGCTTCAGTGACGCTGTCAAAAATCGCTTCGATCGGCGTGGTGTTGGTGAGCGACTGCGTGATGGTGGCTTCCAT
>JAOUHU010000144.1 GCA_029884455.1 Gammaproteobacteria bacterium | reverse complement strand
CGATAGGCTGCGACAAATCATCGGACGGCTGGTGATAGTGTGTCTGGCGGAAGGCCGTCGTCACCGCCACGCCGTCTACGCTGTCGTCGGAGGAGGTCATGCCGGGGTCGAGACAAATCGCCGGGATGCCTTTCTTTACAAACGAATATTGGTCGCTGCGCACGAAAAGATTCTCTTCGGGCATGGGATCGGGTGTGAGCGTGAAGCCCTCGGCATTGGCGGCCTCGGCAGCAACTGCCCCCAGCGACGAATTTTCCGCGCCGAAGGCGATGATGTCGGCGAGCGGAAACAGAAACAACGGCATGTCGATGTTGATGTTGGCGACGATCGAATCGGTTGGTACGGTCGGGTAGTGCGCAAAATAGTCGGAGCCAAGCAGCCCTTTCTCTTCGCCGGTCAGCGCGATAAACATAATTGAGCGCCGTGGCGGCGCCGCCACGAGCGCACGTGCGCTTTCGATCATCAGGGCATTGCCGACCGCGTTGTCGTACATGCCGTTATAGAGATCGTCGCCGTCGACCTCGACGCCGCGGCCGTCATGATCGAGATGTGCGGAGTAGACGACATACTCATTGCGCAAATCCGGGTCGGTGCCGCGCAAGATGCCGATGACGTTCGGGCTGCTGAGACGGTCAATCGTGGTTCGGGTCGCCAGCGATGCCTGGATACCAAGCGGTACCGACGCTGGCGTCGACGCCTCGCTGGCGTCGCGCGCCTCTGCAAAACTGATCGGCGTACCCGCAAACAGCGCGCCGGCGGCGTCGGGACTCAATATGGCCGACGCGAGAATTTCCGGAAAGTAGTCGCTCGCCTCACCAGACAGGCTGACCCAGGCCATACCCGGCTTGGTGCCGGTATTTTTGGCGAGTCGCTCCCACGGGTAGCTTTGCTCCAGGTCGCGGGAATACACAGAGATTGCACCAACCGCACCGCGCGCCACCATTTCGCGGGCCTTGACAGCGCTCGTTGCGTAGTGCGCACGAATCTCGCTCGAGAGCGCTGCCGGCGCGCCAGTAAACAACACGACGATCTTGCCCGCGACGTCAATGCCCTCGTAGTCCGAATAACCGAATTGCGGCGCATGCACGCCGTAACCTGCATAGACGAGCTCGCCACGCACCTGCGATTGCTCACGTACCTTGTCGCCATAAATCGCGAAGTCTTGCCGATATACCAGCGGCACGTCAGCACCGTCACGGTGCACGGTCAAAGACGCGGTCGCGGTGTCGAGCATGTAGCTCTGCAACGGTACCGGCTGGTACCAGCCCTCTGTGCCGCCCGGCTCAAGGCCAATCGCAGCGAACTGTTCGGCAACATATTTCGCGGCAAGATCGTATCCCGGCTCGCCGGTCAGCCGACCCTCGAGCGCGTCGCTGGCGAGATACTCGAGATGCGCGTAAATACCCTGCCGGGTAATGGTCGCCAGCGCAGCGTCGGTCGATTCGGCCTCGGGCGGTGATTGCTTATCGCAGGCATACAGCGCAATAACGACGCCGGTAAACAACATCAGCTTATGCATAATTATTAGTCCTTATAGAGCGAGCTGATCTCGCACATCTTGGCCTCTATCCACTCCTGTGCGAGCGCATTGATTTCCTTCGGTGTACGACCGACTGGATCGATCGGCGCGCCGATGCAAAAACGGACCCGCCCCGGATACTTGCGCAGGCCACGCTTGGGCCAGAAGTCACCGGCATTGTGTGCAACCGGCACCACCGGGCAGCCGGTTTCGGCGGCGACCGCGGCGCCGCTGACGCCATAGCGCCGGGTCTCGCCGGGCGGCATGCGCGTGCCCTCCGGAAAAATTGTCAGCCACAGGCCACGCTCGATCCGGTCCTTGCCCTGCTCGATGACCTGTTTGACGGCAGCTGCGCCAGCCTTGCGGTCTATGGCGATCGGCTGCATGACCAGGCCGACGCCCCAGCCAAACAGGGGGATCAGGGTAAGCTCCTTCTTCAGCACCCAGGCCTGGGCAGGCAGCGCGGCGATTTGCCAGTAGGTCTCCATCGCGGTGGTGTGCTTGATCATCGCGACGCTGGCGCGGTCGGGAAGATTCTCTTTTCCTTCGGTGACCACGTCGAGACCGCAAAAAAATTTGCCGGCCCGGAGGTTACCGTGCGCCCAGGCTTTGGCAACCGCCCACTGCCAGCGATGCGGCGCCCAGAAAATCAGCAATTCGATCGTGCCGCCCAGGATAGCCGTGACGAATACATAACTTGTGAACATCAGCGAGCGAAGTGTCAGCATCGACGGCCTTCAGGCGATAGCAAGCCTGGAAATGTCAGCAACATTTAAAAACAGTGCACGCAATTCCGAGAGCAGCGCCAGTCGGTTGGTGCGGGTTGCCTTGTCGTCTGCCATTACCATGACAGTGTCGAAAAAATTATCTACCGAGCCACGCAACTTTGCCAGCTCAGCCAGCGCGGCGGTGTACTCGCGGCGCTCCAGCAATGGCGGCTGCGATTCACGCGCGGCTCTCAGGTCATCCCACAAAGCAAGCTCCGCGCTTTCCTTGAGCAGCTTTTCTTTCACGCTTGCGTCGCCTGCCGCATCGGCCTGCTTGAGAATATTCGCAATGCGCTTGTTCGCCGCGGC
>JAOUHU010000143.1 GCA_029884455.1 Gammaproteobacteria bacterium | reverse complement strand
CTGTACCTCAAGCCCGGCCGCCGCCGCGATCGCCTGCATATCCGGATTATCAAAAAGCGCATCCGATGCCGTGCGCACCAGATCGCGGAAAGCACCTTCCGTCTCGCGCTCACGAAGTTCAGTCAGCAACTCGCCACGCACCTGGTCCAGTGGCAGCGGGCCCGGCAGCAGGATGTCATCAAGACGCACGATGTGGAAACCAAATTCGCTTCTCACGGGGCCGCTGATTTCACCCAGCTGCATGCTGAATATCTCCGCACCCAACTCACCCGGCAACTGGCTGCGCGTCAGGGAACCGAGATCGCCACCCTGGGCGGCAGTACCACCGTCCATGGAGTTGGTTTTCGCCAGGTCTGCAAACGGTTCCCCAGCCTCCAGTCGCGCCAGCAGCGCGCGTGCCGACATTTCCGCTGCCGCTTCGTCGTCATCGAACAGAATCAGGATATGGGATGCGCGGCGTTGCTCGTCCTGCAGGTAGCGACTTTGTGAATCGAGGTAATACTCATTAAGCGCCTCTTCCGAAATGCTGACACTTTCAGCCAATGCTGACCGATTCAATTCGATGTACTCAATTGTCGCTGATTCCGGCAACAGGTACAGAGACTCGTTGTCTGCGTAAAAAGTGGTGACCTGCTCCTCGGTCACTGTCACCTCGTCGGCGGCACTAGCAAGATCGAATGCAGCAACCGAAACGAGACGCTGTTCGGCGATCAGGTTCAGGTAGCGCCGATACTCCGCGGGCGTGACCAGCGAGGTGCCGCCGATTGCGCGTTGCAATTGACTCAGGCGCAGCTGGCGCCGTTGTGCTGCTCTGAAACCCTGTACCGTATAGCCGTTTTGCATCAGCAAAGACTCGGCGGTATCGAGATCAAATACGCCGTCGAGCTGAAACTCGGGAATGCGTTGAATCGACTCATCGAGAAAAGACTCGCTGACCTGGTAACCGGCATCCTCCAGGTAGAGATCAACCAGGCGTTCGCGAATCAAGGCATCCAGTATGTTTTGCCGAAGCTGCACGCGGAACTCGGCCGGCAAATTGGCCAGTTGCGGGTTGGCGTCAAGCCGTGCCCGATAATCGAGCTCAAGCTCGTTTACGCTTATTTCGCTGCCGTCGACTTTCGCCGCGTAGATATTGCCACCCGAAAAATCAACGTTGGTACCAAAGAATATGAAAGACACTGCGATCGCGCCGAGAATTACGATCGCAATACCGCCGGCGAATTTTTCACGAATTTGAGTCAGCATGATGATCTGGGGTCAATTGCAGAGCCGGGGATTCTACTTGAGGCGCCTGTCGTTGGCCAACCTAAAAGGGGTCAGAGCCCTTTTGAGAAAAAGGGCTCTGACCCCTGTGGGACGATCAAAAAAAACCCGGGGCCCCAATCGGGGCCCCGGGATTTTTCGTTGGCGGAGTGGACGGGACTCGAACCCGCGACCCCCGGCGTGACAGGCCGGTATTCTAACCAGCTGAACTACCACTCCGAACTTTGGTGGGTGCTGACGGGATCGAACCGCCGACCCTCGCCTTGTAAGGGCGACGCTCTACCAGCTGAGCTAAGCACCCAGAAAACTTTCGCAGGAGCGGCAATGCCGCATGCATCAAGGCCTGGAGGCCATCCTGTTAATGGTTTGCTCGACCCCCCTGGGCGAGCGGCGCGCTAGTTTACGGCATCCTTCAGGCCTTTGCCAGCCTTGAATCCCGGAACTTTGCTCGCCTTGATATGAATCGCCTCACCGGTTCTCGGGTTACGGCCCGTACGTGATGCGCGTGATTTTACACTGAAGGTTCCGAAGCCAACCAGCGACACCGATCCACCATTTGCCAGCGTTCCCTGAATTGCATCCAGCACACCATCCACCGCTTTTGTTGCTTCGGAACGCGACAGACCTGCCGCACTAGCTACTGCATCAACCAGTTCACCCTTATTCATGATTTCACCCTTGCAGATTGATTAAAGACGTCGAAAGAAACCTATCAATCCAGCGAGCCCTCCCGAAGAGTCGCAATCCGCTGAATCACCGTTGGCGACTCCGTGCAACCGCCAATAGCTGCGATGCTTATACCAAGTGACCCAAACAGCGTCAAATTTCCTATAACCACGCGGGTTGCAGCACATTAGTGCGGGCGGACGATATCCTCGGATTTGGCCTCAGAGTCGGGCGATTTCGGTTCTGTGTCACTCGCCTTTTCGACTGCATCCGGCATCGGCATATGAGCCAGTGCATGCTGCAACACCTGGTCAATCCATTTCACTGGAACAATCGTCAGCTTGTCTTTGATGTTCTTCGGTATTTCCGCGAGATCCTTTTCGTTTTCCTCAGGGATCAGGACGGTGCTGATACCGCCGCGATGGGCTGCCAGCAGCTTCTCCTTGAGGCCGCCAATCGGCAGCACCTCGCCACGCAAGGTTATCTCACCCGTCATGGCTACATCACTTTTCACCGGCATGCTGGTCAACGCTGATACCAGCGCCGTACACATGCCGACTCCCGCACTCGGTCCGTCCTTGGGAGTAGCCCCTTCAGGCACGTGAATGTGCACATCAAACTTCTGGTGGAAGTCCTCATCGATGCCAAGCACCTTGGCCCGGCTTCGCACGACCGTCATGGCGGCCTGGATAGATTCGGTCATGACCTC
>JAOUHU010000142.1 GCA_029884455.1 Gammaproteobacteria bacterium | reverse complement strand
TATGCGAGTTAAAGAGCCGAATATGGCGCAAAAAATAGATTACCTGGTTGCCTCGCCCGAGGCGATCGAAGCCAGCCTTGGGCGCAGGTTCGAACGACTGCGTTTGAGCAAGAACATCAATCAGTCGGCGCTGGCAGAAGAGGCCGGTGTGTCCCGCCGCACCATTACGCGCCTGGAAAACGGCGAGGGCATTTCGCTCGACACATTTATACGCGTGATGCGGGCGCTCGGTGTTGCCGAGCGTCTTGATGCGCTGCTGCCGGATCCGGTTACCCGCCCGGTCGAGCGCATAAGACTGGGTGGGCGCGAACGCCAACGTGCGCGCACAACGAAAAGTCCTGGAACAGAGACCTGGCATTGGGGGCCAGAGACTGACGATCAATGACTGATGCGCGTGTCATCCTCTGGGGGCGGGACATCGGCGCCGTGTCCTGGCTCGACGACCGCGAGCTTGGTGTGTTCCAGTACGTGCCGGAGTTCGTCGGCAGTGGCATCGAGGTGGCGCCTTTGATGATGCCGCTGCGCGATGCGCCCTACGAATTTCCGGCATTGCCGCGCGCAACGTTCAAGGGTCTGCCGGGTCTCCTCGCCGACTCGCTTCCTGATACCTGGGGCAACGCGTTGATTGATGCCTGGCTCGCCAGCCAGGGCCGCAGCCCGGAAAGTTTCAACCCGGTCGAGCGCCTCTGTTACACGGGCGCACGCGGTATGGGCGCCCTGGAGTTCAAGCCGGCAATTCTCGGACCGAAAAATCAGGGCAATCTGCTCGATGTCACAGCGCTCGTAGACCTTGCCAACAGCATCCTCGACGAGCGCAACGCCTTTATGGTGCGCTTGTCCGGAGTCGATGATGCGCGGCTCGTCGAAGACATTTTTCGGGTCGGTACGTCCGCCGGCGGCGCACGGGCAAAAGCCGTTGTGGCGTGGAATGAAAAGACAGGCGAATTTCGGTCCGGGCAGGTTGCGCAGGATGAACACTTCAGCTACTGGCTCATGAAATTTGACGGCATCCACAACAACCGCGATAAGGAGATCACTGACCCGCAGGGCTACGGACTCATTGAGTATGCCTACTACCTGATGGCGCTTGACGCTGGCATCAGCATGTCCGAATGCCGCTTGCACCGCGAAGGCGGACGTGCGCACTTCATGACCAGGCGATTCGACCGCACCGATCGCGGTGAAAAACTGCACATGCAGACGCTCTGCGCGATGATGCATTTCGATTTCAACCAGCCGGATGCCTGGTCGTACGAACAGGCTTTGCAGACGATACGCCGCGTCGGCATGCCCACCGCGGACGTCGAGCAACAATTCCGGCGCGCGACATTTAACGTCTTAGCCCGCAATCATGATGATCACGTCAAGAACATCGCCTACCTGATGAACAAGTCCGGCGATTGGCGCCTGTCGCCGGCGTTCGACCTTGCCTATTGCTATAACCCGAACGGCGCCTGGACGAGTCGCCACCAGATGAGTATCAACGGCAAGCGCGATCAGTTTACCGAGGACGATCTGCTGACCCTGGGCAAATCAGCTGCCATCAAGGCAGCCCGGGCGCGTGACATCATCAACGATGTTATTCGCGCGGTCGCAAGCTGGCGCCGGTACGCAGAGGCGGCCGGCGTGGACCAGCATACAGCCAGCAGAATTGCGGCCGCGCACCGGGCACTGACTTGAGGAAGCCAGGCTCGCTACTGGCAAGTCTTTTCGAAAACAACGGAATCAGTCATGCTCGGGCTTTGACCGTGGAAGATCGTTGGCATCGACAGCATCGACTAGTGGGAGTGAACGCATGAACCTGCAGAAATTATTCCTGGTGCTTTTCGCACAGGTACCAGGACTCGCTATTGCAGATACCGTTAGTGCCGTGGACAGCGGCGATACCGCGTGGATGCTGACTGCAACAGCGCTGGTGCTGTTTATGACGCTGCCGGGTCTCGCACTTTTCTACTCGGGCCTGGTGCGCAGCAGGAACGTGCTGTCGGTCATGATGCAGTGCTTCGCCATCGCCTGTGCCGCGTCGCTGTTATGGGTCGTTGCAGGCTACACGCTGGCGTTCGGCGAGGGCTCGGCATTCGGCGGTATTACGGCTGGATTCGGCAAAAGCTTGCTTGCCGGTGTGCACAGCGATTCGGTGTCCGGCAGCATACCGGAAACGGTTTTCATCATGTTCCAGATGACGTTTGCGATTATTACGCCGGCGCTGATTGTCGGCGCTTTTGCCGAGCGCGTACGGTTCGCGCCAATGTTCGCTTTCTGCATGCTATGGCTGCTGTTCGTGTATGTGCCGGTTGCGCACTGGGTCTGGGGAGGCGGCTGGTTAATGCAGCGCGGCTTTATGGATTTCGCCGGCGGCGCGGTGGTACACATCAACGCCGGCATCGCGGCGCTGGTGGCAGCACTGGTTATCGGCAATCGCAAGGGTTTTCCCACTCAGCCAATGCCGCCGCACAATCTTCCCTGGACGGTCGCCGGCGCCTGCATGTTGTGGGTTGGCTGGTTCGGCTTTAACGCCGGCAGCGCGCTGGCAGCGAACGGGTCGGCCGGTATGGCGATGCTGGTAACGCATCTCGGCGCTGCATCTGGATCGCTGGCCTGGATGAGTGCCGAGTGGGTCAAGTTCGGCAAACCCAGCGTGCTTGGTATCGTCACCGGAA
>JAOUHU010000082.1 GCA_029884455.1 Gammaproteobacteria bacterium | reverse complement strand
GGTCGGGGAGACACCCATAAGGCGGGCGTTGAGCTTGTCCTGCATATAACCGCGCAAAATGCCGTTCTCGACCAGTACGTTGTATTGTCCTGGCGTGCCCTCATCATCGATCGCCAGCGAGCCACGACGATTTGGCAAGGTGCCATCGTCAACGATCGTACATTGCTGCGATGCAACGCGCTGCCCGACGCGGCCGGAGAATGCCGAGGTACCCTTGCGATTGAAGTCCCCTTCCAGGCCGTGTCCGACGGCCTCGTGCAGCAGGATGCCTGGCCAGCCAGGCCCGAGCACCACCGGCATGGTTCCTGCCGGGGCTGCAATCGCCTCCATTTGTACCGCCGCCTGGCGTACGGCTTCGCGCGCATATTGCAGCGGTATATCGCCCGACAGGAAATAATTCAGATCAGTGCGCGCGCCGCCACCGGCATAACCCTGTTCGCGGCGACCATTCTGCACAAGTATCACGCTCACATTCAGGCGTACCAGCGGCCGCGCATCGGCGGCAAGTGTGCCATCGGAAGCAGCCACCAATACCAGCTCGTGGCAACTGCTCAGGCTGATAATGACCTGCTCGACGCGCGGGTCGAGGGCGCGAGTGGCCTGCTCGAGGGCGTTCAGCATCACCGTTTTCTGCTGGTCCGATATGCTGCTGGTCGGATCGATACGCGGATACATTGGCGGCGAGCTGTCGCGCTGCCAGGCTTGCACCGCCTTTGATTCGCCCTTGCGGGAAATGGCACGGGCCGCGGACGCTGCCTGTTGCAGCGCTGGCAGCAGTAACTCGTCCGAATAAGCGAAACCGGTCTTTTCGCCGCTGACCGCGCGCACGCCGACGCCCTTGTCGAGACTGTAACTGCCCTCGCGAATAATGCCGTCTTCAACCGACCAGCTTTCCTGGCGGCTTACCTGGAAGTACAGGTCGGCATAATCGACTCCGCCATGCATCATTGAGCCAAGCGTTCGGCTCAATGCCCGTTCATCCAGCCCCGCTGGTTCGAGCGTGTGCGACAGCACTGCGTCAATCGTGGTTTGTTCGTTGTTGCTCAAGCTTTTTCCAATCGCCGGTTTGCCAGGGCCGGGAACTCCGCCCGAATCTTCGCCGGCAATTGCGGGTCGATCTCGGCTGCGACGTGACAGTTGCCCTCGGCCTGCTCCGCCAGAATCCGCCCCCAGGGATCGACAATCATCGAATGCCCGAACGTTAATCGCTGGTCCGAGTGTTCACCATATTGCCCGGCTGCGATCACATACGCCAGATTTTCGATGGCCCTGGCGCGCAGCAAGACATGCCAGTGCGCCAGCCCGGTTACTTTGGTAAATGCTGCAGGTACCGTGAACACGCTCGCACCCTGGTCAACCAGGCGCCGAAACAGTTCCGGGAAGCGCACGTCGTAGCAAATGCTCAGCCCGATCCTGCCAATCGGTGTGTCGACAACAGCCAGTGCGTCGCCGGGGTACATTGACCAGGACTCCTGGTAGGACTCCTCGAGGTCCGGCAACTTGACGTCAAACAGGTGCATTTTCCGATAGCAGGCCTGCTGCTTGCCGCGATCATCATAGACCGGGCAGGCGCCATACACGCGTTCGGCCTGTGGTGAGACCAGCGGCATGCTGCCTGCCACAATCCACATGCCAAGGCGGCGCGATGCATCGGCCAGGAAATCCTGAATAGGGCCTTGACCGCGCTCCTCGGCGTGCGCTGCCTTGTCGCGACTCTTGCGCGGCATCAAGGCAAAATTCTCCGGCAGCACCGCCAGTCCGACGCCATCCGCTGCGGCGCCGGCCAGCAGCTGATCGGCCAGCCTGAGGTTAGCGTCCACATCCGCACCGCTGTTCATTTGAATTGCTGCGACCCGCATATTATTCCGCCTTGTTAATGCAACCGGCCCGGACGGCCTGCTGAGCAAATTCGGCCGCTGTCACCGATTCAATGATGGGTTCATCCCAGGAACCGCTGATACCGTAGTAAACCTGGCTGACTTCAGCCAGTGGCTTTTTGAAAATCTGCGAAAAAATCAGCACCACTGCAGCAACCGTCGGCCCGCCAAGTGCTGCACCTACAACCGGGAGTGCATTACCGAAATTGGCACTCACAGCAGCGGTCTGATCATAGTCCCGATCGACCAGTCCAGCGCGGCCGACGACGCCAATCTGGGCCGCCGGTCCCTCAAGCGACAGGTTGCAGGTAAAGGTCTGGCCGTTCCTGAGCTCGAACTGGCCACGGATCTGGTCAAATGCAAAGCCCTTGCCAAACACATCGCGAAAATCCAGCGACAGGCGACGCGGCAGTGCCACGACGCTCATCAGGCCCATCATGCGACCCGCACCCGGCTCCACGTCACTGAGTTGCCCGGCGCCGATACGAACCACCGCGTCGCCGTTCAGGGAGTCTCGAAAATCGTTGCGCGGCCCGCCCGACCAGTTCAGGTCGAAGTTCATCGAGAGATTGTCCGAGACGATACCAGGGTCGTAACCCAGCCGAGCCATTGTCGCCTCGACATCGGTACTGGTCAGCGTGGCCTTGAGGTAGCTGTGGCTGCCGGCCGGATCCGCTTCGTCGACGACCCAGCGGCCACTGCCAGCTATGTCGAACGACTTGTCGCTGGTCTTCAAGTCGGACGTTTCAAGACCGTCCACAGTTCGTTGCAGCGTTGCACTTACCGCCCCGAGGAAGCGGGTTCCCAGCGCGAACTCATCCGCCTTGATCGTGATCGGCGGCAGCCGCCGCGGGTCAAGTACCGATGCTTGCCGATCCGCATCCTCCTCGTCGCCCGGCAACACCAGCCTTCGCATGTCGATTACCAGTGGCCGGCCGGCAGTGAAATCGTAGGGCACGGAGGCGGATCCGGTAATCTCGGGACCCGCAAACTGCACCAGCCAATCCTCGGCACTGCGGTCGAACCGCACCTGGTGTGCGACGATGCGCTGTCCAAAAAGGTACAGATCGTCAATCAGCATATCGGCCGAACGTATGCGCTCGGCAATGCCTGTGCTGGTGCCTGAGCCGCGCATGCGGTCGAACCAGTCCTGCATCCGTACCTGTTTTGCGTGGCCACGAAAATGCAATCCGCGTGTCTCCGCCTCGGCTGCGATTTCGTCACCAAATGTAACTACACCACGATCAAGCCCCCAGCGATCCTGTTCCTTGGAAAATGCGAGCCGCCAGGAGAGAAAATCCTGCACGCCACCGTGCGTGCTGATCAGGTCGCTTGCCGCGGGCATTTCGATGCTCGCGAGCAGCGGCCACGGAACTTCAGCAGGCTTGCTGAAGGGTTGCGGCAAGTCGACGCCAATACCAGCCAGTGTGCTCGACAATTCGATCGAGAAAGGTTTCGGCTGCTGCTGTTCGCCACGGGCGAACAGCATGCGCGCTTCGAATTCCGTGGCCCCCGTCAGGGAACCCGCCAGCGGCAAGCCAAGCTCGTCGATCAGTGCCTCGGCAGTAGCGGTACCATTTGCCGTCGCAATGATGCGGTACTCAGGCATGCTTTCGGGAGCCGGGTGCAGCTCGATGCTGACCGGGCTACCGAGGAAAGTGCCGCGCAGCGAATCGCTGCTGATGTCTTCACGCGCGACTGTCACGACCCCGCTGAGCTCGGTGAGCGGTGCCGGAAAGCCCTGCATCTGCATGCTTGCGTCATTTGCCTCAATGCGGGCACTGAATTCAAAACTCCGCCAGTCGCGAATCGGCACACGCAGGCTGAGGTCGAACGAGCCGTCACCGGTCACCGCAACGCGCTCGAGGTTGCCCTTGAATATGTCGGTGCCCAGCGGGCTGTTCGCGAGCAAGGCGCGCATCGAATCCAGCGCGCCGGTCGAAGATCCACTGACCTGCAGAATCGGCGCGCGAAAATCGGCGATCTCGATTTTCGCGTTGTTGATGACATTGCCTTCATTGATGATGACGTTGCGTTCCGTGTACAGGTGCATGTTGTCGATCACGATATCGAGGTCAGGCACGGTCGCAACCGGCCAGCGTCGCTGGTACAGTATCTGGCCGTCGCGCAAGTTCGCTTCGACCAGAAAGCGGCCTTCGCCGCCATCAAACGGCCATTTGTCCATCGGGCCATACAAACGCACTGTGCCACGCGGAATACTTCCGGCCAGCAGGCCTTCCTGGAACCACTCGCTGGTTCGCGGAATGCGCGGAATAAAGGGAATGTATTTCTTCGCCACTGCAATGTCGCTGACGCTCCAGGTGCTTGCCAGGTCGACGACTGGCAGCCGATCTCCGTCTTCAAGAGTCAATTCAACGCTGGTCGCGAAATTAAAATCCGCATTGCTGAAGATGATGCTGTCTGACAGCAAAGTCGTGCGATTGCCACCACGGCGCCAGAACAGGGTGCCACGAAGCTCGTCCAGCTGTACCGGCTCCGGCAGGTACTGCGGCACGGCGACCGACAGGCCCGTCGACCTGATTTCAAAGAGTCCGCCGGCCGCATCGGAACGCAACACCCCGGAGAATCCCCTGACGCCGGGAAACTTGCCATTCGCGGCAATACCGATACGGTCAAATTCGGCCGCCACATCAAATCGTGGTTGCTCGGCATCGAGGCCACTGAGCACCGCCTTGAGGTTGCGTACAATGCCATCCGGCGCAAAATCGGCCAGCATTTTCTGTTGCGTTGGCGGCAACCACGGGTGCAGTACAAGAACATCGTCGAGCTTCAGGAACGATGCCTCAATATCCAGCGTGTCGATGTTGCCATGCGCGGTCGCTCCGGACTCGACGCGCAGGTTTGCCGGCGGCCAGGCGCCATCTGCCGTTTCCAGCCGATAGTCGCTGGCTTCGACCAGCCAGCCGTCGTCGTCACGCAAGTATTCAAGCCGACCAGCAAAGGAAAACGCGGCGGCGGACGCAACGCTGACGTCGTCAAAATCGACGTCGCCGACTGCGCGCCTGACACCGTTCGTCGCAACCCGCAACGACAAGCGCACATCGCCACGACCGGACGCAAACTGTGCGGCCTCGCTGCTGTACAGCGTGGACATACCGGCCAGCACCAGCTCGTTCGCTTCGATTCCTATTTGCCATTCCTGGTTTTCATCAGTCAGCGGCAGCGGGCGGCTTGCGCTGATCGCCAGGTGCTCACCCAGTTCACCTGGCAATTCCACCTGCGCGGTCACCGCCAGCCGCGAACTGTCTCGCATGATCAGCAGTTGTGGGATCAGGAAATCGCGCGGCCGCTCATCCCCCGGTTGCAAAAAGTGCAGGGTGAGATCTTCGCCAACTATCTCGATCGACGCACCGTCACCGGGCGCGGCATTTGCAGATCGATTCGGCAGCAACTGGTCAGGCGGACTGCCCTGAATCCACCATTGGCCGTTCTCAAGTTGACGCACTTCGATGGTCGATTCACTCACTACGACCCGATCGACGACCGCCTTGCGATCCGTCAGGAATCGCGTCAGGCCGATGCCGACACTGACTTTCTCGGCGGCAACGACGCGCTTGCCCGTGCGCAGCGAATTCAGTTCGGCGTTATAGAACTCCACCTCGGGACCGCTCAGGCCCCAGCGGGCATTCATGCCGGAAAATTGAACTTCCATGCCAATGGCAGCGCTGGCCCAGCTCTTGATATTTTCCTGGTACTCGGGCAGGCGTGGCAAAAACAGGCGAAACAGGCCCAGCGCAATCGCCAGCAAAATGACCAGGCCGGCCCCGGTATAGGCCAATACCTTGAGTAACCGTCGCAGTATCCGGCCCATCACATCAACACAACATCAAACTGGTCCTGCAGGTACAGTGCTTCAGGCTGCAGCCGGATGGACTTTCCGGTTTGCAACTCCAGCTTCGCCAGGCTCGCCGCCTGTTCGTCGAGCAGCAAGTCGATGACATTCTGGTGCGCCAGGACCATCGCCGTCTCGAACTCAAATTGACGCGACTGTCGAATGACCTCTCGAAACACTTCGAAACAGACGGTTTCCGCCCGCAGTACGAAACCGCGACCGCTGCAGCTCGGGCATTCCTCACAAAGCAGGTGTTGCAGGCTTTCGCGGGTGCGTTTGCGCGTCATTTCAACCAACCCGAGCGGCGAAATCGGTGAAATCTGGTGGCGCGCATGATCTTTACTCAGCGACTGCTGTAACAGCGCCAGCACGTTGTCGCGGTGATCGGTCTCTTCCATATCGATAAAGTCGATAATGATAATGCCACCCAGGTTGCGCAGCCGGAGTTGGCGAGCGATCGCAACCGCGGCTTCGAGGTTGGTACGGTAGATCGTCTCTTCAAGATCGCGATGCCCTACATAACCACCCGTATTGACGTCGACCGTGGTCATCGCCTCCGTCTGGTCGAATACGATATGTCCGCCCGATTTGAGCGGCATGCTGCGGTCGAGCGAACGCCTGATCTCGTCTTCGATCGAGTGCAGATCAAATATCGGGCGGCGTCGCTGGTACAGCTCAAGCATTGGTGCTACTTCCGGTAAAAACGTGGCCGCAAACTCGCGCATGGCGACAAAGTCCTCGGCTGAATCGACGAGAATGTTTTTCACATCGCTCGTAACAAAGTCACGCAGCACACGTAGCGGCAGTGACAAATCCTCATGTACCAGCGTTTTTACGCCTACTTTGCTGCACCGCAGCTGAACGATCTCCCACAATTTGCTCAGGTACTTGAGATCGGCTCGCAAGGCCTCTTCCGCCGCACCCTCGGCGACCGTACGGACGATGACACCGCCGGCAACGCCCTGTTCCGCCAGCAATTTCTCGACCATCGTGCGCAGGCGCTCGCGCTCGGCTTCGTCCTCGATGCGCGCCGAAACTCCAACCGCATCGCCATTTGGCAGCAATACCAGGTGCCTTGAAGGCAGCGTGATATAGGTAGTGAGCCTGGCGCCTTTGTTGCCCAGCGGATCCTTGGCAACCTGTACCAGCAGTTCATCGCCCTCTCTCACCAGGTCACGAATGCCCTTCTCGTCCGCACCGTCCGCATGATTACCGTGGTGACCAACGATATCCGAGACATGCAGGAATGCCGTGCGTTGCAGGCCAATTTCAACAAACGCCGCCTGCATACCTGGTAGCACACGCGTCACGCGGCCCTTGTAAATGTTGCTGGTTACACCTCGCTGCGCCGCGCGTTCAATGTGTACTTCCTGCAGCACACCGTTCTCAAGCAGCGCCACACGCACTTCGCTCGGCGTCACATTGATGAGAATCTCTTCGCGGTACGACTCGTCACTCATGATCCAGCTGCACTCTTTATTACGTCGATGCCGGCCATATTCAGCAACGCCACGGTTTCAAAGACCGGCAGCCCGACCACGCCGGTATAACTGCCACTGATGGACTCGACAAACGCACCGCCGAGGCCCTGGATAGCATACGCCCCGGCTTTATCGCCGGGCTCGCCACTTTGCCAGTAAGCGAGCGCCTCGTCAGGACTGATGTTGCGAAACGTCACCTCGGTCACCGACAACGCGGTACGCTGGTTCCCGTCCCAGTGCAGCGCCACACCGGTCATAACCCGATGGCGGCGACCGGACAATCGAGCCAGCATGGCCAGTGCCTCGTCCTGGTGCCGCGGCTTGCCCAGCACTTCGCTGTCGACGACAACCACTGTATCCGCCGCCAGCACCGGCCCGGAGCGATTTGACCGCGCCGCGGCAGCTTTCTCCACAGCCAGCCGCAACACCATGGCATCGGCCGATTCCTGTTGCCGGTGCCGCTCGTCGATATCCACGCCGGCCGCGGTAAACACAATGCCGAGCGATTCGAGTATCGCTGCCCGGCGTGGCGATGCGGACGCCAGGTGCAGTACGGGCGCGCGATTACTCACGATGATAGGGGTGTCCCTGCTGCAGTGACCAGGCGCGGTATAGCTGCTCCAGCAACAATACCCGCGCGAGGCCGTGCGGCAGGGTCAGGCTTGAGAGCGACCACACGGCATCGGCTCGTTGCCGACAGCCATCCGACACGCCGTCCGGCCCACCGATAATAAAGCAAAGGTCGCGGCCATCCTGTTGCCACTCGGACAACCGTGTTGCCAGTATCTGGCTCGAATACTGACTGCCTGTCTCGTCCAGCAGCACAACCTGCTCGTTGCTTTTGATACGTGCCAATAGCTGTTCACCTTCGGACTCCACGGCAATTTGCGCGCTGCTGCCTTTTGCGCGTCGTGCCGTGGGCAGACACTCAATGCGAAATTTCCACTCGCGCGGCAAGCGTGCGCCGTAATTTTCAGCAGCGTCGTCAACCCAGGCCGGCTGACGATCGCCGACAGCAAGCACTCGAATATGCACTAGCGGTCAGTCGCTGCCAGATCGCTGCTGGCATCCAGCGACCAGAGTTTCTCAAGATTATAAAACTCGCGCACTGTTGGCAGCATCACGTGCAGCAGCACATCCTGAAGATCAAGCAGTACCCATTCGCCGCCCTCTTCGCCTTCGATACCAATCGGCCGAATACCGGCTTCGCGCGCCTTTTCGGCAACATTTTCAACCAGTGACCTGACATGGCGGTTTGACGTGCCGCTGGCGATGATCATGTAGTCTGTAACGCTGGTCATATTTCGCACATCGAGCTTGACGATGTTCTTTGCTTTGACATCGTCCAGTGCGTCGACGACAAGAGTGCAAAGCTGCTCGCTGTTCATGCCTTGTTCACCGAATTGATCAAATCGATTCTCCTGTTTGGTAACAGCTACTATTGACGATAATGTCGCGCACCACGTCCGGCATCAGGAATCGCGGGTCCCGGCCTGCCACGACGAGGTCGCGGATTTCCGTTGACGATATTTCCAGCTGCGTGACCGCATGAATGTAAATGCGGCCACTGGGGTACTCATGCAGATCGTCGATACGATGCGTACCGTGTTGCGAAATCAGCTCGCCGAGCGGACCAATATCGGGCGCGCGCCAGCCTGGCCGATGCGCAACCACGATGTGCGCATAGCCGAGAATGTCGTTCCAGCGATGCCAGCCGGTCAGCCCGAGAAACGCATCCATACCGACGATCAGGCTCAACGACTCCGCCGGATACTGACGGCGCATCGCAGCGAGTGTGTCGACAGAGTAGGAGGGTCCTGCACGCAGCAACTCGCAATCGTCAGCGACGAATCTGGCCTCGTTGGCAATTGCCGCAAGAACCATTTCCATGCGCAGCGCCGCCGGCGCATAGGTCCGGCCACGATGCGGCGGGTCGCCGCTAGG
>JAOUHU010000081.1 GCA_029884455.1 Gammaproteobacteria bacterium | reverse complement strand
GGCCGCGGCTTTGCCGTCGTTGCGGACGAGGTGCAGCGACTGGCTGAGCGTTCAACCAACGCGACCAAGCAAATTGAAGTTCTGGTGAGAACGATTCAGGCCGATACCAATGAGGCCGTGGTGTCGATGGAGCGCAGTACCACCGACGTCGTCGGCGGTGCCCTGCTTGCCGAAAATGCGGGTGCAGCGCTGGACGAGATCGAGCAGGTTTCGAACCAGATTGCCAGCCTGGTACAGAATATTTCCGGGTCTGCGCGGCAGCAGGCAGGCGCCGCGGCGGATGTGACTCGCCGTACTACCAGGCTCAGGGAAATCAGCGAGCAAACCGGCAAGGCGACCACAGCCACCGCGGCAGCGATATCGAAACTGTCGGAGCTGGCTTCACAGCTGCGCAAAACAGTCGCTGGCTTCACCCTGCCAAGCAAATCGCTCAGGGGCAGCAACCTGGCGACAGCATCGGGAAAAGCACCCGCCGGCCAGCACGCCGGGGATCGGGTACACACGGGCTAGTGGTGGTCTACTAACAACACGGACCGTTGATGACAGGCGAAACCGGCATACAAGAACAAATTACCGACGCCAGGCGCGGCGAATCATCCATGAGTGCATTGGCGATTATCAGTCATGAGCTCATGGAGACGATTCGCAGCGCTCACCTGGCGCTCGAGGACTGCGTCGATGGTCGCGGCGGCTCAGCGGCGCTGGTGCGTGCCGGTGAGTTATTGCACCAGGTGCGCGGTGCACTGCAGATCACCGAGACGTATGGCGCCGCACTGCTGGCCGAAGAGATGGAGCTTGGTTGCAAGTACCTCGCGGGACTACGCGCAGGCAAAGGTCGAGAGGACGGACTCGATGCGTTAACCCGGGCGATGGTGCAGTTACCTACCTATATCGAGCGGTTGCTTGGCGGTGGCCGTGATATCGCGCTGGTGTTGCTGCCAATGCTCAACGATTTGCGCGCGGCGCGTGGCGAGCCGTTGTTGTCTGAAGGTACCTTGCTGCTGCTCAACATGTCGCCCAACCAGACGGCGAAGCGTGTCGGCACGCGTGCTGGCAATGGTGAAGATCCGGTCGCCGTGGCGGTGCGGTTGCGCCCGAAATTCCAGTTGGCGCTGCTGGGCTGGATCAAAGGCGGCGATACGCAGCGCCACCTGGAAACCCTGTCTGGCGTTACCGCAAGGCTGGAAGCGTCCGCCACCCGCGACGACATGTACCAGCTCTGGTGGGTGGCTGGCGCGGTTCTTGAAGGCTTGCGCGAGGGCGGGCTCGAAACATCGGTCGCATTAAAGCGCCTGCTGGGGCAGGTCGATCGCCAGATCAAGTATGTAATCGACGAAGGCATCGGCGCCTTCGATAAGCACCCGATCGACGACCTGTTGAATAACCTGTTGTATTACGTCGCCCGTGCCAGTTCGACTGGCAGTCGCATCTCAGATATTCGTGCGGCATTTAACCTGTCTGAATTGCTACCCGGCGACGAGCAGGTCGAGCAAGCACGCGAGGCGTTGTCGGCACCAAGTGTAAAACTGATGCAAACCGTCGCGGCGGCAATCCGCGAGGACCTGGCCAGGGTCAAGGACGTTCTGGATATTTACGTTCGTACTGGCATGAGCAATTCGGCTGAACTCGTGCCGCAACTCGAGTTGCTGAAAAAGATCAGCGACACCCTTGGCGTGCTCGGACTCGGTGAACTGCGCGGTGATATCGACGCGGAAATCGATCGTCTGAAGACGGTGGTGGAACGCGGTGGAGTCGCCGACGACAAGGTTATTCTCGATATTGCGTCCACGCTGTTGCGCGTCGAGGACCGGCTGGACCAGCAGCTTGTGCAAATGATCAAGCCACGGCCGGACGTGCCCGGCGCCGAAGCTGCCAATTTGCCACCACAGGAAGCGGCGGATTACCGGCAGGTCGCGGAATCGGTGATGCGCGAGTGCATTATCAACCTGGCTCGCATCAAGGAGACCGTCGGCCAGAGCCTTACGTCACAAGTGCCGTCGCAGGGCCTGGACAGCATTCCGTCGCTGATCCGCGGAATTAAGGCTGGCCTGATGATGCTTAACAAGACTCGCGCAATGGAGGTTGTCGATCGCGTCGGCCGCCTGATTATGCTGACCCTGAAAAGCGGCGGCGCAGCGCGACTGGCACAGAAGGAAACGGACCGACTGGCGGATGCGATTGTCAGCATCGAGTACTACATGGAAACGGTCAAGGCCGGTCGCAGCGAACCCTGGTACATGCTCGACAACGCCGAGGCCTGCCTCGCCGTACTGCGAGACGTCGAGCATCGGCTGGCGCAGGAAGAAGCGTCCCGGCCGGCGGTCGACAGGACTGTCAGCCTGAACGTCGAAGACTTGCGACAGGCGGTGGAGCGAGCGCCGGCAATGCAAGCCCAACAGACAGCCGTTTTACCCTTGCCGGTGATCGCGCCGCAGGCGACGAAAATGGACCCGGAACTGCTCGAGCTCTTTATCGAGGAGGCCAAAGAAGAGGTAGCGAGCATCAAGCGCAAGTTGCCGCGGTGGGTCGAAGAACCAGACGATATGGAGACACTGATTACTGTGCGCCGGTCCTTCCACACGCTGAAGGGCAGCGGCAGGATGGTGGGCGCCGAGCGCATCGGCGAATTCTGCTGGAGCGTCGAAAACCTGCTGAATCGACTCATCAATCGCACCATGGTTCGAACGCCGCCGATGGTTGCATTCATCGTTGCCGCCTGTGCCGCTGTGCCGGAACTCATCGAGCAACTTGAGGTTGGCACGACACCGGCAGCCGACATAAGCCTGCTGATTGCGCGCGCCAACGCGTTTGCCGAGGGCGATCCGAATGCCGCCGTGTTGGCGGTCGCTTCGTCGGTTGCCAAACAACCGCCGCCGGCGCCGCCAGCCCTGGAAATGGACCCGGTATTGCTGGACATCTTCTCCAAGGAGACAGCCGGGCATTTGCAAGTGGTTATCGACTACCTGCGCGCCTGTGAAGGTCACTCGCCACCATTTGCAGTAACCGATAAATTGCATCGTGCCTGCCACACACTGCACGGCAGTGCAAACATGGCGAACGTCGAGCGCGGCGTCGCAGTGGCCGGCGCTCTTAACCGGCTCGTGCGCAGGGTCTACGACTACAAGATTGGTTTCCAGAAATCCGGACTCGATGCGCTGAGGGCCGCGGGGCGTGCGCTGGCGGCGATCGTTGCCGACATAAACCAGCCGCAGCGAAGCCGCGCTGATTACACGGCACTGATCGCGCACCTGAACAAGCTCAGTGACGCAATTCAGCCGGAACCGACACCAGCCCAGGAAGGAACGCGCCGACCCGAGCCGGTAGCCGCGGCAAAAAGCGTTGCGGCTGAACCGCAAGCCGAAGAATTGGAGTACGACGCCGAGATCGCCGCAATATTCACGGACGAGTCCGCTGAGCTGCTGGAGATGGTTGACAAGGCGCTGGCGCAGTGGAGCAAGGATCGCCAATCACGGCCGGCGCTCGAGGAACTCAAACGTCACCTGCACACCCTGAAGGGCGGGGCGCGCATGGCGGGCATTGCCGCGATGGGAAACCTCAGCCATGAAATTGAAACACTGTTGCTTGGCCTGGACGAGGGTCGCGTTCGACTAACGCCGGCGATCGATGAGTTGATGCAACATAGCATTGATGAATTGCATCGCATGCGCGATGCTGTCATTGCAGGCAAGACGCTGCCGGCCGCGAAGGATCTCGAAAAGCGCATACAGCAGGCAAACGCCGGGTTTGAGGTCGCCGACGAATCGGCGGTCGAAAGCGCAGCGGTCGGAAGGGATATCGAAGCGGCAGAACCGCACGCGTTTACGATAGAACCCGAAGACACCGTCAGTATGGTGATCGTGAATTCGGCGCTGGCGGACGAACTTGCTGAAATAAATCGCGCGCCCGAACCTGAACCCGAACCAGCACCGAAACCTGTTCCGCCGCCTGAACGCGTGATTGCCCGCGCTGCGCCGCCGCCTGCCGCAGCGGCGCCGATCGCTGCCGCGACCGCGGGCCGTGCTGAACAACGCCAGGAATTCGCACGCATCGATGCAGATTTGCTTGAGGATCTGCTGAATGCAGCCGGCGAGATCAGCATTTACCATTCGCGCCTGAATCAGCAAATCAACCTGATCGAGTTTCACGTTGTCGAGCTCGAGCAGACGGTTGCCCGACTGCGCGAACAGCTGCGCAAACTTGATATTGAAACCGAGGCGCAGATCCTGCATAGCCACCAGGACACCATGGTGGCAAGGGATTTCGACCCGCTCGAGCTCGATCGTTATTCGAACCTGCAGCAGTTATCACGTGCCCTGGCAGAAACATCAAACGACCTGTCCAGCCTCAAGGACCTGTTGCAGAATCTGACCACAGAGGCCGAAAGTCTTCTGCAGCAGCAGTCACGTGTCACGGCTGAATTGCAGGACGGCCTGATGCGCACGCGCATGGTGCCATTCGAACGCCATGTGCCACGCTTTACGCGGCTGGTTCGGCAGGTGGCCAAGGAAGTCGGCAAACAGGCCGAACTGGCCGTTGAAGGCGCATCCGGCGAGCTTGACCGCCAAGTGCTCGAAAAGATGGTGCCACCGTTCGAGCACATGTTGCGTAACGCAGTTGTGCACGGCATCGAAAGCCCCAGCGCACGGCAAAAGGCGAATAAACCGGCGACCGGCCGCATTACCATCCGCCTGCATCGCGAAGGATCTGAAATGATCATCGATGTGGCGGATGATGGCGGCGGCCTCGACGTTGTCGCGATCCGCCGCAAGGCTTACGAACTCGACATGCTGCGACCGGACAGCAAGATTACGGACGAGGAAATAATGGCCTTGATCCTGACGCCCGGATTTTCGACGGCTGGCCAGGTAACGCAGGCCGCCGGCCGCGGTGTTGGTATGGACGTAGTCGCCAGCGAGGTGAAAAAACTTGGCGGATCGCTGCGGATTTCTTCGGTGATCGGGCAGGGAACCAACTTCACGGTACGCCTGCCATTTACACTCGCTATCACGCAGGCACTGATCGTACGCACCGGTGAGGAGATTTATGCTTTGCCATTGCCCTCGGTCGAAGGTGTTGCACGCATACCGCGCAAGGAACTTGAGCAGCTGTTGAGCCAGACCGAGCCGAGCTATGAATATGGCGAACAAAGCTACAAGTTCCGACACTTGGGAATGTACCTTGGCGGACAATCGGCAACCTTGCCGCATGACGAGGCGTACATTTCGGTCATCCTGGTGCGGGCTGGCGAGTTTTCCGCCGCATTGCTGGTGGATGAAATGCTGGCGAGTCGTGAAATCGTTGTGAAATCCGTAGGTCCACAGCTCGCCGGTATCCGCGGTATTTCAGGCGCCACGATTCTCGGCGACGGCAGCGTTGTGCTGATTCTTGATATTAACGCCCTGGTGCGCACCGGCGCACCCGTGGTCGAATTGAAAAAAGCCGCGCCGACACCGGCCGACGACCGGCCGCTTGCGCTCGTGGTCGATGACTCAATTACGGTCCGCCGCGTGACCGAACGATTCCTGCAGCGTCATGGTGTACGCGTGGTTACCGCCAAAGACGGTCTTGATGCAATCAGCGTGTTGTCTGACCACAAGCCGGACGTGATTCTGCTTGATATCGAAATGCCGCGAATGGATGGCTATGAATTTGCGTCGCACGTCAGGAATGATCCGCGCGTGTCTGACGTGCCGATCATTATGATCACTTCGCGTGTCGGTGACAAACATCGCGCGCGGGCTATTGAATTGGGCGTCAACGATTACATTGGCAAACCGTTCCAGGATTCGGCGTTGCTCGAGGCCATCGCGCGACAACTTGAAGATCGAGGGAAGTCACTGTCGTGAGTACACAGTCACCGGAACTTTACAGTCTGTTAGTGCCGTTGTCCGAGGACCGGCTGATCGTGCCGCGCGCCTGCGTCGTCGAAGTCGTTCGCTTTACCAAGCCAGTCAGTGAACCCGGATCGCACAGCTGGATGCTCGGGACCATAAGCTGGAACGGCCGCGACCTGCCACTGGCGTCCTTCGAAGGTGCGCTGGGAAAAGCTGTTCCGGCGGCAACCGGCCGCACCCGGATTGTCGTGTTCTACGCCTTGACTGGCCGACTCAAGAACGGTTACTTCGGCATATTGACTCAAGGGTTTCCGCAACTGGTGCGGGTCAACAAGGAAGTACTGCAACTCAGCGCGGACAAGGGCTGGCCGGAGTCGGCACCGGTACTCTGCCGGGTCAAAATGATTAACGAATTTCCGCTGATTCCCGATCTCGAACGGCTCGAGCATATGCTCGCAGACGAACTAGTGCGGGCCTAGATCGCCCCACAGGGCCGCGGCAACCGCTATGGCGGTCATGGCCGCTGTCTCTGTACGCAATACGCGCGGCCCCAATGACACCGGCAAAAAACCCGCCACCGCGGCATCGTCATACTCGGCCTCACTGAAGCCGCCTTCCGGCCCGACCAACAGGCAGACCTTGGTACAGGGTGCTGCAACTGATGTCATTGCTGTAGCTGCGCCGGGGCGCAGGATCAAATCGACGTTCACATCCCGTGGCTTGCTGCCAAGCCAGGATTTCAGCGGCACCGCGACGTCAATCAGCGGAGGCCGGACGCGGCCACACTGTTCCGCAGCACCGATGGCAATTTTTTGCCAGTGGCTGAGTCGTTTGTCGGCACGCTCCCCTGCCAGCTTGACGACGCCGAACGCGGTCAGCACCGGTGTAATGCGTTTCACCCCCAGCTCGGTGGCTTTCTGAACTATAAAGTCCATGCGTTCGCCACGTGAGATGCCCTGTACCAGGTGTACGCGCAGCGCCGATTCCGTGCTGGTCACAAGCCTGGCGCCAACCTCAAGCTCTGCGCGGTTCTTGCCCAGGCTGGCAACAACTGCAGCAAACTCACCACAATTGCCATTGAAAACGCGCAGAACGTCGCCGCGCCGAAGGCGCAACACGCGACCCAGGTAGTGCGTCTGCTCCGGGTCGAGCTGCATGTTTTGACCCTGCTGCAAATCGCCGGGAATGAAAAGTCTGGTTAATGTCATCGAACCTGACTATGGTTGTTCTGTTCGGCCAGAGCAAGTATCGAAAAATGTTGCCAAGTATAGACGCAGGGACCGGCAGGCTACTGTCGGCGCGGCAGTGCCGCAGCCCCAACCAGGATGCGCGACCCGCCGGCGCTGAAGTCGACCTCATCGTTTTGCACGGCATCAGTCTGCCGCCGGGCGAGTTTGGCGGTGCAGCTATTGAACAATTGTTTTGCGGGCAATTGGACTGGGACAGCCATCCCTATTTTCAGGAAATTCGCGGTCTTGAGGTGTCGGCGCACGTGCTGATTCGTCGCAACGGCGAGCTGTTGCAGTTCGTGCCCTTTACTGCGCGCGCCTGGCACGCGGGTGCTTCGTGTTTCCGTGGTCGCGCGACCTGCAACGATTACTCGATCGGTATCGAGCTTGAAGGCACTGACGACATCGACTACGACGATCGCCAGTATGCGGCGCTGTCCACATTGCTGCTGGCCCTGTTCGCCGTATACCCCAGGCTTTCAAGCCGGTGCATTGCAGCCCACTCCGATATCGCACCGGGTAGAAAAACGGATCCGGGTCCTGCATTCGACTGGCTACGATTGTATGATTGCCTGACTCGAGCCACAGCCATGGAAGAAGCCGGAGACCAATGAATCTGATCGCTTTGTTACTGGGACTGCTGATCGAACGCTTGGCTACCAAGTATTTTCATTTGCGGCGCTTGCGCTGGCTCGACAGGCTCATCGACGACGGTTTTCGCAGCGCAGAGAAACTTGCCAGTTGGCCGCCGTTGCTGCTGATCGCGTTGTTGTCCTTGTTGCTGGTAGTTCCGGTAGCCGCTATCGCGGTGCTGCTGGGCGACACCCTGTCTGGTTTGCCATACATGGCCTTTGCCATCGTGGTGCTGTTTTTCTCGTTTGGTCCAAAAGACATCGGCGAAGATGTCGACGAGTATTGCAGCGCATTGGAAAGTGGCGATTCGGAGCGCATCGAGCAAACCGCCAAAGCCATAGTTGAGGGTGAAGTGCCCGACAACGAGATGCAGCGTATTCACAAAGTCGAGGAAGCGGTTTATGTGCATGCGAACAACCGCCTGTTTGCCGTAATCTTCTGGTTTATCGTGCTCGGGCCCATGGGCGCGTGGGCGTACCGCGTGACCGACCTGGTGCGACGGCGCGCGGTATTCAGTGCATCGCGCGAGCAGCAATCCAACAGTCCCGCGGCGACGATTCGCGATGCCGCAGTTCTTCTGCACGGCTGGCTGGCATGGGTACCGGCGCGATTGACCGCGATCGGCTACGCCGCGGCGGGCCATTTTGATGCGGCACTCGCGGCCTGGCGTGCCCCGGAGGCACAGCGACAGGCAAGCCTGCCGGAGCATAATGAGTTTCTGCTGGCCCGGGTCGGCATCGCCGCGATGGCGCTGGCCGACTACGATGATGAGACTCTCGCGCAGCGCGGCGTCCGTGGTGCAACCGCGGCCAACCGACTGGTATTCCGCCTGTTTCTGATCTGGGCCGTAATCATCGCTGCAATGACGCTGTATGGCTGGAGGCAGTGAAACGCAGCTTCGGCCAGCTGCTGGCCGTGTTCCTAATATGGGGCTTGAGTGGCTGCAATGAAGCAACAGATCCGGAGGCGCCTGCCGCTGTTTATTCGCGGCTTGTATCGCTGGCACCCAATCTGACCGAGCTCGTATTTGCGGCAGGCGCGGGCGATACGCTGGTCGGCGTGAGCGCCTACTCCGATTACCCGCCGGCTGCTCGGGAGCTGCCGTTGGTCGGCGATGCATTCAGCGTGGACCAGGAACAACTTGCCTTACTTCGGCCTGACGCATTACTCGTTTGGGAAAGCGGCATGCCGGAGCATGTTATCGACGATTTGCGGCAGGCAGGTTACCGGGTCGAGCTGATCCGGACGCGAAGCCTGCAAGATGTGGCGATCGCCTTACGCCGTATTGGCGAAATTACCGGGCATAGCGACGATGCCGAGGTTGCGGCGGACAAATTCGTCGCGGGCCTGGAAGCGCTCAAACAGCAATATGCGAACGCGACCAGCATCAGCGTTTTCTACCAGGTCTACCAACGACCGCTATATACGATCAATGGTGAGCACTACGTGAGTGAACTGATTCAACTCTGTGGAGGACGCAACA
>JAOUHU010000028.1 GCA_029884455.1 Gammaproteobacteria bacterium | reverse complement strand
TTGTACCGTTGGTGCTGTTCAGATCGTGCAGCACGATTGCATTCCGGTACACCTGCAGCATCGCATGCATTTTGCTGACGTAGGAATCTTCGATGATGATATCCGCCAGGTCACCGCGCCCGATCACGTACTTGCGCTCGGTCAGCTCGTATTCGGCGATTGTCTCGCCGTCGCTGCTGACGATGATGCGCGGCACTGGCTTCGAGTCCTGTTTTTCCTCTGTTTGCTGCAGGCGCTCAAACGCAAACATATTCAGTGCGCCCGGCCAGCCCAGCGAAGCCTGGTGCAGCTGCTCACAAGTATCCAGCGGCAACACTTTTTCGATGCGCGCACCACCTGCCGCCAGCAAACGGGTGCGAAGGTACAGCGTCGCTTCGCGTACTGACATCGGGTTCAATGAGTAGGTCGCCGCATTACGGCGTGTAATGCTGCGTGTACTGTCATTGCGAAAGGAGGCCGACAGCGCCTCGCGGCCGGTCAGGACGAAGCGCAATGCAAATCCATCCTGGGCCTCAAGCGCGGCCAACCAGTTCAGCAGTCGCAGCGCGCTCGGCGTAGCACGATCCACGTTGTCAACAACTATCACAGGCGCCTGACCGCTACTCTTTTTTTGTACGGCAAATTTGTTCAGCGCTTGCAGCATTTGTTCGTCGTGCAAAGGCACTGGCGCAACGCCAAACTGTTCCAGAACGCTTTGCAGGAATTGGCGCGGCGAAAGATGCACGCCATCAACCAGGGCAACCGGCGCCGCGCGCCGCGACCAGGCCAGTTGCTCGCGCACGATGGTGCTTTTGCCGGACCCGCCTGGTCCCTGCAAAAGTGCGATGCCATTTGGCTGGCTCAACGCTGAGGACAAGAAACGCAACGCGTCCTGGTGCGATTCATAGGCAACAATTAATGATGCATCGGCCCGTTCGCCGAATGCCCTGTCTGCAAGTGTGGTCAGGTGTTTTTGCATTTTCCGGGCGGCTTATTGTTATTTGCCGGCATTATTGCCCTTGTCGGCAGGGGGCTGTGGCCAAGATTGCATAATGTAGCAAATCCTGCCGCTGCCAGCGCCGAGCAGAACGGTATCCGCCGCAGAATCTGTGGAATCCGTCATATTCCATAATCTGCGCCTTCGCCATACTGCCGATGATATGGATGAAATTAACTGGCAATCCGGCCTGTACCTGCTTGCCGCCGCTGGCATCGGCGCCGCCCTGGTATGGCTGTTTGCCGCTGCTTACGGCCGCCGGCGCCTCGCCAGCCAGGCCGACGAATGGCAGAACAAGGTCGATCTTGTTACTCGTATCAGGGACCGCCTGATACTCGAGGCCGAAAAACTGCGCGCCACCATCGAGTCACAACAGGGTGCCGCGCACCGTCATGAACAGGAAGTCGCACGCGCGCGGACGGAACTGGCATCGCTGCGCGAGCGCAGCAAGCAATTGAACAAGGACGTGTTCACGCTCAGGACCGAGCGTGAAGAGACCAAGGCCAAGATGAACGCATTTCAAAATGCGCTGCTGAACGTCAAGCAACAGGCCGCCACAATCCAGGCTGAATTTCTGAAATCGCGCGAATTCTACAAGGGCGAACTGAGCAAAGCGTTTGAAAAGCGAAAAGCGCTTGAGATCAAACTCGATGATGCTCGAGCCGAGCAGGAATCGTTTACCAACCTGCTGCAATCATCCGTTTCTGAGAAAGAATCGGTAAACAAGATGCTGAAAGCCGCGCAGCGCCGTCTCGACAACCTCGATGCGCTCGAACGCAAGGCCATCAATCTCGAGGCCGAAAACGCACAACTCCGTTACGACTCGGCAACCGCCCAGGCGGAAATCGAGTCGCTGCAACGCGATGCCGCGGAACTCGAGCAACTAAAGATCCAGAACCGGGAATTGGCACAGTGCGTGACCTCGCTGGAGAATAGCCGCCGACAATACGAGTCCGACGCGCAGCGCTACAAAGAGCGTGCTGGCGAATCCGAAATGAAGTCCGAAACCCTGCGCCTGAAGCTCGATGAGGTCGAAAAAAATTTCCTCGACATCGAACAACAGCAAAAGCGTGCCCTCAAGGATGTGCGCAAGTCGAGCAATGGGGCACGCAAGTCAAACGGCAAGTCGGCGCCGAAGCCTGTGGCCGAGGAACACGATGATCTCAAGGAAATTGTTGGCATCGGAAAAGTGTTCGAACACACCCTGCACGAACTTGGCATCTTCACGTTTCGCCAGATCGCGGCATTCGACGTCAATGACATCGCTCGCGTGAATCGTGAACTCAAGGAGTTCCGCGGTCGCATGGAGCAGGACGACTGGATAGGCCAGGCCAAAGAACTTCATTTCAGGAAATACGGCAGCGCCTGACTAGTTTTTCCCGGCCAGCTTTATCTGCCGCTTTGCGCGCAGCCGGCGCAGATCAATAAGGTTCTTCATTTTCAGCGTGTCGGGAGATTTCATCAGCTCCTCCATCTCGGCGCTGACCGGCGGTGCATTTTCAACCTTCACTCGATGATTGCCCAGTGAAATAACGTCATCGCTGCGCAGGATCGTTTTGCCAACGGTTGCAGAGTTCACGGTGGTGCCGTTGGCACTGTTCAGGTCCAGCAGCACCAGGGCATCGGAGTACAGCAGGAAGACCGCGTGCATTTTGCTGACGAAGTCATCGTTGACGATGACATCGGCGAAATCGGAGCGACCAAGCAACACTTTTTTGTCACGAATCACGTATTCGCCGATCTTTTTGCCGTTGCGGCTGATGACCAGCCGTGGTGGCTGGCGACTGGCCGCGACCTTGCGTCCCAGCACTGGCAGGTCCGCGGCAGCCTTGGCGACTTTTTTGGCACTGATGGTGTCTACAACGCTCAAGGGGAAACCGGACGAACGCGTGATTGCCTCGAGTGCAAACCTGTTCAGCTTGCCCGGCCAGCCGCCCGACTGCTCACGCAGGCGGTCGCAGACGTCGAAGGGGAATATGGTATCGGCCCGCTCGCTGCCTGCTGCCTGCATGCGTGCGTGCAGGTAAATCATTGTTTCTTTCGCTGACAGCGGGCCCAGCGAATAGCTGCCCGGGTTACGCTGTGCGACTTTGTCCAGACCGTCCGAATTGACCAGGTTTGGCAACGTCTCATGACCGGCAAGGATGAATCGGATAGCAAAGCGCGCATTGACCTCGATTCCGGCGAGCTGATTCACAATCGCCAGCGAGCTTGGGTAGAGCCGATCGGCGTTGTCGATAATCATTACCGGCAATTGCCGCGACCGTGCTCGTTCGCTGACGATACGCTCGACCTCGGCGAACATTTGCTGGTCTGACCCGGCATGTACATCGCCACCGAGCTGGGCAAGCATCTTGGCCAGCAACTGGTGCGGCTTCAGGTGACTGCCATCGACAAACACGACCTCGGTCTCGTTGGCCAGGTGCAGCGCGAATTCGCGCAGAATCGTGGTCTTGCCTGCCCCGTCCGGACCACCCAGAAGACTGATGCCGCCGGTATCGTGCAGCGCGAACTCGACCGCCTTCAGCGCATCTATATGGGAACGATATTTGACCGTCGTCAGGGAAAACGAGCCGTCGCCAAAGGCCTTGTTTCCCAGCGATGTGTGGTTTTCCTGCATACCGGATCCGTGCCAAAAGCTGCCCGCATCTATTATTTACCGCCCGTGCAGGCTTCAGGCGGCAAGCTTGCATAATCCGGCCACGAAATTGCAGGACTGTGATGCAGGTCGCGAAACGGCAACAATGCGAACCACCGCAGCGTTTTGCAGTCATAGGACGGATAAAACGAATTGCGGTGCTTTGGGGGCGGGCCGGTGAATCTCACACGTATTTCCTTATCCAATCCGGTCGCGGTGATCGCGGCCATTCTGATGGTCATGCTGATGGGTACCGTGGCCATGGTCAGCCTGCCGGTGCAGATGATCCCCGACGTGCAACAGTCATTCATCCAGATTACTACCGGCTGGCGCGCGGCAGCACCCGAAGAGGTCGAATCCGAAATTATCGAGCCCCAGGAGGACGTGCTGCGCGGCATTCCGGGACTCGAAAAAATGGAATCATCGGCATCGCGCGGTAATGGCAACATCAACCTGATGTTTGCGGTCGGCACCGACCTGCAGCGCTCGCTGATCGAGGTCGTAAATCGCCTCAACCAGGTGCCGCGTTATCCTGCCGATGTCACCGAACCGAGGATTTATGCCGGGCAGGACAGTTTCGGCGCCCAGATCGCCTGGTTTTCGCTGACGCGGGTGCCCGGCAATGAGCGGCCGATGGCGAGCTACGCTGAGTTCGTGCGCGAGGTCATTCAGGCGCGCATCGAGCGCGTGCCGGGTGTATCGAAGTCGAATGCCTATGGCGGCCGCGAAAACGAGGTGCGAATTACCTTCGATCCTTACCGTGCCGCGGCCCTCGGCATCGACATTCCTACCCTCGCCGGCCTCGCCGGTGGCAATAACGACACCTCGGGCGGCTTCAATGACGTCGGCCGCCGCCAGTACACGCTGCGCTATGCGGGCAAATACGATCTCGCCGACTACGGCGACATGGTGCTCGACTGGCGTGGCGGAAACCCTGTGCGCCTCAGCGACATTGCCACGGTCGAGGTCGTCATGCAGGACTCGAGCGGCTTCATGACCCAGAGCGGCAAGGACTCGATCGCTTTCGATACCCAGGTCGAACAGGGCGTAAACGTGCTCGAGGTGATGCGCGAACTCAAACTCGCCATCAGGGAACTCGAGGAAGGTCCGCTGGCCCGCGAAGGGCTGGAGATCAAGCAGGCTTACGACGAGTCGATCTACATTGAAGACTCGATCGCCATGCTGCGCACCAACCTGTTGCTCGGCATCTTTCTCGCGGTAACGATACTCTGGTGGTTCATGCGCCGTTTTCGCGCCACCTTCATCGTCGCGCTTGCGATCCCGGTATCCCTGTTTACGGCATTCGTGGTGATGCAGATTACCGGCCGCACACTCAACATGATCTCACTCGCCGGACTGGCCTTCGCTACCGGCATGGTGCTGGATGCAGCCATTGTCGTGCTCGAAAACATCGTGCGACTGCGCGAGGAAAATGTTGCCGGCGAGGAAGCTGCCAGCCGCGGCAGCACCGAAGTCTGGGGCGCCCTTATGGCCTCGACCGCCACCACGGTCGTTATATTCCTGCCGATCCTGTTCCTGAATGACGTGTCCGGACAATTATTCGCCGACCTCGCCCTGGTCATTTCGGTTGCGGTTACCGCATCGCTGATCATCGCCGTAACGATCATTCCGACCGCAGCCGCAAAGTGGCTGAAGGACATCAATCTCACCGACGAACACGCCAACTGGTGGCAAGGCATAACCGACCGCGTCATGCGGCTCACGGACCAGCCGAAAATGCGACATGCACTGATCGGCGGGCTGTTTGCAGGCGCAAGCGTGTTCACCTGGCTGCTGCTGCCACCCGCCAATTATCTGCCCGAGGGCAAGCAGGGCTGGATTTTTGCCTTCATCATGCAGCCTCCTGGACAAAGCGTGACCACGGCGCGCTCCGAATTCGGCGATCCGGTGATTGCCCGGATGCAGCCGCATTTTGAAGAAGGCGCGGAGCTGGAGGTCGACAGTTTTTTCATGGGCGTGTTCGGGTCTTTCGCTTTCGCAGGTGCTCGCATGGTGGATGTCGATGAAACCGAAGCAATGATTGACAAGCTGAATACCGAGATCCTCGCCGGCTTCCCCGACACCATGGCATTCGCAAACCAGTGGGGCATCTTCGATCGCCTCGGTGGTGGCAGCAATATCGAATTGAATATTCAAAGCCGTGACATGGACGCGATGCTCGAGGCTGCGCGCACCGGTATGCGCCTGGTCGCTGAAAACCTGCCTGGCGCCCAGGCGAGGCCAATTCCGGGCGTGGATTTCGCCGAACCGGAGTTGCGCTTCATTCCTGATGAGCATCGCATTACCGAGGCCGGCTGGACGCGTCGCCAGATGTCCACGGTCATGAGCGCGCTTGGCGATGGTGTCTTCGTCGGAGAGTATTTCGACGGCGACAATCGCATGAATATTGTGCTGCGGGCGCCGGCGTGGAGCAGCCCCGAGCAGCTCGCGGCGACACCCGTAGCAACGCCGGCCGGCGGCATCCAGTCGGTCGACCAGCTGGTTCGAATGGAGCGTACCGCAGGTCCTAACCAGGTGCGGCGGGTTGACCGGCGCCGCGCGGTAACGCTGTCCATCACGCCGCCCAAGGACAAGACCCTCGAGGAAACCGTCGATATTCTGAAAGCAAACGTCGAACCTGCCTTGCTGCAGATGCTGCCCGAGGATGGCGAGATCAGTTACTACGGCAGTGCCGACGACCTGGATATCGCACTAGGCAACATGGCGCGCAGCTTCTTTCTCGCAATCATCGTTTTGTACTTGTTGATGAGTGGCTTGTTCCGCTCGTTTGTCGACAGCCTGCTGGTTGTCGCCGCATTACCACTGGCGACTGTCGGCGGTGTGGCGCTGTTGCGCATCATGAGTCTGCCGATGGACCTCCTGACCATGATCGGATTTATTACGCTGCTGGGACTGGTCGTGAATAATGCGATTTTGCTTGTGCACCAGACCCGCGTAGCAGAGCGCGAAGGACTGGATCGTCGCAGCGCCGTGGAACAGGCTGTACGGCGCCGCCTGCGACCGATCCTGATGAGTACGCTGACCAGTATTTTCGGCATGCTGCCGTTGCTGCTGATTCCGGGCCCGGGCAGCGAGGTCTACCAGGGGCTTGCCGCGGTTATCGTTGGCGGCATGACAGTCAGCACGGTTTTCACCCTGATTCTCCTGCCAAGCTTGCTTCGACTCGGAGAAACGGCAGAATCGACCTCCCGTGTTACTGCTCCGGAAGTCGCACCCGCAGGTATCAGCCGATGAATATATTACGCAGCATGTTCGCTGGACTTGCCGGCGTCGCTATAAGCACGGTCGCGCTGGCGCAGGATTTCGGACCGTCGGTCGTGGTCACTGCCGATGCCGAACTGCGCGAACTCGCGCCGTCAGTGGAAGTGCCCGGCACTGTTGTCAGTCGTTACGATTCCAGGCTGGCATCGGAACTGTCGGCGAAACTGATCTGGATTGCTGAAGTGGGTACCGTGGTCAAGAAAGACGAAACCGTCGCCCGGCTGGAAGACTTCACCTTCAAACTGCAGGAGATGGAGGCGCAGGCTCGTGTCGAGCGTGAGCAGGCGCGCGTAAAATTCCTGCGTTCCGAGAAAGACCGCCTTGACCAGTTGGCCGAAAAAAACCTGTCGGCCAAAAGTCAGCTCGACCAGACCATCTCCGATCTTGCGATTGCCGAAAGCGAAGAGACCATGGCCCGCGTACAGCTTGGCCTGACGCAGATATCCATGCACGTGACCCAGATACGCGCGCCGTTTGACGGCATTGTTACCGAAAGGCTGCGCAATATCGGTGAGCGGCTCAATGTCGCTGACGAAGTCATTCGCGTCGTGGATCCAGACTCGCTCGAAGTTGTCGCACGCGCACCGCTTAATACGGTCAACTTCATCAAGGATCGTGCGGTGCTCGAGATGCACAACGATTACCGCAGCGACGTCGCTTCGGTGCGCACCATTGTGCCGTTTGGTAATCCACAGTCGCATATGTTTGAGGTGCGACTGGATGCGAATCCAGACATCTGGACGGTCGGCGAAAGTGTGCGGCTTGCCATGCCTACGGCAGACGCAAAGCAGGTATTGACGGTGCCGCGTGACGCCCTGGTGTTGCGGCGCGAAGGCGCTTCGGTGTTTCGCATCAAGGACGACATGACCGCAGAGCAGGTGCAGGTAATCACCGGACTCAGTGATGGTATTTATATCGAGGTCATAGGCGAGATCCAGGCCGGCGACCAGGTGGTAACGCGCGGCGCCGAGCGTCTGGGTACCGGCATGCAGGTGACCGTAAACAGTGCCGCGGTCGCGGGCTCGGGCACCGGAACCGCCGCTACAAATTGAGTTTGCTCGCCAGTTGGCGACTGAGTTTTTCGCGACCGCCGCGCGCATTCATGTGGTTGATGTCGAGGAAGTCATCCGGCTGCAGGTCGAACCCATCCCACGCCAGCACTTCAATACCAAGCTTGCTACTGATGTCCGCCGTTAACCGCGTCAGCGTATCCCGGGATATTTCGTCCTTTAGCTCATTGGTCAGGACCTGGTCGACCGGGTGAATGAAGCACACCAGTCGGTCCGTAATTGACTGCAGTACGCGGGCCGCATCGAACCAGCGATTTACGGCCTGCGGCTCGAATTCAATCTCGCCAAGATAAGCGGCCGCTACGACGCGATCGCGATCACGCACCCAGTTCGGCTTGCGATCTTTTTGTCGCGCCTCCTCCGGCGCGTTCCAGGCACCCCGGGTCTCGACCAGCCACTCAAATTCCGGATTCGTGCGGCCGCCACGCAACGGCAGTACATTGCCGGAGAAAAAATCCGGGCCAAGATTGATATCGCTGCGCGGCGGTGTGGTACTGATGTGCATTGGGTCCAGTTCATAGAGGATCAGCGGCACGCGTAAATTTGCTGCCTCAAACTGGTCCTTAATGAACAGGCACATGCGATACATGCCGGCGGCATTGACCGCCGGAAAACCGGCGTTCAGCACCACTTTGCCTGCACCGAATTCGGCGGGGCAGATAGCACGAAACGTGCCCGAGGATCCAACGGCCAGCATATCAGGTGCACCGTGTTCGGCGAGGTAGGCCGGAAAGCGCTGGATAAAGTGCAAAGCGCGATTGGCGCGCGGCTTCTTGATGATGCGCGGAATGCCGAGAAACTGCCGCACGCGGTCGAACAGGTCGAGTCGATCCTCATCGACGGGCGCACTGAGCCGTCGCGTCTTGCCCTGCGCCTCGCTGACAATTTCGTCAAACGACATATGCGCCAGCAGGATCACCGTATCCTGGTTCAGCGAGAGTCCAAGGCTATGCTCGATCTCGGTCGTGACACTGACAAACGCCAGTGAGTCCATGCCGGCATCGAACAGGTTTTTCGCACGCATCACATCGCGTGGGCGCAACAATGGTGCAAAACGCAGGATAGCCTTAAGCAGCAAATCAGCCTCGCGCGACAGTCCGGCCGTGTTGCTGCTGTCATCCCGGGCATCGCTGTGCGCAGCATCTTGCAACATCGCAGCGAGTGCCTTGCGGTCCATCTTGCCGCTCGCATTCTTCGGAAACGTGGCAATGCAGAAAATCATCGCCGGCACCATATAGTCCGGCAGGGTCGCTGCCAGCTGCTTGCGAATGGCCGCGGTATCGGCCGTGTCAGTTTCCAGGGCCGCAACAATGGAGGTCGCGATTTCCGTGCCGCCGGGCCATGCCAGGGCAACTGCATTAAGTCCCGACGAGGCCGCGCGCAATGCCGCTTCGATTTCACCGAGTTCTATGCGATAGCCACGCACCTTGACCTGGTTGTCGATGCGGCCCAGGAAACGTACGTTGCCATCCGCGCCAAGCGCAGCGCGGTCGCCGGTCCGGTACGCTGCACGCCCGTCAGGCAGGGTAATGAAACTGGCCGCGGTTTTTTCCGGGTCGTTGAGATAACCGCTCGCCAGCTGCTCACCTGCGAGCAGCAGTTCTCCGTCCTGGATCAGCAGTTGCATGCCCGGAAAGGCTTTGCCGATCGGCACGGTATCGTCGTCAATCGGCGCATCCGAAATTACGTAGCGCGAACAGGCGATGGTCGCCTCGGTAGGGCCATACCAGTTTTCAACTATGGAGTTCGGCGCAGCCCGAGCCCATTCGCGGGCGACCAGTGTTGGCAATGCCTCGCCACAAAACAGGCTGTGCCGCAGGCGCGGAAACGCGCCTGCCACCAGGTCCTCCTGCAAGCGCACCTGGTAGGCCAGCGACGGCACCGAGAACCAGCATGTTATACCCTGCTCTTTTATATAGGCTGATGGCATGCGCAGCTCTTTTTCCGACGGCACAACCAGGGTTGCGCCGTTCTCCCAGCAGACAAACAGGTCATGCACCGACAGGTCGAATGTAAGGTCGAATGTCTGCGAAAAACGATCGTCGGCATGCACGTCGAGCAGCGCTCCGGCCACGCCGAGGTACGCCTCGAGCTGACGATTCTGGATCGGCACGCCCTTGGGCTGGCCGGTGCTGCCGGAGGTAAACAGGATGTAGGCAAGATCGGCCAGAGAGCCTTCACGTGCCCTGCTCCAGTGCTGTGCATCGCCTGGCGCCGCGGCAGCGTAGTCGCACTTCCGGTCACCGCAGTGGATAGTCGGCAACAACTCGCTACCGGCACCCGCAAGCTGCAGGATATTGCGCAACTTGGGCGCCGCCAGTTCGCCACAGACCACGCGTTCAGCAGCCGAATTCTTCAGGATGGTCGCATTCCGCTGGCACGGGTGATTGACGTTCAGCGGCACGTACGCATGCCCGCAGAGGCGCGCCGCAAGAATGCCCGCATAGGCCGAGATATGCCGCTGCGCCATGATTGCGGTGACAGGCTGTGGCGTACCGGCAGCAATGTCCGGAAACGACTTTGCAATTGCTGCCGCAGCGGCGAGCAATTCAGCGTAGGTCCACGATTCGCCGGCGATGCGCAATGCAATCTTGTCCGGTTCGCGCGCGGCACACTCGAGAATTCGCCGACCAGGCTGGTATGCAACTTTCGCTGTCATTCCCGAAGGCGCATAAACAAGTGCCGATCTTGATGGTACGCTGGCATCTGAAACTTCGTGCGCTGGTGGTTTAGGGAGGCTCAGTATATGGATAATTGGCCATCAGACCAGTGCTAAATATGAGCAAACCTGAGTGGTGAAACTGATCGCAATCAGCGGTTCGGGGCGCTCCGGCAGCACCCTGCTGTCGCTGCTGTTGTCGCAGGACGCGCGGGTTTTCAACCTGGGGCAGCTAAGACACCTGTGGCGCGCCTATGACGACGATGAGCTTTGCAGCTGCGGCGAGACGCTGCATCACTGCCCGAGGTACGGCAGTGCAGTTGCCAACTCGAAGGCCATGCAACGGGCGGGCAAGGCCTTCTTCAGCGACGCAATGAGAAAGTCCGACTGGTCAAGTGCGACCTCGCGCAGCGAACTGCAACAACGGCATGCCGACTTTCTGCTCGGCGTGCAGGCAGTGCTTACACGGCTGATTGCGGATACCGGGGCAACGCACCTGGTTGACAGTTCCAAGGCGCCGGAAATGGCACTGGCGTTCAGTCTCCTGCCCGACGTCGATTTTTACCTGTTGAACCTGGTGCGCGACCCGCGCGCCGTCGCCTGCAGCTGGTACTCAAAAAAGCGCAGCCTGTCGGCGCTGATCCGTAATGCGCGCGACTGGAAACAGCGGCAACGCAGACTGCAACAGTGGCAGGTGGCGCTGCCGGGTCGTTTCTTGGCGTTGCGCTACGAAGATCTGACTGCCCGGCCCGTCGAGACGCTGCAAGCGATCGCCGCCTGGGCCAGGCTGCCGCTGAACGAAGCGATGTTTGTGGCAGCGGATCGCGTGCATCTCGACTGGCGCCAGCAGCACCTGTACCCGCCAGCCAACGAACGCGTACTGGCCGAGCAAAAGGGCGAAGTCAGAATTGCCGTTGCCGAGGCCTGGAGAAATCCGCGCAAGGCCTGGATACATTTTGTGGCGCGATTTCTGGCCGGCTCCCAAGCCCGCGAATACTACCCGGACTAATATGCAGCACGCCGAATCCAGGAAGTATGGTATTGGCGATGCCTCCTACCAGGCGGCAGGCGGCGAAACCGGCATTCGCAAGCTGGTTGACGAATTCTTCGATCGCATGGGCAGCGATGCACGCTTCCGGCAGATTTATGACATGCACCCGGCAGACAAGGACCTGTCGCGCGACAAGTTGGCGCGCTTCCTCTGCGGTTGGCTGGGTGGGCCAAAACTCTACAGCGAGAAATATGGCGGCATCAGCATTCCACGCGCGCACGAACACCTTGCTGTTGCCAGCGCGGAGCGGGACCAGTGGCTTAGCTGTATGGGCGAAACAGTTGCCAATCAGCCATTTGCCGACGACTTCAAGATATATCTCATGCAACAGCTGTTCGTACCGGCCGAGGCCGTGCGACGCCGCGTGGAATTGCTCAGGCAATCGCGCGACGCGACCTGACCCACCAGTAGGTCGGCGCCGAGATCAGCACCAGCACCAGCCCATACAGCGCCGAGCTCGGATTGGTGAGCGTCACGAACGAGCCAATCGCCAGCCACCCCAGGGCACAGAAAATCCCGGAGGCCGGATATCCCCAGGCGCGAAACGGGCGCTCGGCGGCAGGCTCCTGCCTGCGCAGGCGAAAAACACCGACAATCAAGGCGACGTACATCGCCATGAACATGATGGTGACGAGGTTCAGCAGGAACTCGAAGGTGCCCGCGATGATCAGGCAGGAGACTGCCAGCCAGGAAAAGACCAGCGCCGGCGCCGGCGCGCCCCGTTCAGTGACAACCGTGGCGTGACGATTGCCAAGACCATCCACCGACAGCGCGTACAGGATGCGTGACGCGATCATGTATTGCAGGTTCTGATGCGCCAGCAGGATGAAGATCGCCGCAAACAGCAGGATATTGCCGGCACCGGTACCGAAAACGAGATCCAGTGCACCGGCCAGCGCAAGCTTGTGCCCGGCCAGCGCAGTCAATGGCACGCTCATGACCAGGGCGAGATTCAACAACACATACAGCACCATGACGATAACGGCGCCCTGCAGGCTGCCCAGTGCAACCGCGCGGCCACCGGATTTCACCTCACCGCTAAAATAGCTCGCCGCGAACCAGCCATCGTAGGTGAACACTATCGCTGCCACGGTCAATCCCATGGCGGCAAGAGCAGGAGAGCGCGTAATGGTGGTTGACGCCGGTACGTCAACCACGCCGCCATTCACGAACGCGCCGACGAACAGCGCGGCTGCCAATGCAATGACGATCAGGCCAATACCGGTCGACGCCAGCTGCTGCACGCGGGCACTGCTGCGGGTACCGGCCAATTGCAGCATCGCGAATGCGCTGGTAATGCCCAATGCCAGCCAGGTCGTATGCGGTGCAAGCGACGGCACCACGAGCGCGATGTACTCGGTCACTACCACCGATTTGAGAGCCAGCGCCGCGCAGGTTGAAATCCAGTCGGTCCAGCCAATCAGGAAACCGGGGTAAGGACCGTAAGCGTGCGCCACCATGGCGTAGATACCACCGGACCTCGGTGTCATCGCGATCAGTTCGGCGACCACCGACAGGCTCAGCAGCACGAAACAGCCCACGCCAACCCACATCGCCATGTAGGCGACAGGATTGGCAATGGTTACGGCAATTTCTCCCGGCGTTCGCAGTATGCCGAGGCCGACAATGAGACCGACACACGCCGCAATCGAAAAACCTTTGCCAAGCAAGCGCTGCAGCTTGCCATGTCTCGCCGTTTCAGCTTGCACCGAGCTGCTCCCGGAGTGCCGCGAGCTCGGCCTCGAGTCGGTCGAGACGTTCCGACAGGGCTGCGATACTTGTGCTCCTTTCGGTCCTTACCGGCAGCGCAGCCGCCTCGACCGGGCCCGAGAGCAGGTGCATGTATTGTGCGTCTTTGCGCCCAGGTTCGCGCGGCAACTGCACCAGCAAGGGCCCGCCTTCACGGTCGATCAGCCCCTGCGCCGCGGTCACGACCGCGGCATTATCCGCGAACGTGTGCAGGCGCCCGCTGTGCGCACGCAGCTCGCCTGGCGTTTGCGGGCCGCGCAACAACAGCAGGCAGATAATCGCCAGCTGCGCCTTGTCAACCTGAATATTGCTGTAACGCGTATTGCACAACCGCTGTGCATACTTTTCGGTGCGGCCCTTGAAGTTTTCGTCCCTGCGCAGCAGGTGTTTCTCTTCCAGCATGCGCACGGTTTGCTGTACTTCACCCAGCTGCATCCTGGTAACGGGATTGCGGCTCGACTTTTGATTGCATGCGGTGGTCAATGCATTCAGCGTCAGGGGATACTGGTCCGGCGTGAGCACAGACTTTTCAATCAGGCAGCCAATAACGCGCGCTTCATTCGCATTGAGCTCGGGCAACATTGTGCAATTCCAGGAAACAAAGTCCGGATCATACGTCAGTGTTGGCCCGCATCGGGGAACGGCATCGCCGCGGGCATTTTTGGCCGCACACCGGCTTTTAAAGCCCTATCTGTGACCGCGGTCGCGGATTCCACAGGGCAACCACTCTATTCTTTTTGATTACAGATACTTATCTCCAGGACAAAGAACCAGAACACCGCTATGGGCGAAAACACCCAGGTCATCCGCAAGCCGCTGGTTCTGGTGGCCAGCGACGATACCGGCCAGCGCCAGTTAATCTGCGGCGTGCTGGACCAGTTTGGCTTTCGCACCATGACGGCCGACGATGGCAAATCAGCCTTCCTGTTGTTCCGCAAGCACCAGCCCGATGCCGTCATTCTCGATGTGCAACAGGGCGAGTCCGACGGCTTTGCCGCTTGCGAGGCGATCCGCAACCAGGACACCGGGCGCGAAACACCAATATTCATCGTCACCGAGCGAGACGACGAAGATTCGATCGAACGCGCATATCGACTCGCCGCGACCGACATTGTATTCAGGCCGGTATCGCTGCCGGTTCTGCCGCATCGCATTCGATATGCGCTGAGAAACGCACGCTCACTGAGTGACCTCGCGGGCCTGGTGCGCGCAATCCCCGATCTTATTTTCGTGGTCAATGAACAGGGGGAGGTCCAGGACGGACTCAGCGGCCCGGATGCAACCCACACCTTGCAGCTGAAAGCGCTCACGACGGCATCGCAAATTCACTTCTACCCCTGTGAGAATGATGACGGTGCGCTGGAATGTATCAAGCGCGCATTGCAAACCGGCAAACCGCAGGTGTATGAACACGTGTTGGACTCTCTTGGCATACATCTCGAAACACGGTTCGTCACGCGCGACAAAAATACCGTATTGGCGATTGTGCGCGATATTACTGAACGCAAAAGCGCCGAGGCGAAAATATTCAACCTCGCTTACTACGACGAACTTACTGAACTGCCAAACCGGGAGTTGTTTGGGCAAAGCCTGGAACGAACTATCGCCCTGGCGAAACAGGAGCAGCAGAAATTTGCAGTGCTGTTCGTGGATCTTGATCGCTTCAAGCGGATCAACGATACCTTGGGCCACACAATTGGCGATGAGCTGCTGAAAGACGTTGCAGCACGACTTTCCAGATGCACCCGCTCCACCGATTCGTTTGCACAGGTTGATCCGACTGCCAGCGGTCACATCAAACTCGCGCGCCTCGGCGGCGATGAATTTGTCATCAAGCTGTACGGCGTGGACTCCGAAGAGTCGGTTTCGCTGGTAGCGACACGAATCATCGACGCACTGACGCCACCTTTTACCTGCGCTGGTCACCAGTTTGTCGTTACGCCGAGTATCGGCATTGCGCTGTATCCGCAGGACGGCCAGACTGGCGAGGAATTGCTGATGAACGCCGATTCCGCAATGTACCGCGCCAAGTCGGTCGGCCGAAACAATTTCAAGTTCTACTCGGAAACGATGCGCACCAAGTCGCTGCATCGCCTCGACCTGGAAAACCTGATCCGTACGGCAATCCAGGAACAGCAGTTCGAGTTGCATTACCAGCCGAAAGTCGATGCCGAAACCTTCCGCCTCGTCGGCGCGGAGGCATTGCTGCGCTGGAACCACCCCGAGCGTGGCGCCATCGCACCTGATGATTTCATTCCGATCGCGGAAGAAACCGGCCTGATCATACCGCTGGGGCAATGGGTGCTGGTCGAAGCCTGCAAACAGGTCAAAGTCTGGTCGACATCCCCGGTTGGCGCAGTACCGGTGTCCGTAAATATCTCCAGCCGCCAGTTCCGCGAGAACGGCCTGATTCGTGACGTACTCGACGCAGTATCCCTGGCCGGCATCCAGGCCTCGCAGCTTGAGCTCGAGATCACCGAGAGCGTCATGCTGCAGGATGTTGAAAAAACCCTGCTCGAATTGAAGGTTCTGAAAGAGGCCGGCGTGTCCCTGTCGATCGACGATTTCGGTACCGGCTATTCGTCCCTGAGTTACCTGAAACGATTCCCCATCGATACGATCAAGATCGATCGATCGTTCGTGCAGGATCTGCACCTGGACACCGATGATGCGGCGATCTGCGCGGCTATTCTCGCCATGTCCCGGCAACTCGGGCTCAACGTGGTTGCGGAAGGTGTCGAGACACGCGAACAACTGGAATTCCTGCGCAAGCACAAGTGCAACCACATCCAGGGTCACATTTGCAGTAAGCCACTGACGCCGGAGGCTTTCTTTGCGCTGCTGGTGCGCATCTCGGGCCGCGCGGCGAACTCGGACCATCGGGCTGAGAAAACCGCCTGACTCCGGCCGATCGCCGGCATGGCCACCTCCCACAGACGGCTTTTTCCGACCTCTATGGTAATCTCTGCGACCTGGCGAACAACGCCGCCAATCATCCAATGAGACTCTGACGTGGAGCGCCTTGCATGAAGAACATCGTCGTCATCACCCTGGTCCTGTCCGTGCTCGCGGCCGGCGTCATTGGCCTGATGTGGCTGTTCGGCTTCATGGACGCAGAGCGCGTCGGGCCCAACCTGCTTAAGACGGTCGGTGGCTTTGTAATTCTCGGCGCCTGTGCCGCCGCCATCAGCGCTTTGCTGCCTGCGCGAAAAGATTCCGGCGACTAGGAAGCGCGTTATTGCGCCGGCAACGCACCGCCGACAGCGGCTGCGTGATCTGTCGCAGCAACCCGCTGCCAGAGCCGGAAGAAGTTGCCGCCCATGACTTTGCCGACGTCCTCGTCACTGTAACCGCGGGCGACAAACTCCGCCGCTATTGCATGAAAGTTGGCCTGCTCGCCAAAGCCTTCGACGTAACGGGACACGCCGCGCAAATCCGATCCGATACCGACGTGATCAATGCCGCCAATCTTTATGACGTGCTCCATGTAGTCGACCATTTCAGCAACGTCCTTGAGATGCCGGCCGTGCGGCCAGATGCCGACGATGCCACCGGCCGCAGCGATGGCGCGAATCTGCTCGTCCGTCACTGCACGGTCATGCGTGGTGAGCGCGCGAACGCCGCCATGACTGAAGATTACCGGGCGTGTCGACAGCTCAAGCACGTCGCTGATGGTTGCCTCGTTGGCGTGCGCAAGGTCAATGACCAGGCCGAGGCGATTCGCCGCCACCACCACCTGCCGGCCAAATTCGGCCAGGCCACCGGGCGAGTATGGCCAGGTCTGCGTATGACCAAGTTCGTTATTGCGAAAGTGCACCAGCTGAATCAGCCGCAATCCGTTCGCATGCATACGGTAGAGGTTTTCTATATCGCCTTCGAGCGCGTCAGCACCCTCGAGCGCCGGCATGACCGCAACCTGCCCGTTGTGCCGCGCCTCCAGCACCGTGCCCGGTGTGTCCGCGTGCACCGCGTAGCCAAGCTCGACGGTCTTCCAGAGTCGTTGCAGGCGGTCCGCGGCCAGCGCATAGGTTTCACCGGGTGCCGGCTTATACTGGCCTTTCGCGACCTCGGTACCATCACGATTCGTGTACTCACCATCGTAGGCCATGTCCGAGCTGATGTTCGCGACCACGATATCGATGGTGCTGCGTCGATAGAGCTCGATCTCATCGGCAAGAATGGACTCGACATTGGCGCGATGGAAACGGCTCGGGTGCGCATGCATGTCGGCAAACACGGCCTGCTCATGAATCGCCACGACCCGGGCGTCCGGCAATGGTGGCCTGGCACCAGGCTGAACTGGTAATGCGGGCGGCGTGGATTGGCAGCCGGCAAAGATCAGCGTCGCCAGCAGGCCAAAACCGCGGTGCAACTTTCGTCTATTCTGCATCCGTTGCCTCCTTGTCCAGGTGCTGCTGAATCCAGGCCAGGATTATCTCTTCCAGCATCGGCAATGTGATGTTGCCGTTCTCCAGTACTCGCGCATGAAACTCGCGCACATCAAAGTTGTCGCCAAACGCCTGTTCCGCAAGCCTGCGCAACTTCATGATTTCCAGCATGCCCAGCATATAGGCGTTCGCCTGCCGTGGCCAGGCGATGTAGCGATTGATCCCGGACTGCACCTCGTTTGCTGGCCAGGCCGTATTCGCCAGCATGTAGTCGACGGCCTGTTGCCGACTCCAGCCACGCGTGTGCAAACCAGTATCGATAACCGAGCGGGCAGCGCGCGCGCCCTGCTCGGAAAGCATGCCGATGCGATCGCGCTCTGCAGATGTTGACCGGGCAAAGTCTCATGAAACAGAAATGACTGCTGGCCGGTGCGCGGGCGCTGCTGCGGATTGCTGGTCGGCAGATACATGATGCCGGGACGGCTACCGTCTTCCGATGACGGCCAGTATTCGTCGGTCGCACTTTCGCGCTAGCCTGGGTAGTGTCGCGTTTGCCGTCTGCAGTATCTCCGCCTCACTCCTGAACGTAAATTCCGGGTCCGCGCTGAGGCGCCTGAGGAAGGTCTCGATCGCCTCGCCCCCCAAAAGGAACGGGTTGTCGTCGTCCAGCAACGCGCGGATCTCACCCGGCACAGCCTGCACGGTCGGCCGCGGAGCGCTGAAACCGAAGTCCAGCCCGGCTCGCAAATTGCTGATTTCCGTATCGATGTACGATGCTACCTGCTGGAGCCGCCGCAAGGTTTCTGCACGAGCCTCGGGCGTAGCGACGGGCTGCAAGTCAAAGACGTATGGCAGATCAGTGTGCCAGGCTGTCGTCGTGCTCGCCGCCCAGAGTTCGCTGCGGCAGATGCGGGTTGCAGCCGAACCTGCCAATTCCTCGTACAGTGTCCCGTAGCTCAGCCAGTCGCGGCTGCCGATTTCGGCCGGTTTGCCGATCCTGACCAGGGCTGCCGGCCAGGCGTCCTCTTGCGCCTGCCACGCAAGCAATGCTTCGGGTGAATTGTCGAACAGTTGGTCATGCTGGGCACCGGGCAACGCATACCTTACAGAATGCCGCATTGCCGCAATAGCACCCGCTTGCGCAAGGCAAAATGGCCGTTCGACAACTCGAGCCGGGGTCCCGCATAATGCGAAGCCAACAAGAATATGAACATATATGCACTCGCCATCGTCATCAGCGTCCTTGTCTATGTACTGATCGGCAACTATGCCGGCCGCAAGGTCAAACACCTGGATGACTATTTCGTTGCCGGCCGGCAGGCACCGACGTTCCTGATTCTCGGTACGCTGGTCGCCAGTGTCGTCGGCACGAATTCGTTTCTTGGCGATGTCGGCATGGCCTACGATGGTTACGGCGCGGCCCTCATCCTGAGCGGGCCGATCACGGTTGCCGGGTATGTGTTTGGCGCATTGCTTTTCGGGCGCTACATTCGCCGCTCGCGAGCGGCGACCGTGCCGGAATTTTTTGGGCGCCGGTTCAATAGCCGGCGCCTGCGCATTTTCGCCGCGCTGACTGTTGTGTTCGGCGTCGGCGGCTACCTGATGACCGTCACCCAGGGTGCGGCCATGGTGATCACCTGGATTACCGATATCTCCTACCTGCCGGCATTGATCACGGTCTGGCTCGGCTACACGACCTTTACTATTTATTCAGGCTCACGTGGCGTCGTCATCACCGACACGCTGATGTTCGTCCTGTTCGGTACGGTTGGCCTGCTGGCGATCGCATTTGTCACGCATTCTGCCGGTGGCTGGTTTCACGCCATCACTGCGCTGGCAGATTTTGAGGCGCGTCCCGGCATCATTGCCGCCAGCGGCTACCAGGGCCCCGGCGCACTCTGGGACTCACCGCTCGATATGTGGATCTGGGCCTCGATTTTCGGTCTTGCCTGGGCCATGGTCGTTGCCGTAAGCCCCTGGCAGTCCAGTCGTTACCTGATGGCCCGTGACGAACACGTCGTGATCCGCTCCGCCTGCATTGCCACCGTGGCACTGTCGGTACTGTGGACCCTTATCTATACGTCAGGGCCCGTAATCGCACTCCTGAATCCCGACATCATGCCGTCCAATAACGCCATGATCTGGGCGGCACTCAATGCCATGCCCGCCCTTGTCGGTGCGGTATTACTGGCCGGCATCGTCGCTGCCGGCCTGTCTTCGGCCTCAACATTCCTGTCGCTGGTCGCATTTTCGATCAGCAATGACGTCATGGCCGAGTCCGCCGCCAGCGACAGCACGCGCCTCTTCATCAGTCGCCTGACGATGCTCGCAGTCGGCCTGAGCACACTCGTGCTGGCGATGTTCGTGCCGCCCGATGTGTTCTGGATAACCCAGTTCGTCGGCCCGATGTTCGCCGCTGTCTGGGGGCCGGTAGCAATCATGAGCGTCTGGAGTCGCCGCATCACCGAGGCCGCGGCGTTCTGGGGTATGGTCGCCGGCTGCGTCAGCTACCTGGCTCTTAAATCACTGCAGACGCTTGGCCTGCTTGAGCTGCCGGTCTTTTTGCACCCGATCCTGCTCGGCTTTGCCATCAGCCTGTCGGTCGTGCTGGTAGTGTCGCGGGCGACGTGCGTCAGCGATACCGAGACGGCCTACCTTGAGGCGCTGCATATAGCCCCGCCGGAGCTTGCCAACCCTGCTGCGAACCGTCGCACCGCGCTCTGGCCGACGATCATGATGGTCTGGGGCCTGGTCTCCGGCCTTGTGCTGTTGCTGATCTACGTACGCCCGTACCAACTGGCGACCGGCCTGGTCTCCACCACGGGTCCCTACGTGGTCTGGAGCGGCGAGGTGTTGATCGCGATCGTTTATGGCAGTGCCCTGGTCGTCGCCGGCGCCCTGGCGCGGTTCGTGTTGCAGCAGCAATCCACGCATTCATGAGCGCGCAGCTTCGCATGCCACTGTTCGCAGCATTGGCGCTGCTGCTTGCAGCCGCCGGCGGGGCTGACGATGCGTCGCCGCGCTGCGCCAGCACCCGGTTTCGTATCGATACCAGTTTCGACAGCGGCGCCTTCGACAAGTGCACGGTTCGCCGTGACGGCACGTTCGAAATCACGATCCGGCCCGAGGATCGCAAGGTTGTTGTGGAACAGCCCTGGTTTGCGTTTCGCGTCAGCGTCTTGCGGCCGGGCGAACTCAAGGTGCAGCTGCGCATCCCCGACGGTTATGCCCGATACTGGCCGAAGCTGAGCAGCAACGGAACGGACTGGACGCGCGCGGCAGATACGGCCGTCACCATCTCTGCTGCGAAGAAAACCATGGACATCGCACTCACACTGGACGACGGCCCGGTCTGGATCGCCGCGCAGGAGTTACTCCCTGGCAGCTGGTACGACGACTGGCTGGCTGAGCTGGCGAATGACGATGAGCTCTCCGTGACGGTCATCGGTCAGAGTGTCGAGGGCCGCCCGATAAGCCTCCTGAAAACCGGCAACAAAGCCGAAACCGTCATCCTGCTCGGCCGGCAGCACCCGGCTGAAATACCCGGCGCCATGGCGCTGCGAGACTTCCTCGCGACACTGCTGGCGGACACTGAACTCGCCCGGCAGTTTCGCGCCCGGTTTAACCTGCTCATCATCCCGCTGCTAAACCCGGACGGGGTGGCAAACGGCCACTGGCGCCACAATTCGGGACGCACCGATCTTAATCGCGACTGGGGTCAATTTACGCAACCGGAAACGCAGGCGGTCGCAAAACTGCTCACCAGTGTGGATGCCCTGCAGATGCGGCCGCGCCTGATGCTCGACTTTCATGCCACCAATCTGACCCGCAGCCTGCTTTTTTATACGCAGACGGCCGACGAACTGACGGACCCTGCCGAGTTCGATATGCACTGGTTCGCCGCGGTGCGCGAGCGGCTGCCCGGGTTCGAATTCGAACACAGACCGGGCCCGAGTGATGAAAACCCGAATACCAAGGGCTATTTCTTCCGCCGCTACGGAATCCCTGCCTTTACCTATGAGCTCGGCGACGAGGCAGATCGCGCCGAGCTGCATGCAACCACGCCGGTGCTGGCGGAGGAAATGATGCGCGCATTGCTGCGCGCCGATTAAGCGTCAAAACACGTTTGGCACCAGGAACATCGCGATCAGCGAGATCATCACGATGCAAAACAGGTTTAGCCAGAACCCGGCCTTGACCATCTGCGGAATACTGACATCGCCGGTCGAGAATACGATGGCATTCGGCGGCGTTGCCACCGGCAGCATGAAGGCGCAGCTCGCGGCAATCGTTATCGGCACAGTGAGCAACAACGGCGGCATGCCGGCCTGCACCGCGATCGCGCCAATGACCGGCAACAAGGTCGCCGTGGTGGCGAGGTTGCTGGTCAGCTCGGTGAGAAAAACGACCAGCGCCACGGCCGCGACAATCAGGACCACAGAACCCAGTACCGTGAGCGGCGCCAGGCTGCCACCCAGCCACAAGGCGAGGCCGGATTCCGAAACGGCCGCGGCGAGACTCAGGCCACCGCCAAACAGGATCAGTACACCCCAGGGCAGTCGCAAAACGTCAGGCCAGGTCATGAGTTGCGGCTGGGTGGCGTCAGCGCTCGGCATCAGGAATAACACGACCGCCGCCGCGATCACTATGCCCGGGTCGGACACGCCGCTGATGCCGAGCCAGCCGGTCAGCAGACCGCGAAACATCCAGCAAAAAATAACCGTGCCGAAAATCACGGCGACACGTCTTTCGGCTACAGTCATCGGACCCATCGCTTCGCGCAAGTCGTGCAGATGTGAATCAACCGCCGCATTGGCCGGGATGTGCACCGGGTAAAGGATACGGGTCAGCAACAGCCAGGCAGCCGGCAGCAGCAGCGCGGTGACCGGCACGCCGACCAGCATCCAGCGTGCGAAGCTGATTTCGATGCCATGATTTTCTGCCATGTGCGCAACCAGCAGCGCATTTGGCGGCGTACCAACAAGCGTCGCAAGCCCGCCGATACTCGCGGCGTAGGCCAGCCCGAGCAACATGGCAATGCGGAAATCCGCTTGCGCCCGGTCGCTGATATTTGGCACGTTGTCGCGTATGACGGCAATCACTGACAACACGATTGGCAGCAACATCATCGTCGTCGACGTATTGCTCATCCACATGCTGAGCATCGCGCAGACGAACATGAAGCCGCCCACCAGGCGGCGCCCGTCGGTGCCGGTGCGCTCCAGGATGGCGAGCGCAATACGCCGATGCAGGTTCCAGCGCTCGACCGCCAGCGCCATGATGAAGCCGCCGAGATACAGGAATATGACCGGATCGGCGTAGCGCGACGCGGCGTCTTTCAAGGTCAGGACGCCAAGCGGTTCGAACAGCACCAGTGGCAGGAATGCGGTGACCGCTACCGGGATAGCCTCGGTGGCCCACCAGATCGCCATCCATATGCCTACGGCTGCCGCGTACCAGGCCTGCAGGCTCATCGCGCTCTGGCTGTCAGCAACGGCCAGCATCAGCAAAAAGATTGCGGGTCCGAGAATCCGGCCAATGACCTGGTAAGCCATCAGCTTGCTGTCAGGCCGGCGGCACGTCTTGCAGGAAAGGGGCGCAGCATGCTCGGCGCAATGGCACTTGCTGACATTTTGACTCCCCCTGAATATTGCCGCATGCAGTGCCCGGACCGGACAGACACTGCGCCACGTCGAAAAGTTTAACCGGACTGCTGCCCTGTGTCCGCCATTTTCTTGGCGCCGATCCAGGCGTCGGCCAGGTCCAGATGTACGAGGTCCTTGGGCCGTGCCGCTATTCGCTTGTAGTCGATAACGAAATTCAATCGTACAAACGGCAGGCCGGAAATGACCTCGGCGCTGTCGATCAGCTCGTCAATATCGAAACAACCGATTCCCCAACGGCAGCCGAGGCTGATGCGATCGTTATCCAGGCTCACCACGTACAGGTCGAAGTCCGCGAGGTAGCTGAGTTCACCGAGTTCCTGCGCGCGCCGCCAGGCAGCGCCACGACAGATAATGTCGATGTCTTGAACCTCGTGGATAATGCCGCGCACGAGCAACGGCCCGCTGCCGAAAATTGCGAAGTCGCCGGCCGGCAAATTGAGTGACCTGACCTTCTCAAACAATGCATGCATGCTGCAGCGTGCTCATCGCTTTCGACCCCAAATCAGGCCAACAGCATCAGGGGCGAAGAGAATGGTGCCGGATAGAAGATTCGAACTTCTGACCCCCGCATTACGAATGCGATGCTCTACCGACTGAGCTAATCCGGCGCGGCGCGCAGTATAGCCCCGTGTCCCGCCGCCGCAAAGGGTTTATGGCCACATTTGCCAGGCGTTCAAGCCCGGTCACGAACCTTGATCAGCACTTCGACACTCTGCTGCTCTGTGCCCTGGGGCAGGTCGGGCAGTTGCTCGAAACGCACCATTTCCTCGGCAATGTCGAGCAGTTCACCAGTATCGACATTGTAAAAATGGTGATGCGCATGCGTCGCCGAGTCGTAAAACTTGCGAATCGGGTCAACCATCACCTCTTTCACGAGGCCATGCTCGCTGAACAGGTTCAGCGTGTTGTAGACCGTCGCCTTGGATACCGCACTGCCGCTCTTGCGCAGCCGCTCGATGATCTGATCGGCCGACAGGTGTTGTGGTTTCTCGAGCAGGATGCTGGCAACTTCAAGCCGTTGCGGTGTAACCAGAATGCCAAATTGGTCGAACAGCGAATGAATGCGCGTCTGCGACATTTGAGCAACCTCTAAATTTTCGATTTCGGCAGTATAGACCAATTTCAGGCACTGTCGGCAGTACGCCGCATCACTAGACTCAGCGCTTTGACTACGGATGCCGCCATGCGTTATCACCCGAACGGATTCACCCTGTATGAACTGCTGCTGACGATGACGCTGCTGGCGATCATTGCCGGGCTCGCACTGCCATCGTTCGAAAAGATCATTGCCAATGGCCGACTGCGAACCGAAGTCGATGCACTGTTTCACGCCATCCACCTGGCGCGGCAGGAGTCTGTGGTTCGACGCCAGGTCGTCTCGATCTGCCCAAGTCTTGACGGCACCAGCTGCACAGCTTCGCTGGATTGGTCGGACGGCTGGATTATGTTCAATAATCTGGACCGTGACGACCCTCCCGGCCGCGATCCGGGTGAAGCCCTGCTGCAGGCTCACCGCACCGATTCCGCGGTACGGATCTCCGCAAACCGCCGCGGTTTCACGCTGCGATCGACCGAGCTCAGGGCTACCAATGGCACGATCGTGGTCTGCGACCCCGCCGGCCGGGTGACCCCGCGGGCGCTGGTCGTAAGTTACACCGGGCGGCCGCGCGTCACCCTGGCCGACACACGCGGCAATCCTTATCGCTGTGCGGATTAAGTTAAGTCGATGCGGCCATTTTCGACCGCTTGTCGGTCCGGTTTACCCGTTCGTCAGTTGCCCGGGATGCCCCGGAACCCGCGCAGTATATTGCTTACATGAAAAAACCAACCCAGGCCGGTTTCACCTTGTATGAGCTGCTGATCACGGTGTTGATCGTCGGCGTGGTACTGACACTCGGCATCCCGAACATGACGGAATTCACGCGCAACAGCCGCATCACAACCACGGCAAATGACCTGCACGCCGCATTCCTGGTCGCGCGTGCCGAAGCGGCTCGTGCCAAGACCAATATCACCATTTGCGCCAGCGACAATTCCATGACCGCAGGCGCCAACTGCCAGGGCGGCTGGGACGACGGCTTCATCGTTTTTGTCGACGACAACGGTGATCGTACCCGGGCCGGCATTGGTGAAACCGTGCTGCGCGCCCACCCCGCGATTGCGGAAGGCGTCTCGCTGGCTGTTGCCAATGACGCGACGTTTTTCACCTACACCTCGGCCGGGCTCGGTTCCGGGGTCGCGGGGTCGGTTAGCCAGGTGATCGTGTGTGATGCGCGCGGCGTCGCCGAGTCGTCCAAGGATTATTCGGCCGGACGCCTGTTAGTCGCGACCCCGCTGGGTCGTGCCACGGTGCTCAGGGACTACACGCTGGTGAGCAACGCGCTGGCCGGCATGGGCAAGACCTGCCCGTAGTCGTCCTGACGTATATATAAGGAATAGAGTCAATGATGTCAGTAAAACCAGATTGCGCAGCACGGCGACAACGCGGCTTCTCGCTGGTCGAAGTGTTGATTGCATTGGTGATCATGTCAGTTGGCATGCTCGGCATCGCCGGCCTGTACGTGCACAGCATGCAGGCGGGCCGCACCTCGATGCTGCGCCACCACGCCGTCACTCTCGCCGGCGACGTCGCCGACCGGATTCGGGCCAACCCGAGGGCCGGTATAAGCTACGAGGGTGCCGGCCTCGACGGCAACTGCGTGTCCGGTGTTGCCAGCTGCGACGAGGTTGCGATGGCCGGCCACGACATTTTTCTCTGGCAGCAACAGGCTGACGACACCCTGCCTGCCGGCAACGTCGAAGTCATTTTCGATGACAGTGGCGTGCCGCCTGTTTACACCATCAATGTGACCTGGTCCGAGCCCGGCGCCAATCCGCCGCCGGCGTATTCGATAGCAATTCCAGTAATTCCGAACTAGGGCGACGCGCATGATACAGACAAGCAAGACAATGATTCGCGCACAAACCGGCATGACCATGGTCGAGTTGCTGGTTGCACTGGCGATCGGCTCGTTCCTGATGATCGGTGCGGTGCAGATCTATAACCAGAGCCGGCAGGCATTCGTCATAAACGATTCCATTGCCCGCGTCCAGGAAACAGCACAGTTCGCCATGGATACCATCGAGAATGACATGCGCATGGCGAGTAACTGGGGCCGCACCAGCCGCGCGCTGTCGGTCGAAGGCCGCTCGATTCTGGGCGACAAGAACCCGCGTGCATTGCCCGAGCCGAACGTCTGCGGTGACGGTTGGGCACTGGACATCGCGCTGGCGGTTGATGGCGAGAACAATTCGTATACCCTGCCCTGCCTGCCACAACCTGCTGCACAGCTGAATTCGGACATTATTACGGTGCGGCGCGCCACGGTTGCACCGGTCGCGGTGGACAGTACCCGGCTGCAGATTCAGACAACGCGTATCCAGGGAGAAATTTTCAGTGCCGTGGCACCGCCGGCGACATTCAGCACCGCGATCAACCCGGTCACCGGGCAGCCGGCGTCAACCACGCATAACTTGCTGGTCAGTTCGTACTACGTGGCCAATAACTCCGACCTGATCCCGGGCACGCCGACACTGCGGCGCAAGCGCCTGACCAGTGTCGGCGGCGCGCCAACCATCGTCGATGAGGAGATCGCGCCGGGCGTGGAGAACATCCAGATTCAGCTCGGGGTGGACGTCGACGCCGACAATACGGTTGACCGCTACGTCAGTCCCGGCGAAGGCGTCTATGACCCGAACGATGCTGTGAACTTCATCCCGGGCGCGCGCGTGATCACGGCGCGCATCTGGCTGCTGGTGCGCGGCGTGACCATCGAGAACGGCGTTATCGACCCGACTGACTACGAGCCCGGCGATGTCGACCTCGGCACCTTCAATGACAGTTTCCGTCGCATGATGGTGTCAAAAACCATCCTGTTGCGTAACGCCAGGACCTGATTGAGAGCACTACGATGAAAATGATGACTTATAAAAACAAGCAGCGGGGCGCGGCGCTCATTGTCGGCCTGGTGCTGCTCGTCGTGATAACCGTCCTCGCGATCTCCGGCATGAACACCGCGACCACGGAACTGGCCATGGCGCGCAATGACCAGAACTACGAATACGCCTTCCAGGCCGCCGAAACCGGCCTCGAAAACATCCTGGCTCTCGGCACATTTGATACCGCCGGCGCCCCGGCTGTGACCAGGAACATCAATACCCACGACACGGTCGTGGCACAGGTGGACTATGAAGACTGGTCGATCGTGCCGGACAAGGCATTCAGCCTCGGCTCAGGCAGCGGCGTGTCCGCCTACCATTTCGTGGCGACCGCGACCGCGGATTCGCTGCGCTCGCCCGGCAATACCACGGATCGCGATGCGAGTGCGGTTCACACCCAGGCATTTTATGTCGTCGGCCCCGAATCGCCGACGCTCTAGGAAGGTAAAACTCATGGACATCAGAAAATTATTTGCAATTGCGGTCATCGGCACAAGTTTCGCCGCCAGTGCGCAAGCGGAAGTTGTGTCGCAGGCGTACGAACTCACCATGGAGCAGTTCACGGCGCCAACCACGGCCAACGCCAGCATCTCATTCAGGGAATGCGATGACTGCGAAATACTGCGCATGCGCGTAAGCGATGCGACCAGTTATACGGTAAACAGCAAGCAGGTCCGGCTGGAGGAGTTCCGGCTGGCGGTGGCGCAGCTGCGTGGCAGCGAGCGGGCATCGGTAACCGTATTGCATCATCTCGAATCGAACACTGTGCAATCGATCAGTGTATCGGACTAAACGCAAGACTATAGATTGAGGCCAGGATCATGAAGATCTCTATGCGCAAAATTACATGGATGAGTGTCAGCTTTGCGATCGCGACGCTGGCCGGCATGCCGGCAATCGCGGACGACACCGAGCTGCTGTTGATTAACCCGGATCCCACGAAAAATCCGAAACCCAACGTCATGTTCATCCTGGACACGTCCGGGTCGATGACCACGGAGCAGACGACCACCGACCCGTATGACAGCAATGACACCTATGCCGGTGCCTGTGATACCGATCATATTTACTGGACGGACGTCGATGTCATTCCCGTTTGCGATGCGTCGAATCTGAATTACATTGAGAAATCGGCATACCATTGCGAATTTTCGCGAAAGCAGATTGCCGGCATCGGCAGCTTCACCAACACCATGGTGCAGTATCGCGACGGCGGCAAGGACGGCATGACAGTCGGCCAGGCGCGTTGGCAATACCTGGCATCCGGCTACCACACCCAGCCGGTCGAATGCCAGGCCGATTCGGGAACGCATGGTGATGGACGTGCCGGGTACTTGTGGGCGGCAGCCGGCACCAATCTTGCCGATCCGTTTACCAATGACCCGGAATCAGAACTCGCGTGGGGCAGCGCGCCACGAAACCTGAGCTACACGTTTTACGATGGCAACTACCTGAACTGGAAGAACTCCCCGGCTACGGTAGTCATGTCGCGCAACGCCATCATGAAGGCGGTGGCGACCAAGGTGCTGAGCTCGGTCAACAACCTCAATGTCGGCCTGATGCGCTTCCAGGGCGACAATGGTGGTCCGGTCATTCTTGATATCACTGACCTGGACGCGAATCGCCAGACTGTAATCAATGCCATCAACTCCTTGCCGGCAAGCGGCCGCACGCCCTTGTCCGAGGTCATGTACGAGTCGGCGCTGTTCTGGCGCGGCATGCCGGCCCATTACGGCACCACGACATATACCGCACTGACGGATCCCAAGGCGCTGGCGTCGACAAATCCCATGGTCTACGAGCAACCGGACTGGGACGTCTGTGCCAAGAATTACAACGTACTGCTCACCGACGGTGCGCCGGTCGAGGACTTTGACACGCCGGGGCTGATCGCGAACCTGCCAAATGTCGCGAGTGTACTCGGCTATGTGGGTTGCGACGGCGCCGCGCTCTCAGGCGGTGGCCGCTGCCTCGATGATGTCGCCGAATACCTCTCACAGTACGACCTCGACGCAACGACGCCGGGCAACCAGCTGGTGACAACGCATACGATTGGCTTTGGTGACGACGCGTCCGATATTCCGATTCTCGAGGAAACCGCGCTGAACTCGGGCGGCCAGGCGTTCGTCGCCCGGGACGTGGAATCACTGACCCGGACCCTGCTCGACATCATCGCCAACATCAACGACCGCACCTTGTCGTTCTCGGCGCCGGCGGTTTCCGTGAATACCTTCAACCGCACGCAGAATCTGAACGACCTTTACATCACCACCTTCGGTGCCAAGTCGAAAGTGCACTGGCCGGGTAATTTGAAAAAATACCGTATCCAGAATCGCACCATCGTTGACCTCAACGACAACGATGCCGTCGATCCGGCGACCGGCTTCTTCCTCGACACCGCGCACAGTATCTGGACGGTGGGCGGCGCCGACGGCAATGACGTCCGCCTTGGCGGTGCCGCAAGCAAATTGCCGACGCCGGCATTGCGCAATATTTACAGCAATTACAACGTTGGCAGCATCACGGCCGCGAACAATCTCATTCACCCGGGCAATTTAAGCCTGCTGGATGCGGACTTCGGGCTGACCGGTGCCGCCGGCGAACCGACGCTGGCCGTTTTGCTGGCCTGGGCACGTGGTGCGGATGTGCGTGACGAAGATGTCAACCCCGGTACGCTCGTACGCTATGCAATGGGCGATCCGCTGCACTCGCAGCCCGCCGCTATTGTCTATGGCGGCACTTCCGCAAGTCCGGACGTCGTCGTGTACACGGCCACCAACGACGGCTACCTGCATGCGATCAATGGCGCCGATGGCACCGAGCTCTGGTCATTCATACCGCGGGAATTGCTTGGCAACCTGACCCGCCTGTACTTCGACCCGGGCTCCAAATACAAGCAATATGGACTCGATGGCAACATTGTGCCGGTCGTCAAGGATGTCGATCGCGACGGTGTTATCGAGCAGGCGGACGGCGACTTTGTCTACATCGTGTTCGGCATGCGCCGTGGCGGCGATACCTACTATGCGATGGACGTCACCAACAAGACCGCGCCATCGCTGATGTGGACCGCCAATTTCCCGGAAGCGGGCGAATCCTGGTCCACGCCCGTTGTGGCCCGCATGGATATTGCTTCAGTCACGCAGAACAGCGACAAAGCCGTACTGGTCTTTGGTGGCGGCTACGATACCGTGCACGATACCGAAACGCACCCGTCGGTTCCTGACGCTGTAGGTGCGGGCGTTTACATCGTCGATCTCGTGTCCGGCACGCAATTGTGGCGCGCGGGTATGGACAGCGGTGCGGACCTGCGACTCGATGAACCGGGCCGCGAAATGGATCGTGCCATCCCGAACGAGGTGCGCGTTATCGACCTCAGCGGCGACGGCCTCGCTGATCGCATGTACGCTACCGACCTTGGCGGCCAGGTATGGCGTTTCGATATCACCAACGGCAACGCGCCAGCCACCCTGGTTGCGGGCGGCGTCATTGCCCAGCTCGGTGCCGAGGGACTGGCTACGCCGACCGCGGCCGACACGCGACGCTTCTACAATGCGCCCGACGTTTCCCTGATAACCGATGATCTGCAACAGCGTCGCTATATCGCGGTTAGCGTTGGCTCAGGCTATCGTGCCCACCCGTTCGACTTGTCTGCCTCGGATCGTTTCTTCTCGATTCGCGACAAGAACGTCTTCAACCAGCTGAGCCAGCTCAGCTACGATACGCAGACGATAATTACGGACGCGGACCTGGTGGAGGTCAGCGGTACAACTCAGACCGTCATCACCTCCAATGACGACGGCTGGAAGTTTACGCTGCCGTTCAATGAAAAGGTGTTGGCGGACTCACTGACGTTCAACGACGAGATTTTCTTCGTCGCCTTTACGCCGGATTCGAATGCCGCTGCCACCTGCTCCGCAGGCAAGGGAACCAACTTCCTGTATCGCATGAGCGCGGTGAATGGCGATCCGATTGTGCCAAACATCGATACACTGAACCCGGCGCTGGCCGATGACGAGCGCCGCACTACCCTGCAACAGGGCGGTATTGCACCGACACCGACGATCCTGTTCCCGAGCCCGGACGACAGTTGCACCGGTACGGACTGCAACCAGCCGCCGCTCGGCTGTGTGGGCGTCGAGTGCTTCGACCCAGGGTTCGATCCTTTCCCAGTGCGCACCTTGTGGACGCAGGACGGTATTGAATAATGCGCCGCCGACAGGACAGGACCATGAAAACGTTCAAACACATGCGCGGCGTAACGCTGATGGAGCTGATGATCGTCGTCGTTATCCTCGGCATCCTTACGGCGGTTGCGTACCCGAACTACCGCGAGTTTGCCGCCAGGGCAAAGCGCACCGAGGCAAAAGCACTGTTGCTGGAAATTGCCAACAACCAGGAACGCTTTTACCTCAACGCGAATAGCTACGGTACCCTGGCGCAGCTGAACTACCCTGCGGACCCGATGGTTACGGACAGTGGTTCGTATTCAGTGACGGTGGTCGCCAACGACGCCAGTAACTTCACCGCGGTGGCGACCAATCTGCTCGGTGGCAGCGAAGCGGCGCGGTGCACAACGTTCACCATCGATGGTCGCGGCAACAAGACCTCAACTGGCAGTATTGCGAACTGCTGGACGGATCAGCGCTAGATCAATCGGCATAGCTAACGGGGTCAGAGCCCTAAAGGGCTCTGACCCCTTCTTATTTTCTTTTGCTCAGCAGGATCGCATCAACCAGTAACAGCGCCGCGCCCACCGAAATGGCCGAATCGGCAATATTGAAAGTCGGGAACGGCCAGCTGCCGAACCAGACCTGGATAAAGTCCGTGACGTAGCCGAGCGAGGCGCGATCGATCAGGTTGCCTATGGCGCCGCCAAGCACCAGCGATAGTCCCGCCGCCAGCAACAACGGACCCTCGCGCCGAATTCGCCACAACCAACCAGTAATGACAACGCTCACTGTACTGGCAAGCAGTACAAAAAACCAGCGTTGCCAGCCGGACTGATCGGCCAGAAAGCTGAACGCAGCGCCAGTGTTGCGCTGATGTATGAGATTCAGAAAAGAGTTGATCGGCACCCTGTCATATAACGGCAGCCATTCGATAATCGCCCACTTGGTGACCTGGTCCACCACGACCACCAGGAGTGCGACACTGCAACAGGCAATGAAGCGTTGCGTCCCGCTATTTGCTTGTGCTGACAATTGCCGCTCCTTTCACGCTGCTGTTGTTGCCAATATGGACCGCGCATTGTCGGCATCGCGATGCATTTGCGCAACCAGTTCCTCGATGTCATCGTACTTGATCTCGCTGCGCAGCCGCGAAATAAATTCAATGTGAATGTAGGCACCATAGATTTCTTCGTCAAAATCGAAAATGTGTACCTCGAGTAACGGCTTCACACCATTGAATGTGGGTCGCGTACCAACGCTCGCGACTGCATGCAGCGCGCTCGCCCCAAGACCGCGCACGCGCACCGCGAATATTCCCATTACCGGGCTTTGGCGGCGACGCAGGTCAACATTCGCTGTTGGAAATCCGAGCGTGCGCCCAACTTTCTCGCCCCGAATTACCGTACCGGACATGCAATAGTAGCGACCCAGCAAGGTGCGCGCCGTCTGCATGTCCCCCAGCCACAGCGCGTTCCGAATTGCAGTGCTACTGACCCGAACACCGTCGACAATGACACTGGGCAATTGTTCGACATCAAACTCAAGCGCACGACCTGCCATCTGTAGTTGCTCCACATGACCTTCACGCCGCCGTGCGAATCGAAAATCATCGCCAACAACGATATGCCGCGCGCCGAGCCCATGCACCAGGATACGGCGAATGAAGTCAGGCGCTGAAATATCGCGCATATTCGCGTCGAAGCGTGGGCAGTAGAAATAGTCGATATCCTGCTGCGCGAGTGCCTCGAATTTTTCCCGGAAACGCATCAGCCGCGCTGTCGGCCGCTGCGGCGCAAAAAATTCGCGCGGCATTGGCTCAAAACTCATGATCACGGAGGGCAAACCGGTTTTGTTCGAGGCTTTGCGCACGCTCGCCAGCAATTGCTGATGGCCGAGGTGCAGGCCATCGTAGGCGCCAATTGAAACGACCGTACCATCCTGCAGCTCGTGGTACGGCAAATCGTCGAGATGACGGACCAGCTGCACCTTAGTGGGGCCTCATGCCGAGATTCGCGACCCGCAGCCCGAGCGCATGCAATACCAGCAGGTATATTCCGGCCGCCGCGACGATGCTGACGCCGAGCCACCCGGCCCGGTCCAGCGATGTCGCGGTTCCGGTCCACCACTCGAGTGGCCGGCTGAGCTGGTCGAGTGCGTAGATCATCACCAGGTTCGCCACCAGCGCCTGCAAGGCCAGCCTGGCCCAGCCTTTTGAGTGGCGGACAATATTGTCTTTGCGCAGGCCGCGATACAGCATCCATGCGTTCAGCATTGCCGCAACCGATGTGGCGAGCGCGAGGCCGGCGTGATTGCCTTCGTAGGCGCGATCGGTCAGGTACCAGACCAGCGCAACGCTGATCAAAAAATTAGCCGCCAGCGCAATCAGGCCAATGCGCACCGGTGTTTTCGTATCGTGGCGTGCGAAAAACGCGGGCGCGAGAATCTTGACAAACGAAAATCCAATCAGGCCGACCGAAAATGCGCGTAGTGCCAGCGCGGTCATGCGTACGTCGTCATAACTGAAATTGCCACCATAAAAAATCGTCGCGACAAGTGGCTCGGCGAGCATGGTCAGCCCGATCGCGGCTGGCACGGCAATGAGAAATACCAGCTTCATCGACCAGTCGATGGTCGCGGAAAATTCATCTTCCGCGTTATTGGCAAACTGCCGGGCAAGATAGGGCAAGGTCACCGTAGCCAGGGCAATACCGAACAAGCCGAGCGGAAACTCCATCAACCGATCGGAGTAGTACAGCAGGGAAATCTTGCCGACACCCAACATCGACGCAATGATGCCGCCAATCAGGACATTAATCTGCGCGACCGAAGAACCGAAAATGGCTGGCAACATCAAGCGCATTGCGCGCCGCACGCCTTCATGCGCGGGCTGCCACCGCGGCCGCGGCAACGCCCCGATGCGCATGAGAAACGGAAGTTGCAGCAGCAGCTGCAGGATGCCGGCGACAAAGACGGCATAGGCGAGCGCCATGCCGGGCTCCTCCAGTCTGGGCGCCCACCAGTAAACCGCGGCAATCAATGCCACGTTGAGCAGCACCGGGCTGAAAGCAGTTGCCGCAAATCGACCGTAGGTATTCAGGATGCCACCGGCGAACGCCGTCAGCGAAACGAAAAACAGGTAGGGAAACGTAAAGCGCAACATCATGGTTGCCAGCTCGAAATCACCGCCACCGGTAATAAAGCCCGGCGCCACGATCGCGACCAGAATCGGCGCCGCCAGTACCCCGGCCAGGGTGACGACAAACAGGACGACCGCAAAGGTCCCCGCAGTCGCGTCGACGAACTCACGAGCCTCCGCGTGGCTGTGTCGCTCACGATAACTCGCCATCACCGGAACGAAACCCTGCGAAAATGCGCCTTCAGCAAAAAAGCGCCGCAACATGTTCGGAATTCGGTTCGCGACCAGGAAGGCGTCCATGACGATGGAAGTCGCAAAGTAACGCGCCAGCACCATGTCGCGAATCAGCCCCAGAATGCGCGACAGCAGCGTCATACCGCTGACTACCGACGTCGATTGCAGTAGCCTGCGTCCCGAAACCGCCCAGACCCTGGGCGCAGCTGCGTTTTTTTGCTCGGTGTCCGGGCCTTTTTCGGTGCTCATAGCGGCGTTGAGTTTACCCCGGAAATGGTCGCAAATCAGTGATTTAGCCAGCCCGCAAGAGCGCGGGCGAATTACGTTGACAAGCCGCGGCGGGCCGCGAATAATACGCGGCTCTTTGAGAGCAGGACTCGGTAGAAACCAGTGGCAAATATCAAATCAGCCAAAAAACGCGCCGGCCAGGCAGAGAAAGCCCGCAAGGCCAATATGAGCATGCGCTCCATGATGCGCACCAAGATCAAGAATGTCGTCAAAGCCTGTGATGCGGGCAACACGGACGCCGCCATTTCAGCTTATAAAGAAGCCGTGCCGGTGATCGACAGCATGATCAACAAGGGCATCGTCGACAAGAACAAGGCCGCGCGCCACAAAAGCCGCCTGAACAAGCGCGTCAAGGCACTCGCCGTCTAACTAACAAATAGTGCTACCAGCAGTCGGCTCCGCCGGCGCTGCTGCCGCGTGTACCGGCCTGGGTCAGCGTCAGGCTGGCGCATTCTGTATCACGTCCCTGGCCATTGAGCGGTGCCGCCGTAATCGTGTAGGTCGTGGCAGCGACATTCGACAGCGAAACCGAATACACGGCATCCGGGTCACCTGCAACCGTGCTGTTTCCATCGTCTTTTAGAATCAGCGGATTCGCTGCGAAGCCCAGCACCGTCAGGTCGTTCGTAAAACGCTTGTTGTCCATGAAGAACTGCTGTTGCCGGTCGGCGATTTGCAATAATGCCGAAGTCGCAGCGCTACGCTTGGTATTGACGATATAGCGCATGTAAGACGGGTACGCGAATGCCGAAATAATTGCGACGATCGCGACTACGATCATCAGCTCCAGCAGACTTACACCTTTTTGCTTGTTATGCATGGTCCGGTTCCTGGTTAGAGATCTGCATCTTCCTGCAGGTGCCAAAATGTTCGCCAGCGTGTAGTCGCATCCACGTTGTCGATCTGCAGGTCAGGCCGCAGTATCTTGTTCGGTGGCACCGAAACTACCTCCGCCGGAATACCGAGGGACTGCAATTCGACGCTTCTGTCGTCCTTCGAGGTCGGCTCACCCGGATTATCAGGGTTATCGTCACTGGTATCGTAATTTATGACCGACCTGGCATCCTGCAATGAAACGGCATACAGGCGACCTCCGCCTTCGGACGGCGAACAGGCCGTTGCGCCGGTACCCGAATTCGGCAGGTAGGTAGTAAAAAATATCTTGCCGGTCAGGGTCAGCGCCGTCGCGAGCACTTTTTCACCGGGCTCCTCCAGCTGCAAGCGCCAGCCGTTTGCCAGGTCGACGACGCATCCTGCGCTGGTTTGCAGGCAGTTGCTGGTGACATCACCGAAGTCCGCGTGAGTAAGTCCGGTATCCAGTCCGCTTCCCGGCGCAGTGTGGCGATCCTTGATCATGTAGGTGAAGTTTGTCGTTACACCACCTTTGTCGAGCGGATTTGCGCGGTTGCCGGAACCGATAACAACGCCGTCAAACAATCCGTTGCTGTCCTTGCTGGGCACGAGATCGGGACGATGGAAAAAGCGACGATCGGATACGATCCCTGAGTCAGCGTGACGACCGACCGATGCCAGCAAACTCAGTGACCATTTCGAGGTATCGTCACCGAAGATATCCGCGCGCCAGATGTTGCCGCCGGTATCACCAACCACTATGCGATCGGTAAAGCCATCGCCATCCGTGTCCGCGACGCTCAGGGCGGACGGGATGCTGTCCACCAGGCCGGCGTGCTCGAAGGCCGTTGCGCTGGCTCCACCTGAGCCATTTTTCGCCTTCCAGATCAGCTGGCCGGTCACCGCATCGACGACGTAAATCGCGTTGCCTTCACTGTCGTCGGTACCGACGGACCCACGTGTATCCTTGTTCAGATCGTAGCCGCCGGCAAACATGACTGCCGGCCTTGGGCCTGAGGCCGTTTCTACCAGGCCAACGCGCGGGTCGGAAAAGGTATAACCCAGCTCCGAGAAATCGCCGGACTTGTCGATCGTCCACATCAGATCGGGTGCGGTTGGATTGGTCACGTCAAACGCGTAGTAGGCTTTGCCGCCGCGACGCATACCGACGTACAGATACACCCGGTCGCCATCGCTGGATACGATTGAGCCATCATTATTCCTGTCCAGCATGAAGGCTACCGGTGCGCCGTCAACTGTGTAGGGATGCCGCATTCCGGTGCCATTGGCACGCAATACCTTTTGCGCCGGCATCGCCGCACGCGGCATAAACGCCCACACCTCCTGGCCACTCTCGGCGCCGCCAGCGGTCGTGTTACGAATCATGCGCAGCATGCCGTCATTGGACGCCACTGCAAGATAAATAGCCGGGTTGTCCGGATCACTGTAGCCGCCGATAGAACCGTAGTTCAGCGGCAAAGGACGGGAGTGCAACGGGTCGCCGAATATCCAGTCACGCGGTTCGCTGCGTACGCCATCGCCATCAAGATCATCGATGTCCAGGCCGCGCGAATAAGCGATCAGCTCACTCGCCTCGAGCGCGGTTGCTACGTCGTAGTCGGACTGCAGTAACGCCGCAGTAAGCAGGTCGGTATTCAGATTACCGAGCGCTGTGGAGGTGCGATCGAAGTATATTCTGCGCCCGCCGAGGCCATTAGCCTCCTGCGGATTGCCCGCCAGG
>JAOUHU010000003.1 GCA_029884455.1 Gammaproteobacteria bacterium | reverse complement strand
CGTACCGCCGCCGGGCCGCTGACCCTGCTCAGCACGCATCCGGTGCCTCCGATAGGCGCCGAGGAATATGCAGGCCGCAACCGGCAGCTGCAGGATATCGGCATGCTGATCAACTCGTTGCCAGCGCCGCTGGTCCTGATCGGCGACCTGAACGTCAGTATGTGGTCGTTCCACTACGAGCTGCTGGCTGAGCGAACAGGATTGCGCGACGCACGCAAGGGCTTTGGCATTCTACCGAGCTGGCCGGTACAGCTGCCGTTCGCCCGAATTCCAATCGATCATTGCCTGGTCTCGCCCGGTGTCGCGGTCCTCGACATTCGTATCGGGCCTGCGATCGGCTCCGATCATCTGCCGTTGATAGCCCGGCTCAAGGTCGGCGCAAACTGACCTTGAGGATAATCGGTCCGCTCAGGTCTTCCGGCAGGCTGTTGTCGGCGCCGAACCGGTTCCAATGACTGTTCGCCACAAACAGGAAATCATCGCCCGCAATGGTACCCAGCGTAGGTTCATCGAATTCCGGCAACGTGCGGGCCAGCACGCGACTGCCGATGACTGCGGCACCATCGGCTGCCAGTTGGAACGCCACCACGCGGTGCGGCCGATTGCCGTTTTGAATCGCGATCAGCTCGTCGCCGTAGCGGTACAGACCATCGATGCCAAACAGGTTGATTGATGCGTTTGCAGTCACACGCTCGAGCGTCAGGTCGGCCAGGCGTACGCGAAACAGACCGCCGACGTAATCGGCGACAAACAGGTAGTCGCCGCTGGCGTCGAGCGCCAGGCCCTGCAGCGAGCGCAGCGGTCCGGGCGCAATGATTTGCTCCAGCCGGCCTGACGACAGGCGGTATCGATACAGCTCACCGCGCAGGCTCTCGCTCAGGTAAATCGTGTCGTCGTCGGCGAAAACCAGGTCCCCCAGGACCCTGCCCTCGTTGTCCGGCGGCAAGATCGCCATTGCCGTGACGGCGCGCGAGACCAGGTCGAGGCGGAACAGGCCGGTGGATCCGAGCGAGGTGTCACCTGCCGCGGCGTACTGCGCGAGCGCAGCACTGGTAAACCAGACCGCGTTGTCCGGTCCGGCGCGCATGCCGAGTACACTCCAGTGGCCGGTTTTCCTTCCGCTGCTCAAAAGCTCGACACTCGTGCCGATGCGCACGATCTCGCCATGACGAACGCTGCCCAGCAGCAATTGCCCGTCGATCAGCACGATACCTTCGGGTACGAAATCCCTGCGCTCATATGTATAAGCAACCGTCGCCGTGCCGAGTGGCTTCTGCAGCTCCGCCACGGCCGCGGCGTAAGCAGGCCAGCCCTCATGCTGTTGCAAGCTCGCAAACTCCTCGAGATCAGCAACGTTGTAGTCGACACCACTGGCAACCAGGGACGCAAATATACCGAGTGCGCCGGCGCTGTCGCCGGCCAGGGACTTCGCCAGCGCCAGGTTGAACAATGCGCCCGGATAGCGTGGCCGCGCCTTTAGCGCAAGCTCGGCGGCCGCCTGCATGGCCACAAAATCCTCTGCCTCGTAGGCCGCGATCAATTCCGCACGTGCGTCCGAATACGCGTCCGCGTTTGCCACGTTGACGCAGACGCCACCGAGCAGCATTAAAACGATAGTTGGATAGTGCAATATCGGATATCGCATTGAAGTTGACTGTCAGCGGCAAAAAGACCCAAATAGACTCTGCTGAGAGCATACATATCCGCCAGGAAGATAGGAACGAACCATGGAAAACAGGCTGGAAAAATCACGGCTCAAGCCGTGGCAGGAAATAAGCGACTTGTTGCATACGCGTGTCCCGGTCCAGCAAATAGAGGCCGTGCTGCAGGAACTGAATCCGGCGGAACTTTTGCATACCGTGTTCTCATTGAGTCCCGACGATCAGCGTGCGCTGTTGTCGATTCTGCCAACTTCACTGTCCACGTCGCTGATCGAAGATCTTCCGGATGCGCACGTTGCTGACCTGATCGAAGACATGCCGCCGGAAGCAGCGGCTGACATTGTCGAGGCCCTGTCCAGTGACCATCGCGCGGACGTCCTCGGCGAACTTGACGATGAGGATGCCGCAGCGATAATTGCCGAACTCGGTGACGAGCATGCGAGCGAGGCGCGTGAGCTGATCGCCTACAAACCGGACCAGGCGGGCGGCCTGATGATGACCGAGTTTGCCGCGTATCCGATGGCCAGCACGGTGCGCTCCGTGGTCGAAGACCTGACCAGCGGCGAGCGCGAGTATTCGCTGCTGACCGTGCATTACATCTATGTGGTCGTAAAACGACGCAAACTCAAGGGCGTCATTCGAATCCGTGACCTGGTATTCGCCGATCCCGATAAGAAAATCGGTGAATTGGCCCGGCCGGCGCTGACAGTAGCGCCCGATGCCACACTCGACGACCTGGAATATTTTTTCGATGAGCACGACATTGCTGCAGTGCCCGTCGTTGGGCCACAAAACCAGCTGCTCGGCATCGTACGTCGCCGCTCGTTGCTCGAAGCTCTCGCAGAAAGAGCCGAGTCCGATCACCTGAAGGCTGCCGGTATTATCGGCGGCGATGAGCTGCGCAGCATGCCGACGCTGCTGCGCTCAAAGCGGCGCTTGTCATGGCTTACGATCAACATTGGCCTGAACATCATCGCTGCCAGCGTCATCGCTGCCTACGAAGACACCCTCACCGCGGTCATTGCACTTGCCGTATTCCTGCCGATCGTTTCCGACATGAGCGGTTGTTCCGGCAACCAGGCTGTTGCAGTCAGCATGCGGGAATTAACGCTCGGCGCTGCGACACCAAAAGATGTTTTTCGAGTGCTGCGCAAGGAAGCGACCGTGGGCATAATCAACGGCATCGCGCTGGGTATATTGCTCGGCTTGGTGGCGTGGGCCTGGAAAGGCAATCCGACGCTCGGCTTCGTCGCCGGCGGCGCACTGGCCGCCAATACCCTGATCGCCGTTTGCATTGGCGGAACCGTGCCGCTGATGCTGCGCAAGTACAAATTTGACCCCGCGGTCGCATCCGGACCCTTGCTTACAACGGTGACCGACGTGTGCGGTTTCTTCTTGCTGTTGAGCCTCGCGAGCCTGGTGCTGCCAGCACTGTCCGCACAATGAGCCAGCAGAACCAGCCACTGCTGACGCTCGGATGGCGAGAATGGGTACAGTTGCCCGAACTCGGGCTGCGCAATATCAAGGCAAAGGTCGATACTGGCGCACGCAGTTCGGCATTGCACGCATTCGAGGTGGAGACGTTCGATAACAACGGCGTAAGCTGCGTGCAATTCAAAATTCATCCGAACCAGCGCGATTCTGATTCGGTTGTTGTCTGCACGGCCGTCCTGATCGACGAACGTCTGGTGCGGGACTCCGGGGGCCACCGGGAGAAGCGCTGGGTAATCGCAACGCCGGTGCGCCTTGGCAGACATGCCTGGACGGTCGAATGCACACTCACCGCCAGGGACGACATGCTTTTTCGCATGCTGTTGGGTCGTACCGCAATAAAAAATCGCGCTGTGGTCGACCCGTCGCGTTCGTACCTGGTCGGCAAGCGACTAAAGAAAAAAAATGTCTGAGTCCTTTGCAAGAAATTCCTCGATAACCATCGGCGATACGACGGTAGCCCCCGGCGAGCGCGCCGCCATCAGCTTGCCCATCGCGGACCTGTATACCGGCAGCTCCGTGTCGATGCCAGTAAAAGTCATCTGTGGACGCCGAGCCGGACCTGTTCTGTTTGTTTCGGCCGCCATTCATGGTGACGAATTAAACGGCGTTGAAATAATCCGCAGGTTGTTGAAACGCAAGATACTGAAGGGTCTCCAGGGCACACTGATCGCAGTACCGGTAGTAAACGTGCATGGATTCCTGGACCAGTCCCGATACCTGCCCGATCGGCGCGACCTGAATCGTTCCTTCCCGGGCAGTGCCAGGGGTTCGATCGCAGCGCGGCTTGCGAATACGTTTATCAAACAGATCGTCTCGCAAGCCGATTGCGGCATTGACCTGCATACAGGCGCCATCAATCGCTTCAACCTGCCACAGATTCGCGCCAATATTGATGACGCAAAGACGCTTGCCCTGGCAAAGGCATTCGGCGCCCCGGTTATTCTGAACTCCGACATTCGCGATGGATCGTTGCGCGCCTGCGCATCTGAGCGCGGCTTCCCGATGTTAATTTACGAGGCCGGCGAAGCATTGCGATTCGACGACCTGAGCATCCGCGCCGGGATCAGCGGCATTCTGAAAGTCATGCGCTTTCTCGGCATGCTGCCGCAAAGCAAGACCGAGACAGTCATTGCGCCAGTCATCGCCGAATCCACCAGCTGGGTGCGGGCACCGGCCAGTGGCATCGTCAATCAGCGCGCGCAACTTGGCGCCCGGGTTGTCGAGGGACAGCGTATTGCGATCGTAGGCGATCCCCAGGGTGACCACGAAGAACCTGTGATTGCACCCTGCGACGGTATCGTCATCGCTCGCAGCAACCTGCCGCTGGCCCATGAGGGCGATGCTTTGTTTCATATCGCCGCGTTCAAGGGCGTGGCACATGTAGAAGACAAACTGGAACAATTTGCAGCCACACATGCGCCTTGAACGAAGAGGGATAACATGAAAATCGGAATTTTGTCGACCAACAGAAATCTCTACTCGACCAAGCGTCTCGTCGAAGCCGGTGAACAACGCGGCCACGATATGCTGGTCATAAACCACAAGCGCTGCTACATGAACATCGTCAGCAGTAGTCCGAGCGTGCACTACAATGGCCACGCGATCTGGGGTGTGAATGCCATCATTCCGCGCATCGGCGCGTCAGTTTCATTCTACGGCGCCGCGGTGGTGCGGCAATTCGAAGTCATGGGTGTCTATTCGGTTAACGAATCCGTTGCGATCACACGCTCGCGCGACAAGCTGCGCGCGGCGCAATTGCTGTCGCGCAAGGGAATCGGACTGCCCAGGACCGGTTTCGCCAATTCACCGGGAGATACGGACGACCTGCTCGACCTGGTCGGCGGTGCCCCGGTCGTTATCAAGTTGCTGGAGGGCACGCAGGGAGTTGGTGTGGTGCTCGCCGAGACCAAGAAAGCGGCAGAAAGTGTAATCGAGGCGTTTCGCGGCCTGAAAGCGAACTTCATGGTACAGGAATTCATCAAGGAAGCTGGCGGCGCCGACATTCGCTGCTTCGTCGTCGGCGACAAGGTTGTCGCATCCATGATTCGTCAAGGCAGGGAAGGCGAGTTTCGATCCAACCTGCATCGCGGCGGCACGGCCAAAGTAGTCAAGATTAGCAAGGAAGAACGCAGCACCGCAGTGCGCTCCGCGCAGGCGATGGGCCTGAACGTCGCGGGTGTGGACTTATTGCGATCCGCGCGCGGGCCGGTCGTGATGGAGGTCAATTCGAGCCCAGGACTCGAAGGAATCGAGACCGCGACTCAGATCGATGTTGCCAGCATTATCATCGAGTTCATCGAGAAAAACGCGCGCCATGGTCGTACAAAAACACGTGGTAGCGGCTAAACAAAAGGGGCGCTGCATCAGCGCCCCTTTTTTCGATCAGTGATCCAATCCCACTCCGGAATACTTGTCGAATTCATCGTCATCGTAATCGTTGAAATCGTCGTCATCGTAGTCAAAGTCGTCGAAATCATCGTCAGGGTCGACGGCATGGCGAGCAACATGTTTTTTGCCACCCGCACGACGTTCGGCTCGCTTCTGTGCGCGCATTGCCTTGCCTACCGCAGCATTGTCGGCGAAATCGAAGTCATCCATGTCATCAAAGTCCTCATATAACGGACGCATTTTAAAATCTCCTCTATTACAGGGTCGTACAGAAAAACCCTGGGCACACCAAAGTCGACGATGAATACGCCAGTCGCGGTTTGCTCAAGGTGGTGGAATCGATAAGACACGGCATCGCATCACCGGTGTCCCTTGCGGCGTGAAAGCCCTGCTGTTCAACAGCGTTTTCCATTTGTGGAATTCATCAAAAAGGGCGGCCCTTCGGCGCAGTATCTGCTATTTTAGTTTGGTGTCAAGTAATTTCATATCAAAGTATGACGCCGTAGACGACATATTGCAGCAATGGTCGGAAGAGCGGCCGGAGCTGGATACGGCGCCGCTCGGAGTCGTAATTCGGGTCATGGCGCTGTATCGCTCGTTCTACCGCGATGCCAACAGGGCGCTGCAGCCGCTTGCGCTCGAGCTTTGGGAATATGACGTATTGTCGGCGCTGCGCCGGCAGGGCCGCCCGTTTGCGCTCGCGGCCACCCGCCTCGCCCGTGCCACCGATCTCAGCGGTGGCGCCATGACCAACCGCATTAATCGGCTCGAAAGGCGCGGCCTGGTTCGGCGGCGACCTGACAAGGAAGATCGCCGTGGGGTCATCGTCATTCTGAGCGCCAAAGGTCGCCGGGTGATTGATGAGGCAATTCGTTTTCGGCTCGATGCCGCCCGCGAAAGCGTTTGCGGCCTGACAGCGAACGAACAGGAGCAGCTGGCCGGACTATTGCGGCGCATAATGCGCCTGGCCTAAAGCCATCTGCGCCATTTGAAGAACAGTACCAGGCCGATGCCGAGACCGATCATCACGATCGTGGCAACTACAAAGCCGTAGGAATTCGTCGTGCCGGGCAGGCCCGCGACATTCATGCCGAGCAAACCGGTTACAAATGTGAGTGGCAAAAAGATCGCGGCTACCACCGACAACAGGTACATGCGCGTGTTCTGCTCCTGTGCTACGCGGTTGCTAAGCTCTTCCTGGGCGACCAGCGCATTCTCACGAGCCAGGTCCAGGTCTTCAATGTTGCGCGAAACGTGATCACCCTCATCCCGAATCGCGATCAGTTCGCGCTCGGTCAAGATGCTCGTAGTAGACCTCGCGAGGCGATCCAGTGCTTCTCGCTGCGGCGCCAGGTGCCGTCGGATGGCTGCCGCCTGCCGCCGGGCAATGCTTAGCTGTTTACGGACGTCAGCAATCTCACCGGCACCGATTTGCTCATCCAGATTCTCAATTAACTCTTCAATATTTTCCACGGCCGCTTCGATCCGGGTGGCAAGGAAACGAGTCAGGCTCGCGACAAAATCGCCGACTGACTTTGGCCCCGTGCCGTCGAGCAACGCCTGCCGCAGGTCTCGCACGGACAACAGCTTGCGCCGATGCGAGGAAAAAATTCTGTGTGAATCGAGCACCACTCGCACCGCAACCATGTCGTCCGGTTCCGCACCCGGATTCATATTGATGCCGCGCATGATGAGTGCAAGACTGTCCGGCGTAGCAACAGAACGCGGTCGTGTTTCGCCGGCCAGCAATATTCCAAGCATGTCTGCCTTAAGTCCGGCGTGATCGGTCAGCCATGCACGTCCCTGCTTTTGCCCCTGGTCAATGTCAACCCACAGGATGCCGTCCGCTGCCGTCCAGTTTCTCACTTCGTCTTCGCTGAGTTCGCGTGCGCCGCCATTGCCATCGAACAACAATGCGAATTCAAAACTATGCGCGCCCGATGTCATTTGAGAGCCGGCATCTGAATTGGCGCGACGCTGTTCAGGTGAACGTCGAGCTGTGGAAATGCGATGACGATGCCGTGTTCGCTGAATAGCTCGTCAATACGAAATCGAATATTGCTGCGAATCTGCCGCAGCTCCCGTTCGCCGCCGACCTCGGACCAGAGATAGGCTTCGAACAGGATCGCGCTGTCACCGAAGTCGTCACAAACGACAATCGGCGGTGGGTCCGGTATTACGTCCGGCTGCTCCCGGACGGCCTGTTCGATAAGTTCCGCCACGCGCCGCAGCGGCGAGCCATACGCCACACCCACTTTCAGCACGGTGCGAATGCGGTCGTCGACCAGAGTCCAGTTGACGACCGTACGTTCTAGCATCTGGCTGTTCGGAATCAACAAATGCACGCCGTCAACGCGCCGAATGCGGGTCGAACGGTTACCGATATTTTCAACGACGCCCTGGTAGCTGTCGATTTCGACAAAATCATTCACGCGCACAGGCCGCTCCACGAGAAGAATCCAGCCGCTGATAAAGTTATTGACGATATTCTGCGCACCAAATCCGACGCCGATTGCAACGGCACCAGAAATGAACGCGAACGCGCCAAGCGGGACATGCAGCAGGCTCAGGGCGGTCATTACTACAGCGGTAAGCAGGCCATAGTAAACAAAGCGTTGCATCAGCAACGCGGCATCTGGCCGAATCTCCGTTTGGGCCAGGCGGCGTCGGATCAGTCGTTCGATGACCTTGCTCAGGACATAGCCTCCAAGCAGAACCAGGGCAACGAGAAATAACTGGCTGACCCGAACAGAAACGCCGTCACCAAAAGTGAACACCGGCAGGGTCCAGATAGTCTTAAGTGCTTCCATTTTCGCGAACTGTCACAATTGCAATCACCTCGACCACTTTACACTCAGCCTGTATGAAGTCACAGCCGAATCTATGCGCTCCGGTTCCGCCGTATGTACGGGCCGGCGTCGCATTGGCATTTTGCTTGCTGGCCGTATGCGCAGCGCGCGCGGACGTAGAAATTCGCGGCCTCGACGATGCGCTTGCGGCGAATGTGCGTGCTCTCCTGCCGATGACGGCCAGCAGCTGCGATTCGGCGCGGTGGCGAATTGAACGCCTGTTTCGCGATGCAGACCAGAAAATCGGCGAGGCGTTGCAGGCGCTCGGCTACTACGAGCCGGCAATAGAGAAGACGCTTGCCTGGGACGAAGACTGTTGGCACGCCAGCTTCGAGATCGTGGCTGGCGCGCCGACGCTCATACGCTCCAGCAAGATCGAAGTACTCGGCCCAGGCGCTGCCGACCCGACACTGCTGCCGGGGGTCACGCAGCCACCACCAGCGGTTGGCAAGGTGCTGAATCACGGTGCCTATGACAACTATAAATCAGGCCTGTTGCAGAGGGCGATCAATGCCGGCTACTTTGATGCGGAATACGTACGCAGCCAGGTGACCGTCGATCGCAGCGCGCGCGCCGCGGATGTTGAACTACAGTTGCAGAGTGGCAGCAAGTACGTGTTCGGCACGGTCTCGTTTACCGAAAACATTCTGCGCGAGCGCCTGCTTCAGGGTTACACCAATATTCGACCGGGTGAACCCTACACCCCGCGGTTGATCAGCGAACTCTACGAAGCGCTGAACGGCAGCGGCTATTTCGAAACGGTCTCCATCTCAACCGAGCCTCTCGACACAGCCGCGAAGGTGGTGCCTGTGAATGTGGACCTGGCACCTGTAAAGCGCCGCCTGTATTCGGTGGGCGGCGGATTTACGACTGACACAGGCCTGCATGGGCGGCTTGGCTATACCGATCGCCGCATCAACGACAAAGGCCACCAGATGGAGAGCAAACTTTTCGTCTCGCCGGTGCAGTCGCAATTGGACGGTACTTATCGTTGGCCAAGATCGAATCCACGTCGCGAGTGGTTAAGCATTATTGCCGGCGCACAGCATGAAGACACCGAGACCAGCAGCAGTGACACCCTCAAGTTAGGCATTCTGCGATCCAGAAATCTGGGCGATGCCTGGCTCGAGACCCGCTATCTGAATTTCGAATACGACAGGTACGAGGTTGCCGACCAGAAAACGACCAGCCAACTGATCATCTTCGGCAATAACTGGGAAAAGGAAAAGGGACGCACCTTGAGTCGCTCGCCGGGTGGCTATCGCCTGAATTTCGACGTCCGTGGTGCAAGCGACTCGCTCGGGTCCGATACCAGCTTTCTGCAACTGCAGGCAAAAGCGCGCTGGATCCATGGCCTTGGCCAAAAAACGAGAATTCTGACCCGCACTACCGGCGCTACTACGCTCAAGGATGAGCTCACTGAATTACCGCCGTCGGTGCGCTACTTCGCGGGTGGCGATCGAAGCATACGCGGCTACGACTATGAATCCCTCGGTCCCGTGGACAGCAACGGTGAGGTCACCGGCGGCAGCAACCTGGTTGAGGCGAGCATCGAGTTTGACTACCTGTTCCGGGACAAGTGGGCAGTTGCTGTGTTTGCCGATACTGGTAGCGCCTTCAATGGCACCGACATCGAATTGAGTACCGGCGTGGGCATTGGCCTGCGCTGGTATTCGCCGGTTGGGCCGATTCGCTTCGATGTCGCTCATCCGCTCGACGCTCCGGACCAGGACTTTCGAGTGCACATCAGCCTCGGACCCGATTTCTGATGCGGCGGTTGTGGCAATGGTGCTTGCGCAGCACCATGGCGCTGGTCGTGCTGGCTGTTTTGCTGGCGGTGACCGTCGCCACGATTTTGAACACGGAGCGCGGCACTCACTGGGCACTGCAACGAGTCGACGCAGTGCTCCCTGGCGAGCTCGTCATCGCAGGCCTGGCTGGTACCGCCTGGGAAGGCCTGCAGTTTTCATCCTTGCAGTACCGCGACGCGGATCGCGAAATCCTGGCCAGTGACGCGGTCATTCGTGTCGACTGGAGCGGCGTCGTTGCCGGTCAATTGGCGCTCAGCGAATTGCGGGCTGCGACACTAAAGATCCGGAGCTACAGCGAGGCAGCACCCGATCAGGCGGGACTGACACTCTCAATGAAACCACTGCCGATCGTTATCGCGGTCGCAAACGGCGAGATCGGCGAATTGATTTTCACCGGCAGCGGCGAGCCAAAGCAGATTGAAAACATTTCGCTCCACACCACAACCGTTCGCGGCAACCGCATTGCAGCCAGGGCGATCGCTGTTTCTCTGAGCGGTGTCGATATCGCCGCGCAGGACGTCCGGATGACACTGGCCGGCGACGTACCTTTGTCTGCGCAGGTTGCCTGGGGGCTCGCGGACCAGGGTTGGTCTGGTCAGGGTCAGGTGCAAGGATCGCTCGCACTGCTGAATGTCGAACAATCGGTGGCTGGACCATACCCGTTTGCGCTGGCTGGCACGGTACAGATCCTGAACCAGCCGGAGCCGGTATTTGCGGCTGCAGTCAATTGGCAGGACTGGGTTTTACAGGACTATGGCCTGCCAAACGGCAGCGCAGAGTTCCGCGGCACCCGCAACGATTACAAGGTCGACTATTCGGGCACGGTTATTACCGCTGACAAGCTGGAAATGCAATTCGCCGGATCCGGCAGCGGTGACCTGCAGCAGCTCGACGAATTCGCCGTAGAGCTGCGCACCGCATTCGCCGCCGCCGAGTTCAGCGGCAGCGTGTCCTGGCTGCCGAATATTGCCGCCCGGGCAGAGTTCGAGCTAAGCGGCCTGCTTGAGGGTGCGCCAATTACGGGACGAGGCTCGACCGAACTCGCGCCGCAGTTCATCAGCTGCACCCGCTGCGAACTGGCGGTCGGCAGCAACAAGCTGCGCTTCGATGGCCAGCTAAGAGCCGGCGAACTCAACTGGTCCGTGTCTGTCGATGCGAACGATTTGCACGCCTTGCGGCCTGATATCGGCGGACTGGTACGCGGCGACGCGCGCCTGCGTGGTTCGCTTGAGCAGCCGCGCATCAGCGGCGAAGTGCAGGCGGAGCAGCTCGCGTTCGGCAGCTGGCGTGCACAAAGCATTGCGGTCGAGCTCCGGGACTCGACGCTGGTTGCGGCGCATGTTCGCGCGCGCGTCGTTGCACTGCAAAACGGTGATGCCAATTACGGCAGCTTTGAAATCGAGGGTCGGGGCGCGCCGGACGATGTGCAGCTGGAGCTTGATTGGCAGGTCCGCGGCCTGCGCATCGACGCTGCCGGTGCGCTGCGGCGGGATGGATCAACCCGGGTCGGGCGTATCGAGCGCGCGACAATCAATGAGCCAGGCACAGGCGACTGGAAACTGCAGGAAGCTTTTGCATTTCGTATTACCGACGCCGGCTTTACAGTCGATCGACACCGGTGGTCGGGCGACAGTGGTCAACTGCAACTCGTGCGGCTCGAGGTTGCGGACGATGAGATCGGCATCGTGGCGGACATTGAGCGCATACCGCTTAGCCTCGCGGACAGTTTTTTGCCGGCCGATTTCCGACTGCTGGGAGATGCCTCCGCCAGCATCGACGTCGCGCGGCGCGCCGGTACCTGGTCCGGCACGCTGCAGTGGCAACAGCAGGACAGCGTGCTGCGCGTGATTGAAGGGCGCGACCAGAGCACGGATGTCCGCGTGCCGCGGGCCGAACTGCGCGCGAATTTCCTGGACGGTGGCGTGGTTGCGCGCGCGTCGTTATCGATTGAGCCTCGCGTAAGCGCTGAACTCGATCTGCAATTATCCGCACTGAATACTGCTGCGAACATGCAGGGCGAGCTGCGACTTACGGGCGATGACTGGAGCTGGATCACCGCAGTAATCCCAAATACTGACGGCTTTGCGGGCTCTATCGCAGCATCGCTGAGTGCCAGTGGTCCGGTACTTGCGCCGCAACTGAGCGGTGACCTGGCGTGGCGCAACGGTCGCCTGGTGCTGCCCGCGCTGAACGTACCGCTGGAAAACATTGACCTCGTCATATCCGGAGCACCGCAGGGAACGGCAACTCTCGCCGGCTCCGCCAAAGCGGGCGACGGTACCCTGGCCATCACGGGCCGGATCGACAGGCTGATGCAAGCCAGCCGGTCGCTCCAGCTCGAGCTGACTGGCAAGGCTGCCGAAATGGTCAACTGGCCCGAGTATCACGTCTGGGGTTCGCCGCAGTTGACGATCGTCGGCAACGCGCAGGGCTGGCAACTCAGTGGCAACCTGGTCGTGCCGCGCGCCGCAATCCAGGTCCGCGAAATCCCGGTCGAAGCCACCACCGTGTCGGCCGATATTGTAGTACTCGGTGCAGAAGAGATTCGTGTTGAGCCCACCCGCATCGCCGGTGAAGTCCGCCTCACGCTTGGCAATGAGGTGCGGATCAAGGCCCTGGGACTGGACACCGGGCTCTCGGGCGAGCTGCTGCTGCGTTTCCGGCACGACCGGCCGATGAGCGCCGAAGGCCGCATCACGCTCGACAATGGCAGTCTCGAGGCGCAAGGCCAAAAGCTTACCATTCAGAAAGGTGAGCTTGTTTTCACCGGCCCGCTCGATAATCCGATCCTCGACGTGCGTGCCGTGCGCGTCATTGAGACATTCGACAGCACTGTAACCGCAGGCATTCGTCTGAGTGGACGCGCGCAGGATCTGAGCACCACCATTTTTTCGGAACCGGCGATGAATGAGGTGGATGCCCTGTCCTACCTCGTCATTGGCCGACCACTCAGCGAGGCAACCGAGTCCGAGGGTGGCGACCTGTCGGGAGCCGCCGTATCAATGGGGTTGCGACAGGCAACGCGGCTCACCGATCAGATCGGCCAATCGCTCGGCCTCGATCAACTTTCCCTGAGCGGCGATGGTGGCGATTCAACGATGTTGATTGCCGGTACGAGAATAGGTTCGCGCCTGTACGCGCGTTATGCCTATGGAATATTCAGCCGGCTTGGCACGCTGCTGTTGCGTTACAAACTGTCAGAACGCGTGGTACTGGAGGCCGGCGCGGGCGAGGCCCAGTCAATCGACATCCTGTATTCGGTCGAAAGGTAATACGGCCGCATCACGCGACTTCCGCCGCATCCGGCTCAAAGCCAAGGTTGGGCATCAGCCAGCGTTCCGCCTCGGTCCGACTCATGTTTTTGCGTTCAGCATAGGACTCCAGCTGGTCGCGGTCGATCTTGCCGACCGCGAAGTAGCGCGCATCCGGATGCGAGAAATAGAAACCGCTAACGGCAGCGGTCGGAAACATGGCGAACGATTCCGTCAGTTCCAGGCCGATATTCGCCTCGACCTTGAGCAACTCCCAGAGCTTGGCTTTCTCGGTATGATCCGGGCAGGCCGGGTAACCCGGCGCCGGGCGAATGCCGACATAGGCCTCACGAATCAGCTCACCGTTCGACAGACTTTCGCTCGGCGCATAGCCCCAGTATTCCCGCCGCACCTGTTCGTGCAGGTACTCGGCGCATGCTTCGGCAAGTCTGTCAGCCAGTGCCTTGAGAACAATTGCGCTGTAATCATCGTGCTGCGCCTCAAAGCGCGCCACATGTTCTTCAATGCCAAATCCCGCCGAGACCGCGAAGGCGCCGATGTAATCGGCCTTGCCGCTGCCTGCCGGGGCAACAAAATCGGCGAGGCAATTCTGCGCCTGGCCGGGCGGCTTGGCACGTTGCTGTCGCAGGTGACAAAGACGCATGCTGACCCGGGCCCGCTTTTCATCCGCATATACGAGTACGTCATCGCAATCCGCAGAATTGGCCGGGAAAAAGCCGAACACTGCCCGGGCCTGCAACCACTTTTCCTCGATCAGGCGCTCGAGCATCGCGGTCGCGTCAGCGTATAACGATCGCGCCGCATCGCCATAGGTTGCGTCACTCAGGATGTCCGGAAACTTGCCATGAAACTCCCAGGCATTGAAAAATGGCATCCAGTCGATATACCTGCTTAGCTCTTCGAGATTGATTTCCTGCAGGACACGCAGGCCCAGGAATCCCGGCAATGGCGGTACATAGCTGTCCCAGTCGCAGCGGTGCCGGCGCTCGCGCGCATCGACAATCGACAACTGCGGGCTGAGTCGCGTCTTTTGCGAATGCTGTTCACGACGTCGTCTATTGTCGCTGCGCGCCTTTTCGACCAGCTGCTTGCACGTATCCGGTTCGACCAGGGCCTGGGCAACACCGACGGAACGCGAGGCATCCTTGACATAGATCACTGGCCCGGAGTATTTCGGTTCAATTTTGACCGCAGTATGCGCCGGTGACGTGGTCGCGCCGCCGATCAACAGCGGCAACTCAAATCCCTGGCGCTGCATCTCGCCGGCAACGTGCACCATTTCATCGAGCGACGGCGTAATCAGGCCGGACAGGCCAATCATTTGTGCGTTCTCGCGCCGGGCCGTCTCCAGGATCTTTTCGCAGGGCACCATCACGCCCAGGTCAATGACCTCAAAATTGTTGCACTGCAGTACCACACCGACGATGTTCTTGCCAATGTCGTGCACATCGCCTTTGACGGTCGCCATGACAATCTTGCCATTCGACTTCACCGCACCGTCCTGCTGCTCCTCGATAAACGGAACCAGGTGGCCAACCGCCTTCTTCATGACGCGCGCTGACTTGACGACCTGCGGCAGGAACATCTTGCCGGCGCCAAACAGGTCCCCGACCACGTTCATCCCAGCCATGAGCGGGCCCTCAATAACGTCCAGCGGCCGCTCTGCGCCTAACCGCGCTTCTTCGGCATCCGCGACCACATACTCGTCAATGCCGTTGACCAGGGCATATTCCAGTCGTTTTTCGACCGGCTCCTTGCGCCAGCCAAGATCCTGCGCACGCGCCTGTGCGCCCGACGCCTGGCCGCGGAATCGCTCGGCCACCTCGAGCAACCTCTCGGTGGCATCGGCACGCCGGCACAGCACGACATCCTCCACCGCGTCACGCAAGTCGCGCGGCAAATCCTCGTAGATCGCCAGCTGCCCGGCGTTGACAATACCCATGTCCATGCCGGCGCGAATGGCGTGATACAGGAACACCGAATGAATCGCTTCGCGGACCACGTTATTGCCACGAAACGAAAAAGACACATTACTGACGCCACCACTGACCAGCACGCCAGGTATCTCCGCCTTGATGCGCCGCGTCGCCTCTATAAAATCGAGACCGTAGCGCGCGTGCTCCTCAATGCCGGTCGCCACAGCAAAAATATTCGGGTCAAAGATGATGTCGGTCGGGTCGAAACCAACCACCTCGGTCAGGATCCCGTAGCAGCGTTTGCAGATATCGACTTTACGCTCGACCGTATCGGCCTGACCTTGTTCATCAAATGCCATGACGATAACGGCGGCACCGTAGGCACGCACAAGTTCCGCCTGGCGGATAAACGATTCTTCGCCTTCCTTAAGACTGATTGAATTGACGATCGCCTTGCCCTGCACGCATTTCAGGCCTGCCTCGATCACCGACCATTTCGACGAATCAATCATGATCGGCAGGCGTGCGACGTCGGGCTCCGACGCGATCAGGTGCAGGAATGTCTGCATCGCCCGCTCGGAGTCGAGCATGCCCTCGTCCATATTCACATCGATGATCTGCGCGCCGTCGGCGACTTGGTCTCTGGCTATCTGCACCGCGGCGGCATAGTCGTCCGCCTCAATCAGTTTTCTGAACACCGCCGAGCCGGTGACGTTGCAACGTTCACCAACGTTGACGAACAAATCGTCGGGGCCGATGTTCAGTGGCTCGAGTCCCGACACGCGACACCGCTTTGGCGGCGTTGCCAGCACTCGTGGCGCGATATTTTTAATAGCCTCACGCAACGCCCGGATATGTTCAGGCCGCGTACCGCAGCAACCGCCAACCATATTGACGAAACCGCTCTCGGCAAATTCTGCAATGACCGCCGCCATTTGTTCGGGAGTTTCATCGTACTCACCGAATTCATTCGGCAATCCGGCGTTCGGGTGAGCGGAGACGCCGGTTGTGACGATACGCGCAAGTTCGCTCACATATGGCCGTAACTCGCTTGCGCCCAGGGCACAATTGAATCCGACCATGAAGGGATCAGCATGGCTTACCGAGTTCCAGAAGGCCTCGCCGGTCTGCCCCGACAAGGTCCGCCCGGAGGCGTCCGTGATCGTGCCCGAGATCATCACCGGCAATGAAACCCCGGCGCTTCTGAAGCTCCGTTTGATGGCGTAGATGGCAGCCTTGGCGTTCAGCGTATCGAAGATTGTTTCCACCATCAGGAAATCGACGCCGCCTTCGATGAGCGCGGCCGCGGCCTGTTCATAGGTATGCACGAGGTCGTCAAAATAGATATTGCGGAAACCCGGGTCGTTGACGTCGGGCGAAATCGAGGCTGTGCGATTGGTCGGTCCGAGCACTCCCGCGACGAAACGTGGCGCCCTGACTTTTGCTGCATGCTCGTCCGCACATTCGCGCGCCAGCCGTGCGGCGGCCAGGTTTAACTCCGGCACCAACGCTTGCATACCATAGTCGCCCATCGACGGCGCATTGGAGTTAAATGTATTGGTCTCAAGGATATCAGCGCCTGCCGCGAGAAACTGGCGATGAATGTCGCGAATGACTTCAGGCCGAGTCAGCGTAAGCAGATCATTGTTGCCCCGCAGGTCAGTCGCCCAATCTGCAAAACGTTCACCACGGTAGTGGTCTTCATGCAATGCAAAGCTCTGAATCATGGTGCCCATGGCACCGTCCAGCAACAGGATGCGCTCAGCCAGCGCATCGAACATCGAAGCAATTCGTTTTTGGCGATCAGCTGGCATCAGTTCAAGCCGCCACCTGCGCCTTGCGTACGCCAAGCGCGTGGCAAATTGCATAAGTCAATTCGGATCGGTTCAGGGTGTAGAAATGAAACTCCTGCAAACCTTCGCGCTGTAGTTTGTGGACCTGATCGATCGCCACGCTTGCCGCAATCATTTGTCGCGTCTCAGCGTCGTCGTCCAGGCCGCCGAAGCGCTGCCGCAGCCAGTCCGGCACGCTTGCGCCGCAACGTGCCGCAAAGCGCTCGAGCTGCGGGAACCGCGTGATAGGCAAAATGCCCGGCACAATTGTGGACTCGATGCCCGCAGCAGCGGCCAGGTCACGAAAGCGCAGGAACACGTCGACGTCAAAGAAAAACTGCGTGATCGCACGTGACGCCCCGGCGTCGAGTTTGCGACGCAGGTTGTCCAGGTCAAACCCGGGGTTCGGCGCGTCCGGGTGCACTTCGGGATAGGCCGCGACTGAAATATCGAAGTCTGCGACGCGCTTCAGGCCGGCGACCAGGTCCGCGGCATAGGCATAGCCCTCGGGATGCGGCTGGTATGCACCGCTACCCGGTGCGGCATCGCCGCGCAGCGCAACCAGGTGCCGCACGCCCATATCCCAGTATGCGCGTGCGATGTCGTCAATCTCGCCGCGCGGTGCCGCGACACAGGTCAGGTGCGGTGCCGCAGTAAGGCTGGTTTCGCGCACGATGCGGGCCACTGTGCTGTGCGTTCGTTCGCGGGTCGAACCGTCGGCACCGTATGTTACTGATACGAATCTCGGTCCCAGGCCCGCGAGTCGCTCTATCGACGACCAAAGTTGCAGCTGCATTTGTTCGTCATGCGGCGGGAAGAATTCGAATGAGACTGATACGCCTTGCGTCATGCCGCCTCCGTTTTGCTGCTGACTGGTGTTGCTACGGCGAGCAACCAGCGTGGCTCCCTGGTCGGAACGCGTCGCGGCGGTGCCAGCCGCAAGTTCGCGGAACGACACCAGGTGACGAAATGCTTTTGCAGGGCATCGAGGTCCGCATTGCCCGCCTGCGCCAACAGCAGCAATCGACCACCCGGTTTCAAGATACGGCGTGCCTCTTTAATTGCCGCCACCGGCTGTGTGGCAGTTGCGAGTACGTCGTCGAGTAACACGGTGTCAAACTCGCCGTCGGCGAACGGCAGCTTGTACATGTCGCCCTTGCGCAGACTGCAGTTTTCGATGCCGGCAAGCAGCAGCTCGGCGCGCGCAAGTTGCCGGGCATCCGCATCGATGTCCACTCCGACGGCGCGTTGCGCGCGTGAGCCAAGCAACTTGAGAATGCGGCCCTGACCACAACCAATATCGAGCAAATCGCCTAACGGTGCCGCCACCGTCAGTTCGATCAGCGCGTGATGCAGCCGACGCAAATCCTCGTCATCCTGGCGCGGCAGCGTCCGTCCCTGTGACGCCCGCAGCTCGCAGAGTGCCTCGAAATCTCGTTCGAATAATGGTTCATCTGCGGGTAACAGCGCGAACAAGCGGCGCCGCTGCGTTGCCTGTTCGCGTCCCAGCGATAGCCGGTAGTAAGAAAACTGGCCGTCACGAAAACGCTCCAGCAGTCCGGCATTGCACAGCTGCTTCAGGTGCTGCGATATCCGCGGCTGGCTTTGGGCCGTTACCTCGGTCAGCTCCGACACGGTCACTTCACCGCGAACACATAACGCCAGCAAACGCAGGCGCACGGGATCCGCCAGAGCTTTCAGGTGCGTAATCAGGAGGTCGGTGCTGTTTTGCATAATATAAATATATAAAGTTTTCTTTATTTTTTCGGCACGGCAGCATAGCACAGGTGCCTGGCGACAACCAAACGAGGACGTCGCGGAAGGCCGCCAGGCCGTAGGAGGCTGTCATGCTGGCGATTTTCCTTACTAAGTCGGCGAGCGGGATATTCCTCTCCCTCATGGCTCGCTTCGCTGCGCTTTACTTCGGTCGAAGAACATCCCGCCCGCCGACCCCGATCGATACTCGCAAGGCCGTTGGGAGGGGCGTTTCTCGCCGAGAACTAAAGCGCAGCGAAGCGAGCCATTCCGGCGAGAAATGACCGGACCGACGGCCGTGTAGTGATCCGGAAGGAGTCGCCAGCATGACAGCCTCTTGCGGGCCGCGTCATGCAGGACTATTTGCCGAGCCTGGCCTTGAGAATGGCGTTGACCTGGCCGGGATTGGCCTTGCCACCGGTCTGCTGCATGACTTTGCCAACAAAGAAGCCGAACAGCTTGTCCTTGCCTGACCGGTACTCGGCTACCTGCGACGGATTTGCCGCGATGACCGCATCGACGACAGCTTCGATGGCCGAATCGTCTGTAATTTGCTGCAGGCCGCGGGATGCGATGACTGCGTCGGCGCTGCCCTCGCCTGCCCACATGGCCTCGAAGACTTCTTTGGCAATCTTGCCGGAGATAGTGCTGTCGGCAATGCGATCAACCAGGCCAGCAAGTTCACTTGCCGGGATCTTGCTGTCGCCAATATCAAGGCTGTCGCGATTCAGCGCCGCCGAAAGGTCGCCTAACACCCAGTTTGCAACCGCCTGCGCCTGTGCACTGCTCGACGCCACCGCCGCTTCAAAATAGTCTGCAAGCGCTCGACTGGCCGTGAGGATATCGGCATCGTCATTCTTGAGCTCGTACTCCCTGACAAACCGCTGCTTCTTGGCACCCGGCAATTCCGGTAGCGATGCACGCAGTTGCTCGACAACGGCTGGCTCGATTTCCACTGGCAAAAGGTCGGGGTCGGGGAAGTAACGATAATCGTTGGCTTCTTCCTTGGATCGCATCGAACGCGTTTCATCTTTGTCCGCATCGTACAGTCGTGTTTCCTGCCGCACGCTGCCGCCATCCTCGATCAGCTCGATCTGTCGCTGCACTTCGTAATTGATGGCCTTTTCGACAAAGCGGAACGAATTCAGGTTCTTTAGTTCGGTGCGTGTGCCGAGCACCTGCTGGCCGCGCGGCCGCACCGAGACATTGGCATCGCAGCGAAACGAGCCTTCCTGCATGTTGCCGTCAGAAATGCCGAGATAGCGAACAATCGAGTGAATCTTGCGCATGTAGGCAACCGCTTCCTTGGCCGAGCGCAGATCCGGTTCCGATACGATTTCGAGCAACGGCGTGCCGGCCCTGTTCAGGTCGATGCCCGAGTATTGATCAAGGCCTTCATGAATAGACTTGCCGGCATCCTCTTCAAGGTGCGCGCGCGTGATACCGATGCGCTTTTCATTGCCATCGTCGTCCTGGATAAACAGCTCGCCATGTTCCACGATCGGCAACTCGTACTGGCTGATCTGGTAGCCCTTGGGGAGATCCGGATAGAAGTAGTTCTTGCGTGCAAACACAGAGCGCCTGGCGATCGATGCATTTACCGCCAGGCCAAACTTGCACGCCATACGTACGACTTCGCCATTGAGTACCGGCAACACGCCCGGATAACCAAGATCGACGAGGCAGGCTTGCGTGTTCGGTGCCGCGCCATACGATGTCGATGCACCGGAAAAAATCTTGCTGCGGGTAGCGAGCTGGGTATGAATCTCCAGCCCGATAACCACTTGCCAGTTGCGGTTCACCGGAACGCCTCCGGGCACGCCAGGTGCCAGTCGGTTTGCAGCTGGTACTGGTGCGCGCAGCGCAGGACCGCTGCCTCGCCCCAATGCGGACCAACCAGGTGCAGGCCGACCGGCAAGCCATCGGCAAATCCGCAGGGTGTCGAAATTGCCGGCAGGCCAGCGAGGTTGGCGCCAATGGTGTAAATGTCGTTCAGGTACATCGTAATCGGGTCATCGGTCTTGTCGCCGAGCCTGAAGGCCGGCGTTGGTGCCGTTGGCCCCGCAATCACGTCGACTTCGCTGAAAGCCTTGCGAAAATCCTCGGCAATCAGTTGCCGGACCTGTTGCGCCTTGAGGTAATAGGCGTCGTAGTAGCCGGCTGACAGCACGTAGGTGCCGGTCATGATGCGGCGCTTAACCTCGGCACCAAAGCCCTCGCCGCGGCTGCGGCAATACAAGTCGAACAAGTCCTTTGGATCCGCGGCACGATGGCCAAAACGCACACCATCAAATCGGGACAGGTTCGAGGAGCATTCCGCCGGCGCAACCACATAATAAGTGGGTACCGACAAATCGAGATTGGGCAAATCCACTTCGGTCAGGGTCGCGCCCTGGGCCTTGAGTACGTCCAGCGCGGCCTTGACGGCGAGCGCAGTGTTGGCATCAAGTCCGGCGTCGAAATGTTGCCGCACGATACCGACGCGCAGGCCTTTGAGCGACCCGGATAACTGCGCCACGTAATCGGGCACCGGGTGATCAATGCAGGTGGAGTCTCGCGCATCGAAACCGGCCATGACGCCGAGCAGCAGCGCCGCGTCTTCTGCCGATCGCGTGATGACGCCAGCCTGGTCAAGGCTCGATGCGAAGGCAATCATGCCGTAGCGGGAAACGCGCCCGTAGGTCGGCTTGAGTCCGACCGTCCCGGTTAGCGCGGCCGGCTGGCGAATGGAGCCTCCCGTGTCCGTGCCCGTGGCCGCCGGTGCCAGCCTTGCAGCCACCGCAGCCGACGATCCGCCCGAGGAACCGCCCGGCGTGCGCTCGAGATCCCAGGGATTACGTACCGGGCCAAAAAAGCTCGTCTCGTTTGACGAGCCCATGGCGAACTCGTCCATATTGGTCTTGCCCAGCATAACGGCGCCGGCGTTTGCAAAGCGTTCCACAACCGTGGCGTCATAGGGCGCAACAAAATTATCGAGCATGTGCGAACCACAGCTGGTCAGCACGTCGCGCGTACAAAAGATGTCCTTGTGCACCAGCGGCAGGCCGTTCAGGACCCCGCCCCGACCGGCGACCCGCTCCGCATCCGCCCGTTTCGCGGCCTGCATCGCCTGTTCCGCGGTCACCGTGATGAAGGCATTCAGCGACTGGTCGCTGGCTTCGATCCGTCGCAGCAATAACTCAGTCAATTCAAGCGCCGAGAACTCGCTTTGCCGGAGACCGGCCGCGATTTGCGTCAACGTCAGCAGGTGCAGTTCCGCGGTCATGAGCTACTCGATGACTTTGGGTACGAGGTAAAGGCCGTCCTGCACGGCGCCGGCATTTTGCTGCAAATGGTCCCGATCGTCCGCTTCGGTGATCACATCAGCCCGCAGCCGCTGTATTGCGTTGAGCGGATGCGCCATGGGAGTGACACCGTCTGTGCTAGCCTGGCTTAGCTGGTCGACAAAAGCGACAATGCGCGACAGTTTCTGCACTGTTTCGGCAAACTCGTCGTCGGCGAGTTTGAGCCTCGCCAGCATTGCTATGTGCTGAACCTGATCTTTATCGAGTGACACGCGAGAAATCCTGCTATTCCTGGCGCGTGATCCGACCAGGGGCGCGCGCGACCGCAATGATACACGCCGCCTTGTGCATTGTCCTGCGCATTGTTAGATTAGCGCGTTATTCTTGATTCCGGGACCTTACCCGCACATGTTTAAGACATTTCTGGGTTATTTTTCCAATGACCTGTCGATCGATCTTGGCACCGCGAACACACTGATCTATTCGCGCGGCCACGGCATCGTCCTCAACGAGCCATCGGTCGTGGCCATCCGCGAGGACAGTGGCCGTGGTGGCCGCGTCGTCGAAGCCGTGGGCGCCGAAGCAAAGAGCATGCTGGGTCGAACACCTGGAAACATCACCGCGATTCGGCCACTTAAAGACGGCGTCATTGCCGACTTCACGGTCACCGAGAAAATGCTGCAGCACTTCATCCGTAAGATCAGCTCGTCGCGATTTTTCCGCCCCAGCCCGCGCGTGCTGATTTGCGTTCCCTATGGTTCGACCCAGGTCGAGCGTCGTGCAATTCGCGAGTCGGCCGAAGGTGCCGGTGCGCGTAAAGTTTTCCTGATCGACGAACCAATGGCAGCGGCCATCGGCGCCGGCATGCCAGTGCACGAGGCTCGCGGTACGATGGTGCTGGACATCGGTGGTGGTACATCCGAGGTCGCCGTGATTTCACTCAACGGCATCGTTTACGCCGCCTCGGTCCGGATCGGTGGCGACCGCTTCGACGAAGCAATTACCAACTATGTACGCCGCAACTACGGCATCCTGATTGGCGAGGCAACCGCGGAACGCATCAAGCTCGAGATCGGATCCGCATTCCCGGGCCAGGAAGTGCTCGAAATCTCGGTCAAGGGTCGCAACCTGTCCGAGGGTGTGCCGCGCAGCTTCACGCTCAACAGCAACGAGATTCTTGAGGCCCTGCAGGAACCGCTGCAAGGCATCGTCGGCGCGGTCAAGGAAGCGCTGGAACAGACTCCGCCCGAGCTCGGTGCGGACGTAGCCGAACGCGGCATCGTTTTGACCGGTGGTGGCGCCTTGCTGCGTGACCTGGACAAATTACTGATGGAAGAAACGGGATTGCCGGTTGTCATCGCCGACGATCCGATGACTTGTGTCGCGCGCGGCGGTGGTCGCGTTCTCGAGCTTATGGATGAACACGGGCCTTCTGTTTTCGGCCTGGAGTAAGTCACCATCAGGGGTAGGCTAGCTCGCAATGGCCATATACCGCAGCGATAACGCGAATCTGGCGAGAATTCCGGCACTCGGCATCCGGGTACTTGCCTGTATCGCAATGAGCATCGTGCTCATGGTCATAGATCACCGGCAAAATCATCTCGATGCACTGCGCAAGGCCATTGGCGCGGCCGTGTACCCGGTGCAGATCGTGGTCGATGCGCCATTTCGGCTCTGGAACTGGCTCACCGACAGTGTCGCGGATCGCGGTGCACTACAGTCAGAACTCGCGCGCCTCGAGGCGGAGCGACTGCTGACCCGGGCCGAGCTCTTGCAACTTACGGCGTTGCGCGCAGAAAACGATCGCTTGCGAAAATTGCTGGATGCACGAGCGCGTTCACATGACGATATTCGCGTTGCTGAAATACTGTCGGTCGACGCCAACCCTTACCGACACAATATTGTCATTGGCATCGGCACGCGCGACGGAGTCTACGAGGGCCAGGCCATCGTCGATGCAAACGGCGTTGTCGGACAGGTACTTGAGGTAGGGCTAACGACGTCACAGGCAATCCTGATCAGCGACCCAAGCCACGCCTTGCCGATCGAAGTGAGCCGCAATGGTTTGCGCACAATTGCCAAGGGCACGGGCGCTTTTGACCGCCTCGATTTACCGTTTCTGCCGAATAACGCGGACATTCGTGCCGGCGATGTGCTGGTGACATCGGGTCTCGGCGGCGCTTTCCCGGCCGGTTATCCGGTTGCTGTCGTGGACAGCGTCAATCGCATCCCGCAGGAGCCATTTGCCGATGTCACGGCGGTGCCATCATCGGCGCTCGACCAGGTTCGTGAGGTCCTGCTGATATGGGCCGGTGCTGCGGCGGAAGGCGCCAATGAGTAGCGCCGCGCCTGCAAGGCGACTGCCCGTCGTAGTTAGTATCGTCGTTGCGCTCATGGTCATGATCGCACCGCTGCCCGACTGGGCGGTGACGTTCCGCCCCGACTGGTTGACGTTGACACTTATTTATTGGGCAATCTGGCTGCCGCGCAGCTGGAGCGTCGGCTCGGCCTGGTTGGCCGGCCTGGTGCTTGATGTCGCCCAGGGAACACTGCTCGGCCAGCATGCACTGGCACTTTGTATAGTGGTTTTTGTCACCGTCCGGCTGCACCTTCTGATGCGGGTGTTCCCCGTGTCGCAGCTGACGGCCACCGTTTTTTCGCTGCTCGCTTTGTATCAGTTCATTTTGTTCTGGACCAACGGCGTTGCCGGCGTGCCGGTTGCGGCGATACATTATTGGGCACCGGTGATCAGTGGTGCAATTTTCTGGCCGTTGGTCACAATGTTATTGCACGGTGCGCGCATGCGGGCCCAATAAATGCGCTTGCTGGCGCCTATCAAGGATCATCACTCGGAACGCCGTTTGTTCGTGGCGCGCGTGGCGATGACTTCAAGCATGGCAATTCTGTTGCTCGGCGTCGTGGTTGCCAGGCTGGTGCAGTTACAGGTAATTAACTACGAGCTGTTTGCCGAGCAATCGCAGGGCAATCGGTACCGGATCGAAGCTGTGCCGCCAACGCGCGGCCTGATTTACGATCGCAAAGGACGCGTGCTGGCCGAGAACCTGCCGGCCTATCAGCTGGAGATGATTCCAGAGCAGGTTGCAGATCTTGACGATACCCTGTTACGCCTCGCAGCCATGCAACTGATTGCCACCGAGGACATCGACAACTTCAAGGAACTGGCGCGCAGCGGGCCGCGTTTTAAGCCGGTTACCCTCAAGTTGCGACTCACGGACGAGGAAATTGCAAATTTTGCCATTCAGCGACCGCGATTCCAGGGCGTCGATTTTCAGCCGCGCCTGATTCGCCACTACCCACACGGCCCTGCGGTTGCACACGCGGTCGGCTACGTCGGCGCCTTGTCAAAAGAAGACTTGCAGCGACTCGGAGGGTCGGCCTACGCCGGAACCGCGCACACTGGCAAGACCGGCATCGAAAGTCGCTACGAGGAACAGCTGCATGGCGAAGTCGGTTACGACAATGTCGTGACCAATGCGCTCGGCCGGCAGGTGCCCAGTGATTCGCGCGATCTGACCGAGGCGCTGCCCGCCAACCAGGCTCCTGCGCCCGGCGACGATCTCTACCTGAGTCTTGATCTCGACCTGCAACTGGTGGCCAGCAAGGCTCTTGAAAACAAGCGTGGCGCCGTCGTGGCGATCGACCCCTGGAGTGGCGAAATTCTGGCGCTGGTCAGTACGCCAAGTTTCGACCCAAACCTGTTCGCCGTTGGCATGAACACCGCACAATACGCAGAGTTGCAGGACAACCTGACACGTCCATTGTTCAACCGCGCAATCCGCGGCGCCTACCCACCCGGTTCCACGATCAAACCCATGCTGGCGCTCGCCGCGCTGGAGTCCGGCGCGACCAATCTGCAGCACACCACGCTGTGCCGTGGTTATTTCACTCTGCCGAATTCAACACATCGCTACCGTGACTGGAGACCCGAAGGTCACGGCCGCGTTGATCTTCTCGAGGCCCTGACCCAATCCTGCGACGTCTATTTCTATGAAATCAGCAACGACATCGGTATCGACAACATGCACAGGTACCTCGATATGTTCGGACTGGGGCATGCCACAGGTATCGATATCAGCGGCGAACACGAGGGCCTGGTTCCCTCGACCGAGTGGAAACAGCGCACATTCAGCGACTATGACCGCAAGTGGTACCCGGGTGAGACCGTGATTGCATCGATCGGCCAGGGCTACATGCTGGCAACGCCGCTGCAACTCGCCAGCGCCATTGCAACGGTAGCTACTCGCGGCACACGCTACCAGCCGCACCTGGTCGCGGCCTCGGAGAACACCTTGACGGGCGAACGCACGATGTACCCGCCGCTAAAGCTCGCCGACATTCGCCTCAACGACGAACAGAGCTGGGATGTCGCGATTGAAGGTATGCACGCGGTGATGCAGGGGGCCCGCGGCACGGCTCGTGCGGCCGGTGCGAACGCGAAATACGAGATGGCCGGCAAGAGCGGTACGGCACAGGTGTTCTCGGTGGCACAGGATGAGGAATACGACGAAGAACTGATCGACGAGCTGTTGCGCGACCACGCACTATTTGTAGCCTTTGCGCCATTGGAGAATCCGCGCATTGCCGTCGCCGTCATCGTCGAAAATGGCTCCAGCGGAAGCCGCGTCGCAGCCCCGATAGCGCGCCAGTTAATGGACACATACCTCGGATACGGCGTTCATGGCACGCAGTGAACCGCAGTTACTGGAGTCCGGGAAAGCCGCACCACTCAGCGATCTCGGCCGCATCATGCGCCGCCTCAACATCGATGGACCGCTGCTCGGCGGCCTGCTGCTGATTTGCGGCCTGGGCCTGGTCGTGCTGTACAGCGCGGTTGGCGAAAACATGCGCCTGTGGCTTAGCCAGGTAGTCCGTCTCGGTATTGCGCTGCTTGGCATGTTTATCGTCGCGCAGATGCCGCCGGATTTCTTGCGCCGCTGGACGCCATGGGGCTTTCTCGCCGGACTGGTGCTGCTGGTGCTGGTACTGACAACCGGCGAAGTCAGCCAGGGCGCACGCCGCTGGCTCGATGTGGGTATCCGTTTTCAACCCTCCGAAATCATGAAGCTCGCGGTGCCGATGATGGCCGCCTGGTATTTGCATGAACGGCCGCTGCCGCCGCGCTTCGGCCAGCTGATGGTGCTGTTTGCCCTGATCGTCCTGCCAACCGTATTGATCGCGCGTCAACCGGATCTCGGCACCGCTTTGCTGGTGGCTGCATCCGGCCTGATCGTCATTGTGCTTGCCGGGCTGCCGATACGATTCATGCTGACGCTTGCCGTGCTGTCAGTACCGGGCGCTTATGGACTCTGGCAGTTCATGGAGGACTACCAGAAACAACGCGTACTGACCCTGATCGACCCCACCAGCGATCCGCTCGGCGCCGGTTACAACATCATCCAGTCCAAAATTGCGATTGGTTCCGGTGGCCTGTTCGGCAAGGGCTGGACCAATGGCTCGCAGGCGCAGCTGAAATATTTGCCGGAGCGCGAGACAGATTTCATTTTCGCCGTGATTGGCGAAGAACTGGGTTTGCTCGGCGTACTGTCGCTGCTATGCCTGTACCTGTTTGTCATCGGCCGCGGTCTTTATATTGCGATGCAGGCGCCGGATACTTTTTCGCGCTTACTGGCCGGATCGATCAGCCTGACCTTCTTTATCTATGTATTCGTTAATACGGCAATGGTCTCAGGATTGCTGCCGGTCGTTGGCGTTCCATTGCCGCTGGTCAGTTTTGGCGGAACATCGATGGTGACGCTGATGGCAGGATTCGGTATTCTGATGTCCATTCATTCGCACCGAAAACTTCTGCCACATTAAATGCTTATTCGATTCCTCGCAGGTATCGCCATATTCCTGGCGACCGCCCCAGCTTGTCTGGCCGTTGATATAAATCGCGACGATGTCGCCGCATTTATTGACGCCATGGTCAGTGAACATGACTACGACCGCGCTGAACTGGAGCGCATACTCAGCGCCGCGGAAACCAGCCAGTCCATTCTTGAAAAAATTTCGAAACCTGCCGAGAAAGTCCTGAGCTGGGCGCAGTACCGGCCTATTTTCCTGACCCGGGAGCGTATCCAGGCAGGTGCTGAATTCTGGCGCGAGAACTCTGCGATGCTGCAAAAGATCAGCGAGGACACCGGTGTGCCAATCGAAATTATGGTGGGCATTATCGGTGTAGAGACGTACTTCGGCCGTATTACAGGTGGCAATCGGGTTATCGATGCGCTTACTACACTCGCGTTCGATTATCCGCCGCGCGAAAAATTCTTTCGTAGCGAACTGGTGCAGTTTCTGCTGCTTGTGCGCGAGGAAAAGATGCACGCCACCGATCCTATCGGATCGTACGCCGGTGCCATGGGCAGGCCGCAGTTCATGCCATCGAGTTATCGAGCGTACGCTGTCGACTCCACCGGAGATGGCAAGCGTGACATCTGGAATGACTGGGCTGACGTCGCTGGCAGTATCGCCAACTACTTTGTCGCGCACGGCTGGTCGGCGGGCAAGGAAGTCGTAGCGCAGGCAACTCTAAGCAGTCGCTTCAGCGGTCCACCTCCGGAAAACCAGCTCAAGACCAACGCAACAGTACGCTCGTTGAGTGAGGCCGGCGTGATGTTTGCAACCGGACTGCCCAACGACAGCAGGGGCCGCCTGCTGACGTTTGACGGCAGCGATGGCAATGAGTACTGGGTTGCATTCCAGAATTTCTTCGTCATCACGCGCTACAACCGCAGTGTCATGTATGCCCTCGCCGTTTATCAGCTTGGCCAGGCAATCGCGGTGGAGGTCGCGCGTGACGTTTCGTAATGCAGCCACTTGCCTGCTGGCATGCACCTGCCTCGTCGTCCTTGCCGCTTGCGGCGCTAATAAACCGAAAGACGGACCACCGCGAACTGGCGCTGCACCTGGCAGCACATTGCCGGCCGATCCAGTGCCGCGACCCGAGCCGAGGGCAAAATACGGCAATGGGCCGGTATATGAAGTGCTTGGCAAGCGCTACACCGTAATGCCCGATGCGACCGGTTACAGGGAGCGAGGCGTCGCGTCCTGGTACGGCGAGAAGTTTCACGGCAATCTGACCTCGAACCGCGAAATCTACAACATGTACGCCATGACAGCGGCGCACAAGAGCCTGCCGCTGCCAAGCTATGTTCGAGTGCGCAATCTCAGCAATGGCAGGACGATTATTGTTCGCGTCAACGATCGTGGCCCGTTTGTGCACAATCGCATTATCGATTTGTCCTATGCCGCAGCTACGAAACTCGACATGGTCGGATCCGGTACCGCGCTGGTGGAAGTCGAGGCGATCAGTTTCGATGCTCAGCCCGGCGTGCGGGCGCAATCGCCGCCCGCAGCAACTGCAACGCAACCACCCAGGGCGGATACGCCTGGAAAGTTATACGCGCAGGTGGGCGCGTTCGGAAATCGCGACAACGCGGACAAGCGGCTGGCCCTGCTGCGCAGCGGCGGTATCGGCAGCGCTTTCATTCATCAGGACACGTCGAGCAGCCCGGCACTGTACCGGGTACGCGTAGGTCCGATCTTCAACGTCGATCAATATGACCTGCTGGTGACGGAACTCGCGAAACTCGACATCAACGATCCGATTATCGTCAACGATTGACCGCCGGAGATTCTCTGTCTGGCAGCATTTGGGCAAGGTGGGTAGAATACGCGCCCTCACTCACCAACCCAGGGTAGTCATGAATCTTCGATTTTTCGCGCTGCTGTTGTCTTTTGCGGTTACACAGGCCATTGCGCAAGACCCGCGTCCTGTTCCCGCCGCGCCAATCATCGGTGCCTCAAGTTACCTGTTGATTGACGCCGCAACCGGACATGAACTGGCCGCATTGCAGCCCGATAACGCGGTCGCCCCCGCCAGCCTGACCAAGCTTATGACCGCGTATGCGGTATTCAAGGCGCTCGCAGGTGGGCAGGTACGGCTCGAGGACGAAGTCACGATCAGCGAAAATGCCTGGCGCACGCCCGGCTCGCGCATGTTCGTCGAGGTGGGCAAGCGCGTCTCGATGCACGATTTGCTGCTGGGCATGATCGTGCAGTCAGGCAATGATGCCAGCGTGGCGCTCGCCGAGCATGTTGCCGGTTCGGAATCTGTATTCGCCGAGCTCATGAATCAATACGCAGCCGCGCTCGGCATGCGATCGAGTCAATTCCGGAATTCGACCGGCCTGCCGGACGACAACCATTATGCAACTGCCCGCGACCTCGCAACCCTCGCTCGAGCCATTATCAATGAGTTTCCCGAGTATTACCGCTGGTACTCGATGCGGGAATTTACCTACAACAACATCAAGCAACCGAATCGCAACAATTTGCTGTGGCGCGATGACTCGGTGGACGGCATGAAAACCGGGCACACCGACGCGGCCGGATATTGCCTGGTGGCTTCCGCACTGCGCGACGATATGCGCCTGATTTCGGTGGTGCTGGGCACATCCAGCGCCAAGGCGCGAATTGATGGCACCCAGGCGCTGATCAATTACGGTTTTCGCTTCTACGAGACCCGACTGGTCTTCAATGCCGGCGTCGAAATCGCGAACTCAAGAATCTGGAAGTCCGCCAACGAAAGCACCGCACTCGGCGTCCTTGACGACATCTATGTAACCGTTCCGCGCGGCTCGTATGACTCGCTCAAGTCGACATTGAGTATTCCTGCGATACTCGAGGCACCGGTCGCGCAAGGCCAGCCACTGGGCGAGATCAGCATCAGTTTGCGCGACGACGTGTTGCTGCGCGAACCGCTGCGTGCGCTGCAGGACAATCCATCCGGCAGCTTCTGGCAACGTACCAGGGATAGCGTCAGTCTCTGGTTCGAGTAGGCGTTGATGAGCGCACCGAGCCTGCTCGAATTCCCGTGCGATTTTCCCATCAAGATCATGGGCCGGGAGTCGGCAGGCTTTCGTCGTCTCGCGCGTGAGCTTGTCGAAAAGCACACCGGCCCGGTTGACGATAGTCGCGTACACAGCGCGCTGAGCCGCAACGGTGGCTTTGTGTCGATTACAGTCACTGTGCACGCGCAGAGCCAGCAGCAACTGGACGACATCTATCGCGAAGTCAGCACGCACGTCGATGTACTAATGGCACTATGAGCGAGATCGTCATCCGCACGCTCGGCCTGCAGGACTATGAACCCGTGTGGCGTGCCATGCAGCAGTTCACCAATACTCGCCACGACGCCACGCGAGATGAGATCTGGTTTTGCGATCACCGGCCGGTGTACACGCTTGGCGTGAATGCCGCCCGCGAGCACCTGCTCGCACCGGGTGATATTCCGGTGGTACAAATCGATCGTGGCGGCCAGGTCACTTATCACGGGCCCGGCCAGCTCATGGTCTATCCCTTGCTGGACATTCGCCGCGCGAATGTCGGCGTACGCGGCCTTGTTACCGCGCTTGAGCAAAGTGTCGTCGACCTGGTCGCAGAATTTGGCATCGATGCAGCCAGCCGCTGCGATGCACCGGGGGTGTACGTTGGCGGCGTCAAGCTCGCGAGCGTCGGCTTGCGCATCCGACGCGGCGCCAGCTTTCACGGCATGGCGTTGAACGTCGATGTCGACCTCGAGCCATTCAGCCGCATCAATCCCTGCGGCTTCGAAAACCTTCAGGTCACCGATCTGCGCCGGCTCGGTGCACCGGCCGATGTCGCAGCAATTCGCCGGCGGTTTTTGCCGCATTTGCTGCGTCACCTCGGCCTGTCCGATGCATCGCTGCTGCACGGCCCGGCAACGCTTGGCGACTAAATTTCCGCGAGACGCTGCGGCGTGCCGGCATCATTCCATGCTCCCGCATAGAATTCGCCGGCCAGTTGGTCGGCGTCAGCCGCAGCGCGCAACATCGGTACGATGGAAAATCGTCCCGGCGAACAGCCGGCAAAAAACTCCGGCCGGTAGATTGCAACGCCACTGAATGTCAGTGATGGCGACAAGGAATTGCGCACCCGCCCGGCAACAAGGTCGAAATCACCCAGCTCCCGGTAAGACGGCGTCGCAACCAGGATCAGTTTTGCCGCAGTGCCAGTTTCGAGATCAGCTCGCGGCACGGGCATGTCCGTATAAATGTCGGCATTTATCACCAAAAACGGTTGCTCGCCCAACAACGGTAGCGCGCGCGCGATACCGCCACCGGTTTCCAGCACATTGTCGCCCTCCGGGCTGTAGACGACACTCAAGCCGTAGCTGGCACCGGAGCCAATCCGCTCGACAATTTTTTCGCCCAGCCAGCCAAGATTAATCACAACAGTTTCAACGCCGGCCGACTGCAACGCCCGCAAATGGCGTTCTATCAGGCTTTGCCCGCGTACCTCGACCAGTGCTTTGGGCGTGGTATCGGTCAGCGGGCGCAAGCGCTCACCACGACCTGCCGCAAGCAGCATCGCAATCACTCGGAATGCCCCAGTGCCGGCAGGCAACTGTGGCGGATCATGCCTGCGACGAAATCAAGCTCCGGGTAGCGCGGCGCAAGTTCAACGATGTACTGCAATGTTCGCGGTATATCTGCCATGTAGCCCGGCTTGCCATCCCGATGATTGAGGCGCGCGAAAATTCCAGCTGCCTTCAGGTGGCGTTGCACGCCCATAAGTTCGAACTGCCGCAAAAAGGTTGCTTCGTCAGCATGCGTGTCATGCTTGCTTTCCTGCATGCGGTAGTAGTCCAGTGCCCAGTGACGAACCTGCTCGGCCGGCCAACGTACATAGCAGTCCTTCAATAATGAGACGAGGTCATAGGTATAGGGGCCTTCAACTGCGTCCTGGAAATCGAGCATGCCGGGATTGTTTTCGGTTAGTTGCATCAGGTTGCGCGAATGAAAGTCGCGGTGCACGAATACCTGTGCCTGCTCGAGCGCATTTGTCACCAGCAGATCGCAGAGCGATTGCCAGCGCGCTTCATCGGCGGCCGGGAATTGCATGCCGATATGTGTCTGGCACAGCCAGTCATGGAACAGCGATAGTTCAAAACGCAGCAGCTTTTCGTCATACGGCGGCAACCGGGCCTGATACGCGCTGCCGTTCGCCTGCATGATCAGAATGGCGCGCATGGCGTCGGCATACAAATCAGCAGCACAGCCCGGGTCTTCGACCAGGCTCATGAGGTAAGACTGCGAACCCAGATCGCTGAGCAACAGGAATCCGCGTTCGATGTCTGCCTCAAGAATGCGCGGCGCCGAAAGTTGCATCGCTTCCAGGTAAGCGGCGATGCGCACAAATGGCAAACAATCTTCTTTCGGCGGCGGCGCGTCCATGACAATGAAACTTTGCTGCCCGGCCTGCAATCGAAAGTAGCGACGAAAGCTCGCGTCGGCCGATGCCGGCTCCGGATTCAGGCCGGCGACCGCATCGATTGTTGCCAGCCACGCCAGCATTTCGACTTTGCGAGGATCGGAATTCACACTCAACAGATTTATCGGGTTTCTCCGTAACACATTGAAGGACTTGCAAAACTATGCGAAGGTACCACAGTTGTACTGGATATTATCCCGCTGACTTCAGTTGCCAAGACTACCCATATCCAATTACCTCGTGTACCGAAATTTCCTGATTATCGCTGGCGCATTGTTGGCCCTGCCGAATGTACGCGCGGACGAATTCGACGCATGCCGGACGTCTTTGGACCCCATGCCCATGGACGCTTTGCTTGGCGCGACGCCGGTCGGCAACGATGATGCGATAGAGTTTCAGGTCGGCGAACTCGAGGCCCAGTTCGGCACCGACCCGTCGGCAAGAATGACGGGTGGGGTGTTGCTGCGCAAAGGTACAAGGATGGCGGGTGCGGACGAGGCACGCTATGACCCCGGCAAGCGCTCCTTGCTGCTGGAGGGGCATGTTCGCTACGAGGACCGGGGGACGCAGATTCAATCCGACCTCGCCGAGTTCGCCTACGACAATGGCAGCGTACGTTTTGAAGGCGCGAATTTTTCCCTCGGTAGTGGCGACGGGCGCGGTGCCGCCGAAGTGTTCGAGATCAATCAGCAAGGTCAGTTGCAGCTTGACGGAGTCAGCTACACAACCTGTCCGCCGGGCTCGAACGACTGGCTGATCGAGGCCAGCGACATTAACGTCGATACCGGTGCCGGCGTCGCCACCGCCCGCGGTATGAAGCTCCGCTTTCAGGGCGTGCCGATCCTGTACGCGCCGTATATGTCGTTTCCGGTGGGCGATGCACGAAAATCGGGAATTCTGACGCCGGAGCTTGGCTCAACCAATCGCAGCGGCAAGGAAATAAGTCTGCCCTATTATCTGAATCTGGCGTCGAACTACGACGCCACAATCACTCCGCATTTCATGACTGACCGCGGCCTGCAATTGCAGACACAGTTTCGTTACCTGACCGAGGCATCGAATGGCAAGATCATTGCTGACTATCTCGACAGCGATGACTTGTTCAATGACTCGCGCTACCTGTTCGGCCTGCAACACCAAACACAATTCCGTGGCGGCTGGCGCAACCAGGTCGACTTCCGCCAGGTGTCGGACAGCCAGTACTTTGAAGATATGGGCGGCAGCCTCAGCTCCTCGAGTATTACGCACCTCGATCGGACACTGAGTTTCGAGATGTATACCGATAAGCTGGCCTTCTTTGGTCAGCTGCAGGACTTCCAGACAATCGACGATGCAATCACCCCTGAAGACGAGCCATATCGACGCATGCCACAGTTATTGGCACAAGGTTTCTGGCCAGATCAGTGGTTCGGGCTGCAGCTGGGATTCCTCGGCGAAATAGTCAACTTCGACCGCGACGTGGGTGTCACGGGCTGGCGCATGAATCTCGCACCTGAAGTCGCCTTGCCGCTTAGCGGTCCCGGATGGTTTGTTACACCCGGCGTCAAGCTGGACTACGCATCTTACACTCTCGACGGCACCGATCCGGGTGCGCCTGATAATCCAAGTCGTGCCTTGCCAATCTCGACCTTTGATGTTGGCATGATCCTGGAGCGTACCCTGGCGAACAGCACACGCGTGCAGACCATCGAGCCCCGGATCCTGTACGCACACGTGCCATTTCGCGAGCAGTCGAATTTGCCGGTGTTCGATACCATCACGCCGGACCTGCATCTGATCCAGTTGTATCGCGCCAATCGGTATCTCGGTGTCGATCGTATCGCCGATACGGACCAGGTCAGTCTGGGCGTAACGTCTCGTATCCTGGATCTTGCTACCGGCCGCGACCTGGTGGCCGCGACAGTCGGCCAGATTCGATATCTGAGCTCGAGCGGCGTGTCACTGCCGGGACAGACTCTCAGCACCTCGGAAACGAGTGATTACGTTGCCAGGCTCAGTTTCCTGCTTAAGACGAACATTAACTTTGATCTTGGTCATCAATGGGGCGCTTCGAGCGACGGGACAACCCAGTCCGAGGCGCGTGTTCAATATGCGCCAAGCACCAACAAAGTACTGAATCTCGCCTATCGCTTTCGTCGCGACGCGCTCGAGCAGGGCGACCTTTCCTGGTCCTGGCCGCTCGGTGCCCGCTGGAATTTTGTTGGCCGCTACAATTACTCCTTGCGCGATGACGAGGTGCTGGAGCAGTTCTTTGGACTTGAATATGAAAGCTGTTGCTGGGGCCTGCGGCTGGTTTCCCGCCGCCATATATCCGCCCGCGACGGAACCCGGGAATCGTCCTTTGGTCTGCAGTTGATACTCAAGGGAATGGCCAGCGTAGGCACCGCGGCTGACAAAATTCTGGAACGTGGTATTCTTGGCTATTCCGCAGATATCCGGTAGTAAATAGTGCGTCAAATCAGAATGTTATGTGCCATTGGCGCGATTGCAGCCGCACCGCTTGCGGTCGCCGCCGAGCTTTCCTCGACCGGCGAGTTTCTGGACGGCGTGGTTGCCATTGTTGACGACGGCGTGATTCTCAGGAGCCAGTTGAACGAGCAGACCGCGGTAATCCTGCAGCGAGCCAGGGAGCAGAATCTTACGCTGCCGCCGGCGGCGGAATTACGCGAACAGTTGCTGGAGCGACTGATCGTCACGGAAATCCAGTTGCAGCGCGCCGACCGGCTCGGCGTGCAGATATCCGACCAGATGCTAAACGAGGCAATAGGCCAGATCGCGCAGCAGCAAAACATTGCATTCGAGGATATGCCGGCCGCACTCGCAGCTGACGGTATCGAGTACGCCAAGTTCCGCCGTGACTTGCGCGAAGAAATAACGCTTGACCAGTTACGTCGTGCCGATGTTGGCCGCCGCATCGCCGTGTCGCCGCGTGAAATCGAATTGTGCACGGCGGATCTCGAAGACAATGTCGTCGTAAATTCCGATTACAACCTTTCCAACATCACGATTTCAATATCCGACTCCACCTCCAGTGCGGCGATCGACGCGGCGCTCGCCGAAGCGAATGACATCGTCGCGCGAATTAATGAGGGCACCGAGTTTGCGGCGCTGGCGATTCGCTATTCCGACGCGCAGAACGCCCTTGATGGTGGCGCACTTGGCTGGCTCAAGGGTGAACAGCTGCCAACTTTGTACACCGACGCTGTCGCCGGTATGCAAACCGGCGATGTGTCCCAACCAATTCGTACACCGGGCAGTTTTCACATTATCAAGGTTAATGACATGCGCAGCGCGGTTCAGCGCAGCGAAGTCAACCAGGTTTTAGTCCGCCACATCCTGATAACGCCAAACGAAATCATTGACGATCAGACGGCTAAACAGCGTCTTGAGGATGCCTTGGCAAGAATCGCTGCCGGCGAGGAATTCGGTGAGCTTGCAAAGCTGATGTCGGATGACCCCGGCTCGGCCAATAGCGGCGGCGAGATGGACTGGAGCGGTCCCGGCACATTCGTCGATGAATTCGAGCAGGTGATTAACGCGACCGAGATCGGTGCTGTCAGCGAGCCGTTCCAGACTCGTTTCGGCTGGCACATCGTAGAAGTCATGGACCGTCGCGTTTACGACAATACCGAAGATCTGAAAGAGAGCAATTGCATCATCAAGATTCGTAACAGCAAGATGGAAGAAGAGACGCAGTTATGGATCCAGCGACTTCGCGACGAAGCCTACGTCCACATATTAATCTGAAAAAGCCTATCGTCGTCACCGCCGGTGAGCCGGCTGGCATAGGTCCGGACCTGTGCCTGGCACTTGCCCGGGGGCCGCACGCCGCCAGGCTCGTTGTGGTTGCAGATCCGGAAGTGCTGCGGTCCCGGGCTGCACTGCTTGGCATTGATTTCCCGAGGAAACTCGAACTTCTGCCAGTCACCTGCCCCGAGCCGCACGTGTGCGGCGTGCCATCGCCGGCCAATGCCGGGTCCCTGCTCGCAGGTCTGCAGCTTGCGGTCGATGGTTGCCTGCGCGGCGATTTCGCAGCGCTGGTCACCGGTCCTCTGCAAAAAAGCGTAATCAATGACGCAGGCATTCCGTTCAGTGGCCATACCGAATTTCTTGCTGAACTGACCGGCACACCGCGTCCGGTCATGCTACTGGTTGCTGGCGACCTGCGTGTCGCACTCGCGACCACGCATCTGCCGTTGCGCGATGTCGCAGATGCCCTGAGCCAGGACATCCTGCGCGACGTGCTGCGCATTCTGCACGCCGACCTGCAGACGCGCTTCGCTATCAAGGATCCGGAAATCATCGTCTGCGGCCTGAATCCACATGCCGGCGAAGGCGGATATCTCGGTCATGAAGATGCGGCGGTTATCGCGCCAGTGATTCGCGAGTTCGCCGATCGTGGCTGCAAAATCCGCGGCCCCTTGCCGGCCGACACGGCATTTACGCCGGCCGCCGGGTCAAAGGATGCAGTGCTCGCGATGTATCACGACCAGGGACTGCCGGTGCTGAAGTACGCCGGGTTCGGTCACGCCGTCAACGTCACGCTGGGGCTACCCATCATTCGCACCTCGGTTGACCACGGTACTGCCCTGGACATTGCCGGCACTGGCGACGCCGACAGCGGCAGTATGGAAGCGGCCATCGAACTCGCGATCAGGATGGCACTGCGATGAGTTCGCATCGTGCCCGCAAGCGTTTTGGCCAGCATTTTCTCGTCGACACCGCTGTGGTTGATGCCATCCTGCAGGCGATCCGGCCTGCAGGCGGCGACACGCTGGTTGAAATTGGGCCCGGCCTCGGTGCGATCACGGCACCGTTGCTGGCGCAGGCCGGCCAACTGCATCTTATAGAGCTGGATCGTGACCTTGCCCGCTCGCTGCGCCAGCGCTATGCGAATGCGCCGACCGTTGTCGTGCACGAGGCGGATGCGCTGCACTTCGATTTTGCGAAACTCGGTGACGGACTGCGCATTGTCGGCAACCTGCCGTACAACATCTCCACGCCCCTGCTGTTCCATTTACTCGACTATCGCGGGCAAATAATTGATATGCATTTCATGTTGCAGCAAGAGGTTGTCGATCGAATGGCGGCAGGTCCAGGCAGCCGGGCTTACGGTCGACTCGGTATCATGCTCGGCTGTTTTTTCCAGATCGAGAAGCTGTTTAGTGTCGAGCCGCTTGCTTTCGATCCGCCGCCCAAGGTGATGTCCGCGATTGTCCGGCTGGTGCCGTTGCCAGCGGGCAGCTACGACATACGCAACGTCTCCCGCTTGTCCGAGCTGGTCGCGACCGCATTCAGCCAGCGGCGCAAGACGGTGCGCAACGCATTGCGGCAGATCGCGGACGAATCACTACTGGAATCCGTTGGTATCGATCCGGGCCTGCGACCCGAAGCCATTGCAATTGCCGAATATGTACGGCTTGCGAATACGCTAGAATAGCGCCATGCAGGGAAAGAACTTCGACATTCGAATCCAGGTAGTCACCAACTACGTGGATGCACAATCCGAGCCGGCCCTGGGTCGCTACGTTTTCGCGTACACCATTACCATCGCGAATAATGGCGAGGTGCCGGCGCGCCTGATCAGTCGTCACTGGATCATTACTGACGCCAATGGCAAAGTGCAGGAAGTCACCGGCGATGGTGTTGTTGGTGAACAACCACACCTGAACCCGGGCGAGGAGTTTCGCTATTCGAGTGGTGCGGTACTGGAAACTCCGGTCGGTGCGATGCAGGGTCTGTATCGAATGGAAGCCGACAATGGCGTCAATTTCGACGCGCCGATCGCGCCGTTTACGCTCGCGGTACCCGGCGTTCTGCACTAATCCCGCTCTGACCTGCCCATGGCTGTTTATGCAATCGGCGATATCCAGGGTTGCTACGACCCGTTCGCGAGATTGCTCGAGAAACTGGCATTTGACCCGGCCTCGGACTCGCTCTGGCTCACCGGCGATGTTGTAAACCGGGGTCCAAAATCTCTGCAGGCCTTACGTTTCGTGAGGTCGCTGGGTGACTCGGCGATCACGGTACTCGGCAATCACGATCTGCACCTGCTGGCGTTAGCGGCGGGCGTGCGCGTCGAGGGCGAGCGCTTCGCCTCGCTCGACGAAGTCCTGAAGGCACCGGACCGTGATGAACTTGTCGACTGGCTCCGGCACAGACCGTTGGCGCACTACGACAAATCCCTGAACACGCTGCTGGTGCATGCCGGCACTCACCCCGATTGGAGCGTGCAGCAGACCTTGGGCCTCGCGGCCGAAGTCGAACATGCATTGCGGAAGAAAAACAAATGGCGCTCAATGCTGCGCAAAATGTACGCTAATAATCCGCGTAAATGGTCGAATGAACTGACCGGCAAGAAACGCCTGCGATTCATTGTCAATTGCCTGACACGCATGCGCATGCTGACGCGCAAACGCCGCATGAATTTCGCGCACACCGGACCGCCGTTTCGCGCCCGTCGCGATCTTTTACCCTGGTTCCGGTTTACGCCACGGGCTGCGGCAGAGACGCGCATTGTTTTTGGTCACTGGTCAGCGCTTGGGCTGATTGTGCTGCCCGAACTGGTCAGCCTGGATACCGGTTGCGTCTGGGGAAACCAGCTGACGGCGGTGCGGCTCGACACCGAGCGGCCAGAGGTCATCCAGGTACCCGGGCAATCGTCATGAACATCCTGGGCGCCGGGCAATGCGGCACGCTGCTCGCAGCGATGCTCGCGCGACATGTTCCTCGCATCGACCTTTACGAACGTGGCGGCGACCCTCGCTGCGGTGTAGCGTCCGCCGGGCGATCCATCAATCTCGCCCTGGCAGCGCGCGGCGTCCGGGCCCTCGAAGCCGCGCAGGTCATGCCGCGCGTCAGGCCATTGCTGGTGCCGATGCGTGGCCGCATGGTGCACAAGCTCGATGGCAGCACTGAATTTCTGCCCTATGGCCAGCGCGATGACGAAGTGATTTTTTCGGTCTCGCGCGGCCAGCTGAACCAGGTGTTGCTGGATGCCGCCGAAGAGCACAGCAACGTACGCGTACATTTCCGGCACGAGGTCCGGGGATTTGATCCGGCCAGCGGCATTGCCCGAATTCGGGATCACGCCGGCGGCAGCGATATCGAAGTCGGTGGCCCGGCACTGATTGCTGCCGACGGCGCTGGCTCCGTGGTACGCAACGCCTATGCCAGCACTGGCCTGATTGGCGCAACTGAAGCGCGATTGCAGCACGGCTACAAGGAACTGACGATTCCCGCCGCAGCCGATGGCACGTTCCAACTGGACCCGGGTGCACTGCACATCTGGCCACGTGGCGAATTCATGCTGATCGCACTGCCGAACCCGGGCGGTGACTTTACCCTGACCCTGTTCCTGCCCAACGAGGGTGAGCAGAGTTTCGCCACACTGCTGACAGAAGATGCCGTCGAGGCCCTGTTTGCGACTAACTTCGCGGATGCAGCGGAACTGATCCCGGATCTGTGCCGCTCGTTGATAAGCAACCCGCTCGGCCTGCTCGGCACGGTTCGCTGCCGACGCTGGCACGATGGCGACAAACTGTTACTGATCGGTGATGCCGCGCATGCCGTGGTGCCATTCCATGGCCAGGGCATGAACCTGGCTTTTGAAGATTGCGTGTTGCTCGAGCAGATTCTCGGCGAGCTCGGCCCGCAGTGGCAACAGGTGTTCGCCCGTTACGAATCCATGCAGCTGGCAAACGCCAATGCAATAGCGGATATGGCACTCGAGAACTACGTCGAGATGCGGGATACGGTACGCGATCCGAAGTTTGCGCTGCAGAAGGCACTCTCGTTCGAGCTCGAACGTCGGCTTCCCGATCGCTTCATCCCGCGCTATTCAATGGTGATGTTCCACGCCGAGATCCCGTATCGGGTTGCGAAGGAGCGCGGCGCGCTGCAGCAGGCCCTGCTGGAGCGCCTGACACGCAATGCGGGTAGGCTCGACCAGATCGATCTCGATGCTGCGGCTGCTATCGTGTGTGCCGAGCTAGCCCCGATCTAGTTCGGACCGAACGCTCCAGAGCTCAGGAAAGAACTTCAGGTTCAGCGCTTTTTGCAAAAAGGCGACGCCGCTGGTGCCGCCCGTGCCCCTGGCATGACCGATGATGCGCTCGACCGTCTTCATATGGCTGAATCGCCACATCTGAAATTCGTACTCCAGGTCGACAAGTTTTTCGGCCAGTTCGTAGAGCTCCCAGTGATCATCCACAGACGAGTAAACCCTGGCCCAGGCGGCTTCCACAGCTGCGTTCGGCACATATGGCTGCGACCAGTCGCGGTCGAGCACCTCGGCAGGTATCGAAAACCCCTTGCGCGCGAGGTGTTGCAGACAAAGGTCATAGAAGCTCGGCGCACGCAGCACCTTTTGCAAACGCTCGTAACGCGCGGGATGCTGCCGATGGACTTCCACCAGTGCTGCATGCTTGTTACCAAGTGCGAATTCGATTTCGCGGTATTGAAATGACTGCACGCCCGAGCTTTGCCCAAGGCCATCACGAAAGCCACGGTAGTCGGCAGGCGTCATGGTTGACAATACCGACCAGCTTTGCCGCAACTGTCCCTGGATACGCGAGACGCGCGCCAGCATTTTGAAGACCGCACCGAGCCGGCCCTTCGCGACTTCACGCATGGCGGCGCTGATCTCGTGAATACAGAGTTTCATCCACAACTCGGATGCCTGGTGAATGATCATGAACATCATTTCATCGTGCGCGGCGGTGCGCACTTTCTGGCACTCAAGTAATTTGTCCAGTGACAGGTAGCTGCCATAACTAAGGTCCTGGTCCCAGTGAATGTCCTCCTGGTTGACGCCTCTGCTGTCCTGCGAATTTTCGGTACTCATCGGCTCTGCCTCTTTGTCGGGAGCGATACGATCCAGCGTAATAAACTCGGAACTGTAAGGGTTGCGTTCGTCATTATCCCTGAACAGGCGTGCGCTGATACGCCATTCACGTTCAGGCAGCGGCGGAAAATGCGCATCGCCATCGAGTTCGACCTGCACGCGGGTCAGGTAAACACGCTCCGCCAGCGGCAGAAACTGCCGGTAGACCTGGCCACCGCCAATGACCATGATTTCGTCGGCGTCGCCGGCAGCCACAATGGCCGCCGTTGTCGAGGCGACTACCTCGCAGCCGACCGCCGCAAAGTTCGCCTGGCTTGAAATGACAATGTTATGCCGACCGGGCAGTGCCCGACCGATCGATTCGAAAGTCTTGCGGCCCATGACTATTGGCTTGCCCATGGTGATTGCCTTGAAACGCTTCAGGTCGTCCGACAGGTGCCACGGCAGCCCGCCATCGACGCCGATGACGTTATTGCTCGAGGCTGCGACGATCAGGCTGATCATGACGGGCGGGTCGGCGGCATGGCCGCCCCCCGCAGGGCCGCATGCCACAGTACCTTGCTAGACAGCGACCGCTGCCTTGATATGCGCATGCGGCTGGTAGTTGACGATCTCGAAGTCGTCGAACACATAGTCGAAGATGCTCGGCGGGCGACGCTTGATGGCCAGACGTGGCAGCGGCATCGGTTGGCGCGTCAGTTGCTCGTCGGCCTGCTCGAGGTGATTCAGGTAGAGGTGGCAATCACCGCCGGTCCAGATGAAATCGCCGACCGCGAGGTCCGCCTGCTGCGCAAACATGTGCGTGAGCAACGCATACGATGCGATATTGAATGGCACGCCAAGGAAAATGTCGCAACTGCGCTGATACAACTGGCAAGACAGTCTGCCGTTCGCCACATACAGCTGAAACATCATGTGGCACGGCGGCAGCGCCATGTCGTCAAGCTCGGCCGCATTCCAGGCACTGACAATGATGCGGCGTGAGTCGGGCGTCTCGCGCAATTGCCGCATTACCTGGGCAATTTGGTCAACGGTGCCACCGCCGGGCTTCGGCCAGTTGCGCCATTGCACGCCGTAGATCGGTCCGAGTTCACCATTCGCATCAGCCCACTCGTCCCAGATCGAGACACTGTTTTCTTTCAGGTAGCGTATGTTGCTGTCGCCGCGCAAAAACCAGAGCAGCTCGTGGATGATCGAGCGCATGTGCAGTTTCTTGGTCGTAATGAGCGGGAAGCCCTTGCTCAAATCGAATCGCATCTGGTGCCCGAACACCGACAGCGTACCGGTGCCGGTTCTGTCATCGCGCCGGGTGCCGTGGTCGCGTACCAGCTGCATCAGGGACAAATACTGTTGCATGTCAGGCCGACGCCTCCTTGTTCGCGTGCTGTGAGTATGCCATGGCAAGCATTACGGCTCCTGCAATTATCATTGGCGTACTCAGGATCTGGCCCATCGTGACCCAATCGAGCAACAGGTAGCCGAGATCTGCATCCGGGACCCGGTAAAACTCGACAATGAAGCGAAAAATTCCATAACAGAGCAGGAACAGTGCCGAGACCGCCATGTATGGCCGGGGCCTGGCCGAATACCACCAGAGGATTACGAACAGCAGCAAGCCTTCGAGCGCTGCTTCGTACAATTGCGATGGATGCCGCACGACGCCGTTGTACAGCACGCCCCAGGCAACGCTGGTCTCGGCTCCCCAGAGCTCGGCATTGATAAAATTGCCGATACGGCCGGTACCCAGGCCAATGGGAACCAACGGCGCGACGAAGTCGAGGATGTGCCAGATGGTTTTGCCCAGCTTGCGACCGTACCACCACATGGCGATCATGACGCCGGCGAGACCGCCGTGAAATGACATGCCGCCGTCCGTGATTTTGAACAGGTACAGTGGATCCTTTATCAGGTATTCCCAGCCATAAACCAGGCAATAGCCGACCCGGCCACCAATAATGACGCCGAGCATCGCGTAGAAAATAAGGTCGTCGACCTGTTTCAGGTTGACCGGTGAGTCGGCACGCCGGCAACGCCGCCGCGCCAGCCACCACGCTGCCATGAAACCGACGACGTACATCAGGCCGTACCAGCGAATCTTGATAAATCCAATCTCAAACAGGATCGGGTCGATCTCGGGGAATACGAACATTTAGGTCTTCGGCATCTGCGGGAGGCCAGTATCATAGCAAACCATGAGCAATCGCCTTGGCAAAGAAACCAGCCCGTACCTGTTGCAGCATGCGGATAACCCGGTGGACTGGTACCCCTGGAGCGAGGAGGCATTCGCGGCAGCACGCGCCGGCAACAAGCCGGTGCTGTTGTCGATCGGCTATTCCGCCTGCCACTGGTGTCATGTCATGGCACACGAGTCTTTCGAGGACCAGGCCACCGCCGAGCTTATGAATCAGCTGTTCGTCAACATCAAGGTGGACCGCGAGGAACGGCCCGACATCGATCGCATCTACCAGACCGCGCACCAGTTGCTGACGCAGCGCGGCGGCGGCTGGCCATTGACGATGTTTCTCAATGCCAACGACCAGCGGCCGTTTTTCGGCGGCACCTATTTCCCGAAGGAACGACGCTACGGCATGCCGGCATTCAGCGAGCTGCTGCAGCACATTGCTGCCTACTACGCAGACAATGCTGACGATGTGCGAAGCCAGGGCGACCGGCTCAGCGAGGTGTTCGCGCGGCTCGACCCACCGGCTGCCGATGCTGCGCTGTCCATTTCGGCCGGGCCGATGGACAAGGTTCGTGCACAACTTGCGAAGAGTTTCGACGCTGATTACGGCGGCTTCGGGCCTGCGCCCAAATTTCCACATCCGGGCACGATCGAGCGACTGCTCCGACACTGGCGATCGACCGCGAAGCACGAGCAGCCCGATATCGAGGCCTTGTTCATGGCCACGCTGACCCTGACGCGCATGGCCGAGGGCGGCATATATGACCATGTCGGCGGCGGGTTTTGCCGTTACTCGGTGGACCGTTACTGGCAGATCCCGCATTTCGAAAAGATGCTCTACGACAACGGTCCCTTGCTAGCGATCTATGCACAGGCGTTCCTCGCAACCGGGGAAACGCTATTTGCAAACACCGCGGCCGAAACGGCGGACTGGATGCTGGCCGACATGCGCGCGCCGAACGGTGGCTTTTACTCCTCGCGCGATGCCGATTCGGAAGGCCATGAAGGGCGTTTTTTTGTCTGGACACCGGAGCGTGTCGCAGGCGTGGTGGCCAGGGACGACTACGAGGTCGTCGCGGCTCGCTTCGGGCTCGACAAGGAGGCGAATTTCGAGGGCGAGTGGCACCTCACGGTGCGCCAGTCCGTGCCGCATATCGCGGCCGCATCGCAACGCTCACAGCAGGCAGTCGCAGCCGCACTGGCAAGGGCCCGCGCGGCGCTGTTTGCCGACCGTGAAACCCGCGTGCACCCGGGCCGCGACGACAAGCAATTAACGTCGTGGAACGCCCTTGCGATCCGTGGCCTCGCGATTGCAGGGCGAATACTGCAACGCGATCACCTGGTCGAAGCAGCTGCGAGCGCGCTCGATTTTCTTCACCAACAGCTTCTCGTTGATGGCCGCCTCTACGCCAGTTACAAGGACGGCCGCGCGCGTTTCCCGGCGTATCTTGACGATCACGCTTTCCTGGTCGACGCGATTCTCGAACTGCTGCAGTCGCGCTGGAATACCGGGCAGTTGCGATTCGCGACCCAGGTCGCCGACCTGATGCTGGAACATTTCGAAGACCCTGAAAATGGTGGCTTCTATTTCACGGCCGACGATCACGAGGCGCTGATGCACCGGCCGAAGCCGCTGGCGGATGAGGCGATGCCATCGGGCAATGGGGTGGCTGCCTATGCACTGCAACGGCTCGGCCACCTGTTGGGCGAAGAGCGTTATATCGCAGCCGCGGAGCGCGGCCTGCGCGCCGCCTGGCAGGCGATCGATGAATACCCGCACGGCCATGTCACTTTGCTCAACGCGCTCGAGGAATACCTGGCACCGCCCGAGATTATCGTGTTGCGTGGTGCAGCGGCAGACATCGGCCGCTGGCGCGACTCGGCTGGCCGGCTGTACGCGCCGACGCGGCTGGTGTTCGCCATTGACGAGGAGGAAACCGACTTGCCGGGGCTGCTCCGCGAGCGCAAACCGGTTGCCGGTGAAGCTGTCGCCTATCGTTGCCTCGGCACACATTGCGAGTTGCCGGTCACGAGCTGGGAAGCGCTGGCCGCCCAGCTTTAGCCAGGTTCGGCGCCTGAGATCGCCCGCAGGTTCAAACGGGTCCCTTTTGCGCGCCCTTCAAGCTGGTGGATCAAATTGCGATACGAGTATCGCCGCCGCGTAACAGGCCAGCGCGAACGTAATGCAACGATACGGGACGCTGAACCAGTAGCGCCTGCCGAGCAGGAAAAAGCCGGCGAGCATCGCGAATCCGACGGCCAGCAGGTATGCCGAGTCGAACAGCAGGCGCGGCTGACAAACGGCGAGGTATCCGTAAACCAGGCCAAACAGGATAGCGCCCATGCTGTGGCTGGCATTGAATCCCACCCAGGCTTTCCACATGGTCGTTTCGGCGCTGATCACGGGCGACACCGTTTGCATTGCGGACTGTAATGCTGGATCGCGCGGTAGCAGCTTCGGTCCGCGAAAGGTGTAGACGAGGTGCAAAACGCCGAGCAGCAGAAGCACTGCTGCGCTAAGGCCGATCAAGATTCCTGGCAGCATCATTTCCTCGGCATGCGAAAGCACCTACAGTAGCGCATTCATCACTGGGACGCATGGCGACGGTAGCCGCAGTCGAGCCGCCTAACGGAACCGCCAGATAAACGCGGTACGAGCCGACCAGTCCGGACCATCATCAAGCCCTGTTCCAAGCGCGGCGTTGATGGAAAAACGCGTCGACAGGTCACCATAATAGCCGAGCAGTAGTTCCGACGGGCCGTTGCTCTGCAGCGAACCAATCAGCTCAAGCCCGAGATAATGGTTTGGCTTAAGCGACCGCCGTGCACCCGCAGCGAAACCCCATTCGCTCTCTTCCCCGGATGCTTTCTCGAACAGCAGGTTGGCCGCGATCGTCCAGCCAGAGGCCTCGTAGCCCAGAATCCCGGCAAGCTCAAGGACATCCTCAGCATCATTGTCACTCGCAATTTCATACTCGGCAGAAATACCAAGGGAGAACTTGTTATCGCGCGGTGTCAGCCGGAAATGCAGTGCGGGCGCCAGCGATTCATAGTGCGCAGAATCGCCCTGCTCCTTTTCAAAATGCGCATGCAATTCAAACGCCATCCAGTCGGTGGCGCCGTATAACATGGCTGGTGCAAACTCCAGTTCGTCCTCATGTTCGGAAATGTAGTCGGCGCGCGCTATGGCGTAGGCGGTGCCTTGCATCGGAAGATGTGCCGTTTGTACGGTCAGGAAATCAAGTCCGTGGTGGGCGCTGGCAGCGCCCGGTAGTAAAGCTGCGGCAATAGCTATTGCCATCGCATTCGGTTTCAACACAGGGAAACTCCTTGGTCGCAATCAATTTGAGCATGCCAGCGGCTCCGGGAAACCGGACCGATGTGCATGGCTGGGTCAGTCTCAGGATTGGATGGCGGGCGGCGCGCGGGATTGAAACGGCAGGATGGTAATCGCGACCACACCCGAGGTGACAATAGTCGGCGCCGCAACACCAATACTGATTACAGGTGCGACTTGCTGCTCGCCGCCAACCGCGTAAACGGTTGTCGATGCGCCGAATGAGCAGGAGTCCCAGGTTGTATCGCGTGTTTCATCGCCGCTGCCGTGGTGCTGATGTTGGCCGCCGAACACTTCGTGCGGCAAACCATGCGGACACAGGACGAACGGGCCGCCGTCGCCGAAAGGTGCGGGCATATACCCGGCCGGTATCGACAGCCGGACAACAACTGACAGGCAAAAGACCGCAATTGCGATCTGTTTTAACCAATATCGAAGACGAACAGCCATGCGCGAATATAGGCGCCGGATCAGTAGGCGGTCAATGTGGTGCCGGCTACCGGTGCAACGCCAAGCGCATCAGGCCCGAGGAAGGTGACTGGCACCGATTCAACACGCATGCCGACATTTCGCACCACCACGAAATGCAGGTGTGGCCCGCTGGAGTAGCCGGTATTGCCGGAGTCGGCGATGTAGTCGCCGCGCTCCACGCGGTCCCCTGGCCGCACCCGGATCGTATTGGTATTGAGGTGCGCGTACACCGCGTAGCTACCATCGTCATGCAGGATGCGCACGACATTGGCCGCCGGCCCGTCACGTTGCATGTCCAGCCCCCCCTGGAAATTCGTGCTCGCGACATCAAAAACGATACCGCCGCGTGCGGCAAACACGTCGGTGCCAATTGGCATCGCGATATCGACCGCATGATAGCTGTCCGGGGCCGCGTGCGTGACGACGTCCGGATAAGCTTGCGTTATCGGGTAGTCTGTTGAGATTGCAAACGGTGCACGATAAGGTGACGGCGGACTGTGGCGCGCCCCCGGGTCGCCGGGCATGTAGCGAAACCCATACTCGAGAAACGGCGCCTGTCCGTTTTCCAGCAGGCCAAGTTGCAGCAGCATCGTCGTGCTGCGCGGTGGCAGCACCCACGTCATCTCTTGATCGGGATCCGGGTAACTGAGCCCGCGCAACGCAGCAATCTCGATACGCAGTTCGACCGGCGCGTGGTAATCATTGCGCGCCGTAAGCTCCAGCGTGGTACCAACAAAGCTGTGTGAGACATCAACATTGCCGTCGGCGACTGCGCGAGCCAGTCGTCGCACCTCTACGGTGCGGTTATCGCCCGGCGGCCGGTCGGAATAAATCCACTCACCGTTCTCACCCCGGTACTTGTAGAGTTGCTGTGCGCTTGCGAAGTTAGCCATCGAGCAGTGCCAGCAGAGCGCGGCAAGCACCGCAAACAGCGATGCGCGCTTAAGACTCAATTGGCAAGCGCTGCCAGCCATCCCCGGTTCGTCGAATCTCATAAGCGGGCCAATACTGATTGTCCAGTTTCAAAGTGATGACTTCGACCGCACCGTTCCAGGTCACGGTTTTCAGACGTACCGAAGTCCGGTCAAGCCGGCCAGCGACCGCGTCCACGAACGCCTGCAAATTCAGTGTCGGTTTTTCATCCACTGCAACGATACGACGCCCGGCCCAAAGACCGTAGCGGCTGGAAGGCGAACCATAGCTGAAAAATGCAACGTAGACGCCCGCCGGATCAATGCCGCGTTGCGCGGCCATCTCCCGATGCGGATCCTGCAGCAACGCACCAGCCCATGACACCGCCCGATCGATGCCGAGACCATCCAGTTCGGCCGTTTTCAAGGGGATTTCGAGGGCGCCGCCATTGCGCCAGATAGTCACCGTAACCTCGGGTTTTTGAACGGCTTTTTCCAGGTCGCGGAAAGTCGTGACAACATTGCCGTCGACCGCCAATACGAAATCACCGTTTTTCAGCAGGCGGGAAGCATCCGATCCCGCGACCAGCCGCGTAATGCTCAAGGCGCGACGATAAATCGGATTGTTGGCTTCGAGTTTCGCGATCCACTCCTCGTCCACACCGCGATTTCGGGCGGCAAACAACGGTGCGTAAACGAACTCCGCTTCCAGCGAGTAGTAGGAACGCCCGGTGCGCACGATGTCGACAAACTCGGCGACCAGGTCGACGCCAACACCACGATTGAATTGTGCGGATTCGCCGCCCGAGTCCAGCGCAAAACTCGACCACAGCGCGCTGACGCGTCCGCGCTTGTCAACCAATACGCCATCAACATCCATCGCGTTGACGAGGTCGATACCTTCGATATTGGAGTCACGAAAACGCAGTGTCCTCGATAGCGGCAGCAGCAGCGGTTCAACTGCTGACACAGTACTTTCCTGGTGCACCAGCTGGTGATCACCCTTGATGCCGACCAACCACACCTTGTCACCGGCCTGCAGCGGCTCGGTGTTGAAACTGGCCTCGCGAACCGGCGTATCACCGATCGACTTCGGGTCGTAGGACACAATCGCCATGTTATGAATCGGGTGCAATTGCTCGATCTTCGCGTCGACCTCGAGTGAACCCGCGAAAGTCACGGTAACGTCACCAATCGCGAGCGGTACCGTGTTGCGATCGACCAGCACCAGTCCGCGCTCCTTGTCCACCACCACACCGGTTCCATAGTAATGACGGTCAGCAACGCCAGACAGCGTGTACGGCAGATCGAAAGTCACTACTACCAGCGACGGTGCAATAGCGGCGACACGCGGATCGTCAAATCGGGTAAGTGCAGTGCTGCCCGCTCGCGGTGGCAAGCGCTCCGGCCCGGCGCCGAGCTCTGTGCAGGGCCAGATGCCGGTGGCATCGTCGCGTTTGCAGCGGCGCACCGGAAACCAGACCCGGTTCATTTCGAAGGATCGCACTGCCGAGCTTTGCGGGTTGTCCATCGAGACGAAGCGCAGCAAGGTACGCGATCCATCGGCGAGGCTGTCGAGAGCGTTCGCGAAATCACTGATGCTGTGCATCGGTTTACCGCCAAATTCGGTTATGACGGCACCCCGCGGTATGGCTGATTTCGAAAGCAGGTAGCCGGGATTGGCGACGTATACGCCCTGCACCGGAAGGTTGTAGTGCCATGCCTGCTGGTAAGAGAGATTGTTCACGGTGCCATCACCGAACTCGAGGTACTCGTCGGGCGTAATCGCATGCAGATCACTGACGACGATTTTCTCTGTGATGCGCTCACCGCCGCGTTCCAGCTCGATCTCGACCTCGCTACCGACATTCGCATCCAGTGCCGCAGCCAGCGGAATGAACTCCGTGCTCAGCTCGCCGTTAATGCGCAGCAGGATGTCACCGGGATGCAGTTTTCCCGCTGCCGGTGACTCCGGGATCACCTGCTCAACGGCCAGCATGCCGGTTTGCTTTGGGTGCGCCTCGCGTGCGAGGCGCTCCGATTCATCACTCAGGCCAAGCCGACGCAGTTCGTCGTAGGCCTTGCGCACAAACTTGGTTTGCAAAGTGCCGCGCGTGACTGGCTTATCCTGCTGAATCAGCTGCAATGCGCGGCTGACGCGATCGAGCGGTAGAAAAAAACTGCTGGCGGCAGAGTTGTTCGCGCCGGCATTGAGCGCCACAACCTCTCCCTTAATGTTGATGACCGGCGAACCGGAGGAGCCACCTGAAGTTCCGGATGCGGCCTGGTAATAAAAGGTGTTGAAGTCGTTGTAATTACCACGGCCGTAGTCCGGTGCCTGCCGGTCCAGTCGCGCAATTGTCCCGGCCAGGATCGACAGCTGCTCGCCGGCATCGTTGCCGACGACGCGAATTTCGCGGCCTACACTGGCGCCAGCCGGCACCAGCGGCAGTTCTGCCGGTGTGATGAATCGCAGCTCTGCCGGGTTGAAGCGATAAAAACCGAAGTCGTGTACCGGATCGCGGTACACCGGCGTGAGTCGCACTTCCTCGTTGTTCAGAAATATCGCTTCCGCCACCACCGGGCCCGGTGTCACGACATGCCGGTTGGTCAGGATCAGCCCGCGTTCCGCATCAACAACAAAGCCGGTAGCCTGGCTGGATGAATTCCACTCGGTATCGAAAGCGCGGGTACTGTCAACACGAATTGAGACGACGCCGGAGGAAATACGCTCGAGAGTAGTGGCCCAGGCCGGTTCCTCGGCCGCCTCGTTGGTGCCGGCCAGCACGATCCCTGCCAATGCGGCAATTAACAATCCGTTTCTCATAGCTTCCTAAAGACTGGGTGCCGCGAATTCGGTTCCCTATTTCAACAGATTACTTCGGCGGGCGATACGCGAGATCCAGCTGGCGCGCCGCCTTGACGTCGTCGAGCCGGCGTACCGGCATCGTATATGGCGCTTCCTTGAATGACGTGCCGGCCTTCGCATCCGTCGCAATCGCGGTCATTGCGGCGACGAAATTATCCAGCGTTTCCTTGCTCTCCGTTTCGGTTGGCTCAATCAACAGGCACTCCGGAACCAGCAGCGGAAAGTAAGTTGTCGGTGCATGGTAGTTGTGATCCAGCAAGGCCTTGGCGACGTCCATCGCGGTCAGGTTGATTTCGCGCGCCTCATTCTTCAGCGTAATGATGAATTCGTGGCTGGCACGACGCTCGGGAAACGCGAGTTTAAAGCCGGCGTCGCGTAATCGGGCCTGCAGGTAATTCGCGTTCAGGGTCGCGTATTCGGCAAGACGACGCATGCCGTCGCGACCCACCATGCGCATGTAAACGTAGGCGCGCAACAACACACCGGCATTGCCCATGAACCCGGACAGCCGGCCGATGCTTTGCGGCAGTGCCTCTTCGGCAAGCCAGTCATAGCTCGTGACTCCGTCGCGCTCGGTCGCGCCGACAACCGGAATCGGCAGGAACGGCAACAACCGCGCGCCGACACCAACAGCACCCGAACCCGGGCCGCCGCCACCGTGTGGCGTCGAGAAAGTCTTGTGCAGGTTCATGTGAATGACATCGAACTCCATGTCGCCGGGGCGCACCTTGCCGCAAATCGCATTCAGATTCGCGCCGTCGTAATACAACAACCCGCCGGCGTCGTGCACGATTTTTGCGACCTCGACGATGCCACGATCGAACACGCCAAGCGTCGACGGGTTGGTCAACATGATACCGGCTGTCTTCGGCCCCACTGCCGCCTTGAGTGCCGCGATATCGATGTCGCCATCGCTGCCGGTGGGTAACTCGCGAACCACGCAGCCGCACATGGTCGCGGTTGCCGGGTTGGTGCCGTGTGCCGCATCCGGCACGATAATCTCATTGCGCTCGAGATCGCCACGTGCCTTGTGATAGGCCTGGATCATCAGCACGCCGGCGAGCTCGCCCTGCGCTCCGGCCATCGGTGTCAGCGACACGCCCTGCATGCCGGTTACCTCCTTGAGCATCTCCTGCAGTTCATACATGCAGGCGAGGAAGCCCTGGCCATGACTCACCGGACCGAGCGGATGACGGCCCGCGAAACCTGGCAACAGTGCCAGCGCATTGCAGGCCCGCGGGTTGTACTTCATGGTGCAGGAACCGAGCGGATAAAACTGTGTGTCAATGGAAAAATTCTGCCGCGACAGGCGTGTAAAGTGCCGTACCACCTGCAGCTCGGACGCTTCAGGCAGGCGCGGCGTGTCCTTGCGCCGCAGCGACTCGGGAATCGCAACAGCATCGTCTGCGACAGGAGCCTGTGCAAACGCCCGTCGACCGGAACGTGACTTGTCGAATATCAGAGTTTCCATGGGTTTTCCTGCTAGTCCTTGTTGGCTCGCACGCCGAGCGCGCGAAGTGCTGCCGTGTAATTGGGTTCAGTCGAAATTTCATCAATGTGTTCCCGATGCACGACCGTGTTGTTCTCGTCGAGCACGACCACGGCACGTGCGAACATGCCAGCGAGCGGGCCATCGATAATCTGTACACCGTAATTTTCGCCGAAACCGGCGTGCCGGATCGCGGATAAACCAATGACGTTTTTCAGGCCGTGTTGTTCCTGGAAGCGGCGGAATGCGAACGGCAGGTCATAGGACACGCACAGTATGACCACATCGTGCAAATCGGCTGCGTAGCGGTCGAATTCGATTACCGAGCGCGCACAGACATCAGTGTCGACGCTGACGATGATATTCATGATCTTGCGTTTTCCGGTCCAGTTCGCCAGCGAAACGTTCTGCAATTTCGTATTGACCAGCGAAACGTCCGGCGCACGACTGCCAATATCCGGCAACTCGTCGAAGGTGTGATGAACCGAGTTCTCAAACCTGAAGATACTCATGACCTCAGGCGCTCCGCTAATCCTGCTTCGCGAGGATGTCACGCATGGCATCGACATAGTGGTCGATGTCAGCCGCCGTTTTGGTTTCGGTCGCGCAAACCAGCAAGGCGTTACCAAGATCGTAACCGCCGAGGATGTTGCGCCGCGCCAGCTCCTGCAGCACCGCCGCAACCGGGCGGTCAAGGGAAATCGCGACTTCGTGGAAATGTGGTCCTTCATACAGGCGCTGCACGCCGGGCAATGCGGTCAGTTGCCGGACCAGCAATGCCGTGTTTTGCTGCGCGCGCAAGGCGACCTTGCGCAGCCCCTCGAATCCGAGCAATGACATGTAGATAGTCGCCGCGGTAACCATGAGGCCCTGATTGGTACAGATATTCGAGGTTGCCTTCGAGCGCCGGATGTGCTGCTCGCGTGCCTGCAAGGTAAGCGTGAAGCCCGGATTGTCGTCGAGATCCGTGGTCCGGCCGACAATGCGGCCCGGCATTTGCCGCACATGCTCCTGCCTGCAGGTCATGAAGCCGAAGTAAGGACCGCCCGAAGAGAGCGGCACACCGAGCGGCTGGCCTTCGCCAACAGCGATGTCAGCGCCACGTGTTCCCCAGCTGCCGGGCGCTTTGAGCAAGGCCAGTGAGAGCGGATTGACCACTGCGATTACGAGCGCGCCACGCTCGTGCGCCCAGTCCGTCAGGCGATCAACGTCTTCGAGCGTTCCCGGAAATGACGGCTGCTGTATCACCAGCGCAACCGGCTCGCGGCCGGCATCGAGTTTATCGGCCGCATTGCCGGTCGAGCCGTTCATCGGCAAACGTTCGAAAGTGATGTTCTGGTGGCCGGCGATGGCCACAGCGACTTTTTCGTAATTCGGATTCACGCCCGGCGCCAGCAGGATGCGGCCCGATTTCGCCTTGCGATTGCTGCGCACTGCCATAAGTGACGCTTCCGCGAGCCCGGAGGCACCGTCGTATAACGATGCGTTACTGACGTCGAGCCCGGTCAACTCAGTAATCATCGTCTGATACTCGTAAATCGTCTGCAGCGTCCCCTGGCTCGCCTCGGCCTGGTAAGGCGTATACGCGCTGTAGTATTCACCGCGAGTCGCAATGTCCCAGACCGCCTGCGGAATATGGTGCTCGTAGGCACCCGCACCGATAAAGCACAAGGGAGCGCCATCCTGTGCGGCGCGCTGGTGCATGAGCCGCGAAATCTCCATCTCGCTAAGCCCGGTCGGCACGCCATCAAGGGATTTGATCAGCAATTGCGGCGGGATCTCATCAAACAGATCGTCGATACTGCTGGCGCCAATGGCCGCGAGCATTTCGCGGGTGTCGTCTTCCGTGTGCGGTATGAATGGCATCGTCTTTTTTACGCGTCTTCTTCGTCGAGCAATTCCTGGTAGGCAATCGGCGACAACAACTCGTCCTCATTAATTTTTTCGCTCGGGCGCAACCTGACAATCCAGCCACTTCCATACGGATCGCCATTAATGATCTCCGGGTCATCAGCAAGGCTTTCGTTGACCTCTTCGACGACCCCGGCAATCGGTGAGTACACATCGGACGCCGCCTTCACCGATTCGACCACCGCCATGTCACCGCCGCTATCCAGCTCCTGCCCGACTTCGGGTAATTCCACGTACACTAGGTCACCCAGTGCCGCCTGTGCATGGTCTGTGATACCTATGGTCACGCTGCCGTCATCCTCCCGGCGCAACCATTCGTGTTCTTCGGTGTACAACAGGTCCCCAGGTAGTTCAATCATCGCTGTTTCTCCGTGATCTCGTTTTTCGGTGTGTGGATGTTCAGTGTTCAGGTTTTGATTCGAATTTTTCCATTGCGCACAAACGGTGTCGGCACAATCCTTACCTGCAACAGCTTGCCGCGCACATCGACTGCGGCGCTTTCGGACTGACCTGCCGGCAGTCGCGCCAGCGCTATCGAGCGTTCCATGGTCGGCGAATAGCCACCACTGGTAATTTCACCCTCGCCTTGACCTGCCACCACAACGCGCTGATGGTTACGCAGCACGCCTTTGTCTTCAAGCAGCAAGCCAACGAAGCGTTGCAGCGTCGGGTCGGACCTTTTGCGTTCGAGACTGGCGCGGCCAATAAACTCGCGCTCACGCGGCTCCCAGGCGATCGTCCAGCCCATGCCGGCTTCGAGTGGCGAGACCGTTTCATCCATGTCCGTGCCATACAGGTTCATCGCAGCCTCGAGCCGCAGCGTATCGCGTGCACCCAGCCCGCAGGGCGCCACGCCAGCCGCCAGCAACTGGTCCCAGGTCGACGCCGCTGCTGCAGCCGGCATGACGATTTCCCAGCCATCCTCGCCGGTGTAGCCGGTGCGCGCGATGAACAGCTGCCCTGCCTGCATGCCGGTAAACGGCGGCAATGCCAGTGCAGCCTCACGCCACTTTGCATCGACGCAGCCAGAGGCAAGCTCGCGCGCTTTCGGCCCCTGCACAGCGAGCATCGCAGTGCCGGCCACTTCGGTGACCGTTACCGAAAAGTCGTGCGCCTGTTTTTGCATCCACGCCAGGTCCTTGTCGCGCGTCGCGGCATTGACGATGAGCCGGAACCAGCACTCATGCATGAAGTAAACGATCAGGTCGTCTATAACCCCGCCGTTGTCATTCAGCATGGCCGAGTACAAGGCCTTGCCCGGGGTCTGCAGCCTGGCAACGTCATTTGCCAGCAGGTAGCGCAGGAATTCGCGAACGCGATCACCATTGAGATCGACGATGGTCATGTGCGAGACATCGAAAACACCCGCAGTATTGCGCACCGCGTGGTGCTCTTCCTTCTGCGAGCCATAGTGCAGCGGCATGTCCCATCCGCCAAAATCGACAATCTTCGCGCCGGCAGCAACATGGCTAGCAAACAACGGTGTTTTCAGTCCCATCTCTGATGTGTTTCCCAGGGCCAAATAAAAAGGCGACAGACCCCTCGATCTGTCGCCCCTCTGTCCTTGGAAACCTGAGAGATTAATGGCCGCCGGCCATACTCCCCTTCGGTGGGCCGTTTTTTCGACCGCTCTCCAGAGCCAATCAGCGCGCGCAGTCCTTTTGCCTGAGCGTTTCCGAGCGAGTTGCGCCTTCGGCGCCCCGCCTGGCCATTGGCAATTCGGGGTCTCTTCTGAGCACGCTATCGATTGGTGCGCGCATCATAGCCAAAGGTTTGGCAGGTTGCCAGCGATGCGTGCAACGGTAACAATGCGCGCATGCGCATACTGCAAAAGACAATACTCGTGGCCGCATTTTGCGGTTCAGCAGCCGCGTGGGCGACCGCGACAGATGACTTCAATGTACTGATGTACCAGGCCTGGGAGGCGCAACTTGCAAACGACCCGCTGTTTGCGTCGGAACTCGGCGACCGGCGCTACAACGATCGCTGGGCAGATCAGAGTATCGAGGCGATTAACGCCGCCCAGGCTCAACAACGCGAGTTCCTGCGCCGTGCTTATGGCATTGACCGCAACGCGCTGGATGCAGGCGACCAGCTGAACTACGAATTATTTCGTCGCGAGCTGCAATACACGGTCGATGAATTCCAGTTCAACGGCCACCTCATGCCCTTCAGTCACCGCGGCGGCGTGCAAAACCTCGAGGTCAATGCTACCGGACTGTCGTTCGAGTCTGTCCAGGACTACGCCGACTGGCTAACACGCATGGGCAGAGTAGGTATCCTCATTGAACAAACGATCAGGCTGGCCGAGCAGGGGCGAAAATCGGGCTATATGCCAGCGAAGGTCCTGATGCAGCGCATCCCGGACCAGATTGCGGCGCAACTCGTCGACGATGCGGCGGCAAGTCCTTTCTACCGGCTGTTCGAGGAGTTGCCGGCGAGCATCCCCGAAAACGAGCAGCAGCGCTTGCGTGCCGCAGCGCTCAAGACGATTGGCGACACGATCCTGCCGGCCTATCAGAAGTTGGCGCGCTATTTTGACGACACCTATCTGCCCGCCTGCCGCGAGAGTATCGGACTGTCGGCCTTGCCTAATGGCAGCGCCTGGTACGAACAGCGTGCACGCCGTTTTACGACCACGCCGATGTCGCCTGATGAGATTCATCGACTTGGGCTCGAGGAAGTGCGCCGTATCCGCGATGCGATGCAGGAGATTATGGACGAGGTCGATTTTTCCGGCAGCTTCCAGGACTTCCTGGTGTTCTTGCGCAGCGACCCACAGTTTTATTTTGATGATCCGGAGGCGCTGTATGAATCTTACCTCGCGACCAGCAAGCGCATTGACCCGGAACTGGTAAAGCTGTTTGGCAAGTTGCCGCGCATGCCCTACGGCGTGAAACCCATTCCTGATTCGATTGCGCCCGACACGACGACGGCGTATTACACGCAGCCGGCCGGAGACGGCGGTCGCGCCGGAATTTACTGGGTAAATCTCTACAAGCCGGAGGTCAGACCCAAGTATGAAATCGAAGTACTGACCGTGCACGAGGCGATGCCCGGCCACCACCTGCAGATTGCATTGCAGCAGGAACTCGGCGAGTTGCCGAATTTCCGGCGTTATGGCGGCTTTACTGCATTCGTCGAGGGTTGGGGCTTGTACAGCGAGAGCCTTGGCTACGATCTCGGCCTGTATAAGGATCCCTTCTCACGCTTCGGGCAGCTGACCTATGACATGTGGCGGGCAGTCAGACTCGTGGTCGATACCGGCATGCATTACAAGGGCTGGACTCGCGAGCAGGCCATCGATTTCTTCAAGGACAATGCCGCCAAGACCGAGCTCGATATCGTGAACGAGATCGATCGCTACATTGGCAATCCCGGACAGGCACTGGCTTACAAGATTGGTCAATTAAAAATGCAGACAATCCGCCAGCGCGCCGAGATCGCCTTGGGCGAAAAATTTGATGTGCGCGCTTTTCATGACGAACTGCTCGGTGCCGGCGCGTTGCCACTCGACCTGCTCGAGCAGCGCATGGACGCGTGGATCGAAAAAGCCCGGTAACAGGCCGATCTGTCGGCGGCGACGCCCCCGGCAACCGCCACATGTCCGAGGCGCTATGGCGGTGCCTGCGGAAAGGGGGTCTCAGGAACACTATTCGTATTCTGGAAGCTCGCAATTAGCCATGCCCCGTCTATCTTCCGCAAGACCTGGATCTGGATGCCTTCTCGTGGCGGCGCCGGCGCTCCGGGTGGCACCTTGGCGCCGTCCAAAATCCAGCGAACGTGCGCGATCGCAGTCGAAGCATCGATAAAGCGCGTGTGCACCTCGGTTATCGTAAGTTTGCTGTCCAGGAATACCCACGCGAATGCAGCCGACAGTTTGCCCTGAATCTCGGAACGCCCCCGCCACCACCAGCCGAGAACGTTTACTACGTCACCGTCGTCGGTAAAAAGGTTCGCATATGCCACTGCGTCATGCGCGTTCCAGGCCGCTGCTTGTTGCGTCTGGACTTCCCGAATTGCCACCTCATCTATTTCCGAAGCAAAAGTTGTAACGGCCCATAGCAGCACTAACACCAGGCTATATGGAACGCGGCGTCTACTTATGTCCATTTATTCCTCCGGAAATCGGCTGACAGTCATGCGACACACTCCACAATCATAGCGATAAATATGGCGGAAATGCGACCGATAGCAGTCGCTCCCCAGTGCTAGTATTGAGTGCTCTGGCCATAGCAGTAGCGACCCACTCTTGCCGACGATGAATACAAGCGACGCAAACGCAGGCCTTACCGGACTGGTCACATTTACCTTTGGTGACAACGTAGACCTGTGCACTAAGTTGCTGCATCTGGTCAGGTCAGGCCGAAAAACCGCAACCTGTGAGGCACTGCGAAAATTCGCTGCCGGCAAGGAGCACATGCCGGTCGTTGGGCGTCGGGACGTGGCACTGAACTGGGACGGCACGCCAGCCTTGCTCATTGAAACGACTGAGGTCACAGAAAAGCGTTTTTGCGATGTTGACGAGAGCTTTGCACTTGCCGAGGGAGAGCATGATGATCTGCATGGGTGGCGGCGCGATCATCAAAAGTACTTCGAGCGAACCGGCGGTTTTGACCCAGAAATGATGCTCGTTTGCGAACGCTTCAGGCTGGTCCACGAGTTTTGATGAGTACCACAATGGGGAACAGCATCGCAGACGCCCTGAACCGGGATTGCTACTGTATCGGCGTCAACCGCCAGGCGCTCCGCGACAGGCTGAGTGCCGATCTCCGGGATTCCGGCGTGCCGGAAAAGTTGCTGGACGCGAACAGCCACCTGTTCGCGATGTCGCCGGTCTTTCTCGGACACGAGCACCTGCATGCAATGGAGCGACTCATTCAGGCAGTGGAAACGGTCGTCAAACACAGCGCCTATCGACAAGCTGTGCTGGCAGCCGCCGCCGTACCAATGTTGCAGGACCTTGGGCCCAGTGGTGTATTTTTTGCCTACGATTTTCACCTCGGCGCGGACGGTCCGCAGCTGATCGAGATCAACACCAATGCAGGTGCGGTACTGCTCAACCTGTACCTCGCCGCGGCCCAACAGGCCTGTTGCGAAGAAGTCGTTACGTTTTTTGGCGGCAAAACCGACTTCGCGGCCGCCGAAAACGAGCTGATCGCAATGTTTCGAAAGGAATGGTCGTCACAACGTCCGGACCGGGAATTGCGGAGCATCGCCATCGTCGACAGGGACCCGCCCGCACAGTTCCTGTATCCGGAGTTCCTGCTGTTTCAGTCGCTGTTCGCACGACACGGAATTGACACTGTCATCGTCGATGCCCGGGATCTGGTCATCGACGGCGACTTGCTGTGCGCGCACGGGCGAGCCATCGATCTGGTCTACAACCGGCTTACCGACTTCTACCTGCTGGAGCAGGAATCCGCCACGCTGCGGGCCGCCTGGCAGCGGGGCCTCGCGGTGCTTACGCCCTCGCCCTTGCATTACGCGTTGTATGCCGACAAGCGCAATCTGCCATTGCTTTCTGATGCCGACCGGCTTAGGGCATTCGGCATCGACGAGGACACGATCGCAACGCTAGGTCACTCGCTGCCGGAAACGCTTGCGGTGACACCCGGCAACGCGGCGCAACTCTGGTCGAATCGCAAACGTTATTTTTTCAAACCCGCGACCGGCTACGGCAGCCGCGGAGCCTACCGCGGTGCCAAGCTCACCAAAAGGGTTTGGCACGACATCATCCACGCCGACTACATCGCCCAGGCCATGGTCCCTCCGAGCGAACGCCAACTGTTGATTGGCGGCAAGAAGGAGTCGCTCAAGCTGGACATTCGCTGCATCACCTACGAGGGCCGGATTCAGCAGCTATCGGCAAGGCTTTACCAGGGGCAGACCACCAATCTCCGCACACAGGGCGGCGGGCTGGCGACAGTATTTCCGACCCCGGGTGGTAACTGCTGCTGCCAGTGACCCGGGTCGCCCGCATGGCGGCCTGCCACGGCTTTTAAAGCAGTGCCTTGAGGCAGTCGGCCAGGATAGCCAGGCCTTCATCGAGCGTGTCGTCGGTAATGGTCAGCGGCGGCAGCAGGCGGATGACATTGCTGTTCACACCGCAGGACAGGAGGATCAGGCCCTTCTGTGGCGCGAGACCGGTGAGTGCCTTGGTCAGGTCCGCATCCGGTTGTGCTGCATCACCGTTCTTCACCAGCTCGATCGCGATCATTGCGCCGCGATCTGCCCGAACCTCGCCGATTACCTGCGGGTATAGCTTTTGCAATGCCTGCAGTTTCGTCTTCGCACGCTTGCCGATGGCGGCAGCACGCTCAACCAGCCCTTCCTGCTCGATCACGTCGACGACCGCAAGCGCTGCCGCACAACCGACCGGCGATCCCGCGTAGGTGCCGCCGAGTCCGCCAGGCAAGGGTGCATCCATGATCGCGGCCTTGCCGACCACCGCGGCCAGCGGGTAACCGCCGGCAATCCCCTTCGCCGTCGTGATCAGGTCCGGCTCGACCCCGGCGTGTTCCGAGGCAAAGAATTTGCCGGTGCGCCCGAAACCGGTCTGGATCTCGTCAGCGATAAATACGATGCCGTGCGCATCGCAAAGCTCGCGCAAGGCGCGCATGAATTCGTTCGGCGCCGGGTAAAAACCACCCTCGCCCTGCACCGGCTCGACAATAATCGCAGCAACATCCGCGGGTGCGATATCGACCTTGAGCAAGGTATTCAGAGCCTTGAGCGAATCCTCTACCGACACGCCATGAAACGGGATCGGGAACGGCGCATGGAAGACGCTGCCCGGGAACGGCCCGAACAAGGACTTGTAAGGTGCAACTTTTCCGGTCAGACCCATCGCCAATAGCGTGCGTCCGTGGAAACCGCCATTGAACGCGATAACACCGGGGCGACCCGTGTGTGCGCGCGCGATTTTTACCGCGTTCTCGACGGCCTCGGCGCCGGTCGTGACAAAAATTGTTTTCTTTGCCGAGTCGCCGGGCGCCAGCGCGTTCAACGCTTCCGCAAGACGCACCGCAGTGTCGTACGGCGCGACCATGACGCAGGTGTGACTGAAACGCTCAATTTGCTCTTTGACCGCTGCGACCACGGCGGGATGACTGTGACCAGTGTTGCAGACGGCAATGCCCATCGCCAAATCCACATAGCGATTGCCTTCGATATCCCAGAGTTCGGCATTGCGCGCCCGGTCGACAAATATGGATGCCACCTGGCCTTGTCCGCGCGCAAATGCCGCCGCTTTGCGCGCAGCCCAATCCGCATTATTCATGGTCGATTTGCTGGATTTGTCCGGTCGCACCGCGCTCATTACAGGGTATCCTCAAGGCAGGAGATAACTGCCGCAAAGTTTACTCGCTCCGCAGGCAAATCAAAATTCGATCGAGGTTTGTTTGTTGGCCGGGAACTCACGCCTGGCAATGCGGGCGCGCTCTTCCGGACCGGCGCTGGCGTCGTAAATCTGGTCGATGCGGGCAAGGCGCGGGCGCAGGCCGGCGCGATTGGCGATCTGGATATTGAGCCCCGGTCGCGCATTCATCTCCAGCATCAACGGGCCAAGCTGACTGTCAATCACCATGTCCACGCCAAGATAGCCGAGGCCGGTAACCTCGTAACCACGCGCTGATGACTGCAGGATGAAATCCCAGTGCGGGATGCGCAGGCCGGCGATCAGCGCTCCCGTTTCCGGATGGTCCTCGACAAGACCGTTGGACAGTACCCCGGAGAGAGTTTCGCCGAGGCTGATGTCGACGCCAGCACCAACGGCGCCCTGGTGCAGGTTGGCCTTGCCGTCGGATGCGCGCGTCGGCAGCCGGACCATGGCCATTGCCGGGTAACCGCGGTAGACAATGACGCGGACATCTGGCACGCCCTGGTAACTTACGGCAGCAAACACCGGGTCGAACTGCACGCAGTACTCGATCAGCGCTTTGTCCGGGTTACCGCTCAGGCTGTATTGGCCGCTGACAATATTGGAAATGTGATGCGCAATCTCGGATTCCGTGATCATCAGGCCGCTAGACAGCCAGAAAGAGTCACGTCGTCGCTGGCTGCGCCCGGTGATCACAAGGATGCCGTCGCCGCCACTGCCCTGGGCTGGCTTGATTACAAATTTTTCATGCTCCGCAACCAGCTCAGCGAAAGTCTCGGCCTCATGCTGACTGTCAATCACGCCGTAAAGCTCGGGCACTGGCATGCCAGCTGCAATAGCGATTTCCTTGGTGAGCACCTTGTCGTCGACAAGCGGATATAGCTGCCGCGGATTCAGTCGCGAGATGAAATTGGCATTGCGCTCGTTCAGGCCGAGCACGCCCGCCTGGTGCAATTTTCTCGCCAGCGCGAACATCAACTATCCGCCAGTGCCCGGAAACGTCGCAATTCGAGCAGGCGGTAGCCGGTATACCTGCCGGCCATAACGACCAGCGCCAGAGCCACCAGCAACAGCTCAGGGAAGGTGAAGATCAGGTGTTCGAGCCACGAAAGGCCCATGCATATGTAGGCGGCAACTGCGACCAGCAGGCTGCCGAGACCGGCGCGAATCGCATCCATGGCGCCGCGCTCCTCCCAAAGTACCGACATGCGCTCAATTGTCATAGCGACGATAACCATCGGAAACAGCGCAACCGACAGTCCGGTTTCCGTACCGAGGCGATTCGACAAGAGACTGATCAGCAGCATCAGCATCACTACCACGATGAGCACCGCACTGAGTCGTGGCACGAGCAGCAGCCGCAGTCGCTCAAGCAGGAAGCGGATGCTCAGGCCGAGCGCGATCAGCAGGCAAAACAGCACTACACCCCAGAACAGTTTGGTCTCGCGAAAAGCCAGTGCAATCAACACCGGCATGAACGTGCCGAAGGTTTCGATGCCGATGAAGTTGCGCAAAAACACCATAACGAGCGCGCCGACCGGAATCATCAACAACACGCTGTAGACTGCCTGGGTTTGAATCGGCAGGCTGTAGAGGGAGAAATCGCTCAAACTGACGCCGCGCTGTTCGGCTTGGGAGCTCGCAATTGCCACCGTGTCGAGATTGTAATCCTGCACGGCAAAACTGACCTTTACATTGCTGCCGCCTTCAACATAGACAAGCGGTTCATTGCCGCGCCACCAGACCAGGAAGTTAGCCGGCAGATTTTCGGCGCCGGTAGCAGGATTGAAATAGCGCCAGTCGTTGCCGTCGTGCACCTCGAGCCAGGTCAGTATCTGTGCATCGCTCTGGCGTCCTTCCAGTCGCAGGCCATGCACGGCGCGTGCGGGGAAGCGTGCATACGCCAGTATGGTCGTAACAGTCTGTACGAAATCGGCATTAGTCTTGGCCTCTGAGCGCAGTAGCTCGACGTTCGGATCCGGTGACGGGTCGTTCATGCGGCGCAATAATTCCGAGGTAAACGAGGCTGTATCGGCGGAATGCTCCTTGACTTCGGCAACAATTACCTCGACGGCGGTGCGGAATGGTTCGTTGATGGTCGGCAACGGCGGAAACGGCGGCGTGGTATCCGACTGCTTGCTGGTCGCGTCGGCAAACACCGAGATGCGGTAATAGATTGTCTGGGGTCCGTCGGCGCGGCGAATTGCCCACTGCGCTTCGCGCCCGCCGGTGCCGTAGTTCAGGCTGAACCCGTAACCGCGGGATACCGGGTTTTCATTCAGGGTGCGAAAACCCGGCGTCAGCGTCGGGATGTGCAGGTTGACCTTGATCGAGCCGGGTCCGCTGTCGAAGCTGATGGCAGATTCGACAGTCCAGACAGGCGTTTCCTGGTCGCGCTGAACCGGGAACCCGAGCACCAGCCACCGGAAAGCGAACACCGACAGGCCGACGACGACAAGCGTGGCCGCCAGAACAAAAGTATATTGGCGCTTCATCATTCCCCCCTGTCAGCGCCTGGTTCCCAGGGCGACATGCACTACGCGCTGACGAAGCGGCCCACTGTGATTGAACAGCCACATGCCGGTCGTGCGCAGTTCTTTTAGTAGTGTGGAGTCTGTCGCAAACAGGCGGTTCAGACCAGTCATAAAATGCAGCATCGCGGCGTTTGCACCTCCGCGGTCGCGCTCATAGCGGCGCAATACCGGCCGGTCCCCCGGGTGCTCGCCCTGCTCAAGTGCAGCGCTGATCACGTTTGCAAGGCTGAAAGCGTCCTGCAGACCGAGGTTGGCACCCTGCCCCGCGAGCGGATGCACAGCGTGCGCGGCATCACCGACCAGTGCAATACCGGCCTTGACGTAATCTTCGGCATGCCTCGCGCGCAGTGGAAAAACGCCGCGCGGACCGGCCACACGGAGCCGGCCCAGCACGAAGTCCGAGGCGATGCTTAGCGCAGCACCGAGTTCGTCGTCGGCGGCATTTGTTGCCCACTGCGCCTGCGCTTCGCTGGTCGACCAGACCACGGAAATCCGTCCATCGGCGAGCGGCAACATGCCCAGCGGCCCGCTCGACAGAAAACGCTGTCGGGCGACGTTGGCATGCGGCTGCTCGGCTTGGAGATGCGTCACGAACGCGAATTGCTCATAGTCCCATTCACGGCTTTCGATTCCCGCGCATTCGCGCACGACCGAGTGTGCGCCGTCCGCCCCAATCACAAGGTCCGCCTCTAACTTGCGGCCATCGCGAAGCACCACAAGGTGGCCATTTTTTGCGGCCTCGAGCGATGCGATTGGCGATGCAAAAAACAGCTCTGGCGCATACCTGCCGACGACGCCGAGCAGGGCGTCGACGAGCAGGGCATTTTCCACGATAAACCCGAGTTGCGGCACCGCGAAGTCCGCCGCATCGAAGCGGAGTGCATCGCTGCTGTCAGCGGTCGAGGACTCGTCCCAGACCAGCATGCGGTCGTAGGCACAAGCCCGTGCCGCAATCACAGCCGGCCACGCACCAATTGCCTGCAAGAGCTCGGCGGACCCGGTCGCGATTGCCGATACGCGCAGCGCCAGCTCGTCAGCAGCACTATAAAGTGGCCGCGCGTTGGCATCGATCAGCGTGAGCTTGAGTTGCTCGCGCTGCTTGCCCTGCATCAGCAATGCCGCGGTCACCAGTCCGGCCACGCCCGCGCCGACGATAACCACATGAAACGCCTTGTTCATGGCAGTGGCACGCCTCGTGAGAGTCGCGGCAGCCGGCCGGCAAGTCCCATCGTATGCCGCGCAAACAGCGATCGCACACCGGGCACCAGGTCGAATCCCAGCATGCCGAGGCCGCGTGCGGCGCGCACAGGTCCGCTGCTGCTGGCGAACAGCCGCACCAGGCCGTCGGTGAGACCAACCAGTTTCGACTGATCGCTCTTGCGCCAGGCTGCGTAATGACGCAACAACTCCGGATGGTCGAGGCCAAAGTCGGCGATACAGTCGCAGAGCGCTGCGACATCGCGCAGTCCAAGATTAAAGCCCTGCGCCGCAACCGGGTGCAGTCCGTGCGCCGCATTACCGACCAGCACAGTCCGTGTCGCTGTCAGGCGCGTCGCCTTGCTTAATACCAGTGCATAGCCGGTACGCGCGCCGACACGTGAAAACATGCCGAGGCGATTGCCGAACGCGGCCTGCAGCTCAGCCAGGAAAGCCTGATCGTCGAGCGCCAGGATGCGCCCGGCATCGCGCTCCGCAACGTTCCAGACAAATCCGGCCCGACCGTCCGCAAGCGGTAACAACGCCAGCGGCCCCTGCGATGTAAAGCGCTCATAGGCACAATTTTCGAGCGACTTTTCGGGCAACAGGTTGCCAACGATGGCTTGCTGTTGGTAGCGAGTCTCCCTGGCGCCAATGCCGGCCATGCTTCGCAGCGACGATTGTGCGCCATCTGCCGCGACCAGCAGGCGCGCCGCCAACTCCCGTTGCGCGCCGTCAGCTTGTTGCACCGTCACCGATGCCTGTTGCGGTCCGGTGTGCACACTGCTTATGTGGGCGGGACAAATAATCTCCAATCCACTTATGCGATCCAGCGCCCGCTGCAATGTTGCGCCCAGCACCCGGTTGATGACCACATAACCGAGCGCCTCGACACCTTGCTCAGCCGCATCGATGTGCGCAAAACCGAAGCGCCCCTGGTCCGAGACATGAATGCGCCGCACCGGCGTTGCCGCTGCCGCGACCTCGCCCCAGAGGTCCAGGGCCTCGTACAGGCGTTGCGAGCTACGCGACAAAGCGGTCGAACGATCGTCGAAACTGGGCTGCAACGCTGCTGCGCGCGGTACTGCCTCGACCACCGCGACCCGCAGCGCCAACGGCGCAAGGGCAAGCGCGAGGCTGGAACCGATCATGCCGCCACCGGCGATTATGATGTCGTATTTCATGCGCCTTGCATCAGGGACTCGATCGCATCCGGGTCCTTGACCAATCCCTTGCTGAGCACGTCCGGACCATTGCTGGTCACGACCACATCGTCCTCGATGCGTATGCCGATGCCACGCCAGCGCGCCGGGACCTGGCGGGAGTCGGGAATGTACAGGCCCGGTTCAACGGTCGTCACCATGCCGGATTCAAGCAAACGCCATTCGTCGCCAACTTTGTAGTCGCCGACGTCATGTACATCCATACCGATCCAATGGCCGGTGCGATGCATGAAGTACTCTTTATAAGCTTCGTCCTTGATCAGGCGCTGCAGCGACCCCTTCAGCAGGCCGATTTTTTTCAGGCCGCGCGTAATGACTTTGACGGCGGCATCATGCGGTTCATTCCAGTGATTGCCATTGCGTGTCTTTTCGATAGCGGTGAGCTGCGCCTCCAGCACTATTTCGTAAATCGCGCGTTGTTCCGGGCTGAATCGGCCGTTTACCGGAATGGTTCGCGTTATGTCGGATGCGTAGTAGTCGAGTTCACAGCCAGCGTCGATCAGCAACAGATCGCCATCCCGCAGCACATTGTTATTGTCGACATAGTGCAGAGTACAGGCGTTGATACCACCGCCCACGATCGGGCTGTACGAGGGCCAGGCGGCGCTGCGCCGGAATTCACCCAGGTACTCAGCCTCGACCTCGTATTCGTACAATCCCGGTCGCACAAACTGTATGGCCTGGGTATGCGCCCGAACCGCGATCCTGGCCGATCGGCGCATCGCTGAAATTTCGTCCCGACTCTTATATAGGCGCATGTCGTGCAACAAGTGATCGAGCGCGATGAACTCACGCGGTGTGTGCACGCCGCGCGACTCCCGGCCACGCAAGGAATTCAGCCAGTCGGCAATGCGCGCATCGAAGTCCGCATACAGCCCCATGGTGTAATACACGCGGCTGCAGGACTCCATGATGCCGGGCAGAATATCGTCGATGTCATCAATCGGAAAGGCATCATCCGCAGCAAAGTCACGGATGACCCCGTCCGGACCCGCGCGCTTGCCGTCCCAAAGCTCCTTTTCAGGATCGCGGTCGCGACAAAACATCAGGTACTCGCCGTTGTCCCGACCAGGAGCCAGCACGATGACGGCATCCGGCTCGGCAAACCCGGTGAGGTAATAGAAGTCGCTGTCCTGGCGATAGCGATGCTCGACATCGCGGCTGCGAATCCGCACCGGCGCGGCCGGCAGGATGGCGATGCCACCGCTGCCAACCATGCGCATCAGTTGCTCACGACGGCGCGAGAATTCCTTGCTGTTCATTGCATGCTATCCGTCGGACCTAGTGCAGCGCATCGAGGGCCGGATCATCGCCGGGCTGCCGCAGGTCCGCCAGTTCCTCAAAAGCAAGCTGGGCGGCGACGCGTACATATTCAACCAGTTCAAAGTAAGCCTCGTCATCTGACCCGTCATCGCTATCTTCCTCGATCGTCGCACGGGTAATTTGCAGCATGTCACGGATGATATCGGCCAATGGTTCGGCCTGCAGCCGGTTGCGCAGCTCAGCGCCATGCTCGCCGCTGACCAGGCCATGCAGAAAGCCTTCGCACCAGTGTGCCAGCGCCGCTGCGCGCAGCGCCGCAGAGTCCTCGTCATCCGGCAGCAACGGCGTAAAGGCAGACAATCTTTCGGCGAGCTGCTGGTAGGTGGTCGCAAATAATGCAGCGAGCAGCCGCTCGCACTCCGCACGCAGTGCGTCGGCCTGGTTCGTGCCTTGCAGTACCTGGTCCAGCCAGGCGAAGCCGCTGTCGGCGCCGGCAATCGCAAGTCGGCCTGACAACAGGCCATGCGTCTGTGACGCATCCCAGCTCGAGCCGCAACGGCGCAGCGCCTGCTCCAGCGTGCTGTGGTCGATTACCGGATCCATCACTTTGATTTCCTGAACATTCGTACTGCTAGCATGATCCCATGGATAGCCCACGCTGGTCACGCCGGTCATAACACCCTAAATCGCGATTGCTTCTGCCGGGACGCGTGACTATATTGCTGCCATGGCCAAAGACATGAATACAACATTCGAGCACGAACTGAAACGACTTGAAAAGCGAGTGGATGCACTGGTACGAGTGTGTGACCAGCTGCAGGATGAAAACAAGTCCCTGAAGCAACGGCAAGACGTGTTGACTTCCGAACGTGCCAACCTGTTGCAGAAAAACGAACAGGTGCGTGCACGCGTTGAGGCAATGATCGGCAGACTGAAAGCAATGGAGCAAGGATCGTGACATCATGAGTAACCCAACTGCCCAGGTGAGCGTGCGGATTCTGGACAAGGAATACCAGGTGGCGTGCCCCGCCAGCGAACGCACCGACCTGCTCGATTCAGCAGAAGTTCTGAATGCCAAAATGCGCGAGATTCGTGACAGCGGCCGGATCGTCGGTCTCGACCGGATCGCCGTCATGGCGGCACTCAACATGGCCAATGATCTGTTACATGCGCAGGCCCGCGACCGCATCATCGAAGGCGATGTCAGCGCACGCCTCAGGAATATCTCGGATCGCGTCGAATCTGTACTGGGTGGCTCTCAGCAACTGGATTTTTGACGCGCCAGAATGTACAAAGGCACTGGCGCCTCCTGCAGTGTTCGATGCTGATCTGGAAACCTTTCGACCCTAACTTTTCATTTCGGGGTCATGCACTGTCGGCAACATATGAGCAAGGCTGCGTAAGCGGTAAGCCTTTTGTTGTCACGGCTAGCCCCACCTGTTGCTCCGGTTCGAGAGCGACGGTCAGTAACGGCACAGGCGGGAGGCGCTTTTCTTGAAATCACAAATGCGCCAGCGAGCGCTTAGTGCACGACGCGCGATGAGCGCGGAAAGTCGCGACATTGCCAGCGCAAAAATCTGCTCCACGCTGATTCGATCACACCAATTTTTCGCTGCGAAATCCATCGCGTGCTATTTGCCGATGGCCGACGAAGTTGACCCTACCCGCATCATCGAGCGCGCGTGGTGCGCAAAAAAGCGCATTTTCTGCCCGGTGATCGCAAAATCCGGAAAAATGTTTTTCCGGCGACTGGAGCCTGACACGACCCTCAGGCAGAACCGTTTCGGCCTTTGGGAACCGATCGACGGCGAGATCATCGCGGCCAGACAGCTCGATCTCGTGATCACACCGCTGGTCGCATTCGACGATGAGAACAACCGTATCGGTATGGGCGGCGGCTACTTCGATCGCTACTTCGCATTTCAAAAGCGCTCGACACGGTGGTTGCGTCCGAAACTCATCGGCCTGGCTTTCGATTGCCAGAAAGTCGAGAAAATCGTCGCAAACCCTTGGGATATACGGCTTTGCGCCGTTATCAGCGCCAGCGGCTAGCCAAATTTCCGGCGCAGTTTTTTTGCCGCTGGTCGCTTTTCACCGTCGCTGAGTGGCTGAAAAAATATTTGTGGTGAGCACAACACGCGGCTCGGATTTTCGTGCGTGACTGTTTGATCGGCATCGCGCAGGCGAGAATTTCGCGCCGCAACTTTTCGCAGCGAACAGCTTTCTCTTCGAGCAGACTTTCTCGGCCGAGGATTTTCAGCGGCGATATCGGCTCGACTGCGGCCGTTTCAAAGTGTTAATTGCGTCACCTAACTTGCTGGATTTTTTGCTTTTGTTGTATATACTCAACGCCGGGTACCCGACACGGAGAAACAAAGATGGCTACCAAAAAGAAGTCCAGTAAGAAAGCAAGTGCAAAAAAAGCAGCGCCGAAAAAACGCGCAGCTAAGAAGAAAGTCGCGAAGAAGAAAGTAGCGAAGAAGAAGACCGCCAAGAAAAAGGCGAAAAAGAAAGCTAAAAAGAAGACCGCCAAACGCAAGACGAAACGGAAAGCCAAGAAATAGGCTCCCCGCTTATGAAGCGTTAGGCTTTGGGCTTCGAAGAAGTTTTGTCTTCTTCCAGCGCAACGAAAGTGCCCGCAAATGCGGGCACTTTTGTATGTAGAATAGGGGCCGCCTATGGATGCAACAGATAAAAAACGCAACGCGGCAAAAGCATCGCTTGATTTCATCCAGCCAGGTACCGTACTCGGTGTCGGAACCGGCTCAACCGTCAATTTCCTTATTGAACTATTGCCCGGTGTCCGCGATCGCATTGATGCCGTAGTCTCGAGTTCGCAGGCTTCAACGACACTGCTTGAGGCACGGGGCTTCGAAGTAACGACACTGAACGAAGTCGGTGACATTGATCTCTACATTGATGGCGCCGACGAGGCGAACAAGCACTTGCAACTGATCAAGGGTGGTGGTGGCGCCCTGACGCGCGAGAAAGTACTGGCCGCCGCAGCGCGCCGTTTCGTTTGCGTCGTCGATGATTCGAAGCTGGTCGGCATGCTCGGCAGCTTTCCACTACCAGTTGAAGTCATTCCCATGGCACAGGCGTTCGTCGCCCGCAGGCTCTTGAAATTGCGCGCGCAGCCTGTCTGGCGTGAAGGTTTCGTGACCGATAACGGTAATCATATTCTCGACGTGCACGATTTGGCCATCAGCAACCCGCTTGAAATGGAAACCCGTATCAACCAGATTCCCGGCGTCCTGACTGTCGGCATTTTTGCCCACCGTGCCGCTGACGTCCTGCTGGTCGGTGGCGAGACCGGCGTCCGGGAAATGCGCGCCTGAATCTTCGCCGGCGCAATGCAAGCCGTCTATTTCACTGTTGTCGCTGCGATCCTCTACCTGGTCTCAAACTGGGTGGTTGAACGCCTGGAAATTGCGGCGGGCCGCCGCTTCGAGTACCGGTCCCTGTTGTTCTTTGGCATCCTGCTGACGCTGGCCATGGTCAGCTTTTACCTGATTCGCCTGTATACGGGTAAGCCCTGATTTACCCCCGAAAAGTTGTTGGCTAGCGTGGCCCGATCTGACTACCACGGTAGGGGCAGGCAATGACTGACAACAACAACGATCGTGGCGACGCATCACCGGCAGCCAATGACGACCAGGAAATGCTGCCTTTGATGCAGCGGATTCTGGACAATCCTTTTCTGTTGCTCGTGCTTGGCGTTGCCACACCTGCGGTTTTCTACATCATCTGGGGAATCATCGAAATCACCCAGATTCCGATAGCCGATTAAAGGGAGGGGCCCGCCATGGCTATTACACCGCCGACTGAGCGAATCTGGTGGCGACAACCGATCGCAAAAGTCGAACTCGTCTGGATCATCATCGCGTTCACCTGGGGCCTGATCATGTTCTTCATGATGATCTTCTGGCACGGCGCAGGCGAGCAGAACCTGTCCAGCGAGGCTTACCAGATCAAGCCCGAGCGCTTCGCCGCGCACGCGCAAAAAATGATCGACGATCACCAGGTGCGCATTGAAGGCGGTTTTCCGGTGGTGCACCCGCCACCCGGGAGTGACGTCTATCTCATTGCCCGCCTGTGGCAATGGTGGCCGATTCTCGAATTGGAGAAAGACCAGAGCTATCGACTGCACCTTTCATCGATGGACTGGCAACACGGCTTCTCCCTGCAGCCGGTGAATATCAATTTGCAGGTCCACCCCGGTTACGAGATGGTCCTGACCATCAGGCCCGACCAGGCCGGTGAGTTCGGCATTGTGTGCAATGAATTTTGCGGGATCGGCCACCACATGATGGTAGGCAAGATCTACGTCGCCGAGTAGGGAGTTGCCAACATGAGCAAAATATTCGATTTTCGTACCTGCCCTACGACTGGCCTCCGCGTCGACCGTACTGCAGAAAAACTGATCAAGGCAAATGCCGTCGCGGCGGTCATTTTCCTCGCCATCGGCGGCCTGTTCGGCCTGCTGGTGGCGCTCACGCGCTGGCCGGCAGTGCACTTTCTCCCGGCCGACTGGTTCTACCTCGCACTGACCGCGCATGGCCTCGACGTCTTGCTGGTCTGGATTATTTTCTTCGAGATGGCCGTGCTGTATTTCGCCTCGGCAATTCTGCTGAATTGCAGACTTGCCGGAGCGCGCTGGGCCTGGACCGGGTTCGGCCTGATGCTCACAGGTGCCCTGGTCACAAACGTTGCCGTGCTGCGCGGACAATCGAGCGTCATGTTCACGTCCTATGTGCCGATGCAGGCCGAGCCGGCATTTTATCTTGGCATCATCTTGTTCGCCGTCGGCGCCCTGATTGGCTGTTTCGTGTTCTTCGGTACCCTGGTTGTTGCGAGGCGCGAGAAGACCTATGCAGGGTCGATACCGCTGGTCACTTTCGGTGCGCTGACGGCGGCAATCATCGCGGTATTTACGATTGCCTCCGGTGCGATCATCCTGATACCCACCCTGTTGTGGTCACTGGGACTGGTCGCGCATATCGACCCGCTGGTCTACAAGACCATCTGGTGGGCCATGGGCCACTCGTCACAGCAGATCAATGTGTCCGCGCACGTCGCCGTCTGGTACGCGATTGCTGCCATGGTGCTCGGTGCCAAGCCGCTGTCCGAAAAAGTCAGTCGCACCGCGTTCCTGATGTACATCCTGTTCCTGCAGCTGGCCAGCGCCCACCACATGCTGGTCGAGCCGGGCTTCAGCCCCGAGTGGAAGATTTTCAATACCAGCTATGCGATGTACCTGGCGGTACTTGGCAGCATGATTCACGGCATGACCGTGCCGGGCTCGATCGAGGCCGCGCAACGTGCACGCGGGCTGACGAAGGGCTTGTTCGAGTGGCTGCGCAAGGCACCCTGGGGCAATCCGGCGTTCGCCGGCATGTTCATGTCGCTGGTGTTCTTCGGCTTTATCGGCGGCATATCGGGCGTCGTCATGGGCACAGAACAGATCAATATGATCATGCACAACACGCTTTACGTGCCGGGCCATTTCCACGGTACCGTGGTCGCCGGCACTACCCTGGCGTTCATGGCGATCACCTACCTGCTGATCCCGCTGATCTTTCGTCGCGAGCTGGCGATGCGCAAGCTCGCGACCTGGCAACCCTACATCTTCGGTATCGGCGTCGCAGGCATCTCGATCTTCATGATGGGTGCCGGCACGCTGGGTGTCGCGCGCCGCCACTGGGATATGACTTTCGCCGACGCGCTGCTGCCGTTCGATTACCCGTCGGTGGCCTACCTGATGATGGCGCTGAATGGCATTTTTGCAGTCATGGCCGCGACTGGCGGACTCATGTTCGTGCTGGTGGTTGTCAGGTCGGTGTTTTTCGGCCGCAGGCTGGCAGAGAATGAAAAACCGTCCTACCCGGAGGTACCGCCACAAGCAGCCGCCGTTGCGCACTATGGCAGCGCCGAGTCACCGCATATTCCCGGCACCGTTTTCCTGGTCGGCATATTTTTCGTCGCCTTCGTGCTGTACTACTTCGTCAACTGGAAGTACCTGTCCGAAGTCTGGCCACTCAGCTAGGTCGGCGCGTGGTGAGCTTGCGCACTGTCGCCATGCTTGGCGCCGCCGCCCTGAGCCTGGCGGCGGCGGTACATGCCAGCGCCGCTGATGCGCCGTTGGCGGATCAGCCTTTCAGTCACGAAGCGGCACTGCGAACCAGCCAGGATGCGATCGGGCGGACGCTTGCGGACACTGCGTTCCGGGACACCCTGGGGCAGCCGTTTCACCTGCAGCAGCTCGCCGGCAAACCGCTGGTCGTGAGCCTGATTTACACCAGTTGCCACCATGTCTGCCCGCTGATTACGCGCAATCTCGAGAAAACCGTCGCCGTCGCTCGCGACGCGCTTGGTGACGATGCCTTTTCGGTCGTGACCATCGGCTTCGACTGGCCGATCGATACGCCGGAGCAGATGCGCGTATATGCGACCAGTCGCGGCATCGATCAGCGCAACTGGTATTTCCTGAGTGGCGATGCTGCATCGATCGAAGCAATTACCCGTGATCTCGGATTTCATTATGCCGCCAGCGCCAAGGGCTATGACCACCTTTCACAGACCAGCATCGTGGATCACAACGGCCGTGTGTACCGGCAGGTGTATGGCCAGGACTTTGATGCCCCTGCGCTGGTGGAGCCGCTGAAAGAACTGGTCTTTGACACACCGGTCGAGGCCGGACTCATCGAGCACTGGGTCGATACACTGCGATTCTTCTGCACGGTCTACGATCCGAACAGTGGCCGCTACCTGTTCGACTATTCGATTTTCATGACGATCATTGTCGGTATGCTGTGCCTCGGCGCAATCCTTGCCTTCATCGTGATCGAGTGGCGGCGAGCCGTTTGAAGCGCGCGCTCCGCACGATATTTGCGCGTGCCGAGGCCCTGCTCGAATGGGGTTTCGGTCAACGGCTGAACCCGCTGAGCTGCCTCGGCGCGCTGGGCTGGTATTTTTTCTGGATCGTGGCGGGCTCCGGAATTTACCTGTACATATTTTTTGACACTGGCATCACCAATGCGCATGCCTCGATCGAGGCTATGACCCACGAGCAGTGGTATGCGGCCGGCATCATGCGCAGCCTGCACCGCTATGCGTCCGATGCACTGGTCGTGGTGGCGCTGCTGCACCTGCTGCGTGAGTACTCGCTGGACCGCCTGCGCGGCAAACGCTTTTTCGCCTGGCTGACCGGCGTGCCGCTGCTCTGGTTCATCTATGTTTGTGGCATTACCGGGTACTGGCTGGTCTGGGACAAGCTCGCGCAGATGATCGCGGTCGCGACCACCGAGTGGCTGGATACATTGCCGTTCTTTGGCGAACCGATCGCCAACAATTTTCTCAACAGCAGTACCCTGAGCGACCGCTTTTTTACCTTGATGGTGTTCATGCACATCTTCGCACCATTGTTCATGCTGTTCCTGATGTGGCTGCACATTCAGCGGCACGCACAGGCCCGGGTGAATCCGCCACGCGAGCTCGCGATCGGCACAGCCGTGATGTTGTTGCTGTTGTCACTCGCGTATCCGGCGGTCAGCCAGGCACCTGCCGATCTCGATGTTGTGCCAGCGAATGTGGCGCTCGACTGGTATTACCTCGGTGTTTATCCATTGCTCGAAGTCATCCCGGGAGGCCAACTCTGGTTACTGCTGTTTGGCGTCACCGCGGTGCTCGCCGTGCTGCCCTGGGTACCGCCGGCCAAAATCGCACCGGCTGCCGTGGTAAATCTGGAGAACTGTAATGGCTGTGGGCGGTGTTTCCAGGACTGCCCCTTCAGTGCGATAACGATGCTGCCACGCAGTGACGGCATGGCGTACGCCGTCGAGGCCGTCGTCAATACCGACAACTGTGTGAGCTGTGGAATCTGCGTCGGAGCATGCCCGACGGCAACGCCGTTTCGCCGCGCAACGGCCATTGTGGCCGGCATTGAATTGCCGGAATTTTCGATAGCCGGCCTGCGTGCACAAACCATGGCCGCAAATGCCGGCGAGCCGGGCACACCACGCGTTCTCGTGTATGCCTGCGAGCACTCGGAGGCCGAGTCGTTGCGGGCACCTGGTACCAGCGTCATAACCATGCCCTGCGTAGCCATGCTGCCGCCCGCTTTCATCGACTTCGCGCTGTCGCGGGGGCACGCTGACGGCGTAATGCTGGCCGGCTGCGCACAGGGCGATTGCCACTATCGTCTCGGTGATGTGTGGACCCAACAACGCATCGACGGCGCGCGCGATCCCTACCTGCGGCAGCGTGTTGCGCGCGAGCGCCTTGCCATCAGCTGGCTGGCCGGCAAACCAAAACGGCGTCAACAGGTACTCGACGAGTTCCGTAGCCGTCTGCGTAGCTTGCCACCGCGGTCAAAGACGCGGCAGTCCGACCGTGCATAAGCTCACCCAGCACTTTGTGAGCCTGCTCGCTTACCTGGTATTTGCCATCGGCATCGGCTACTTCTCGGTCGCGCCTCGCTACCAGTACGCGGCACCCGGGGCTGCCGTCGTGAAGCTGTCGCTGAGCCATGCAACCAACCGGGTCGAACCCTGCGTGCGACTGACTCCGGAGGAAGTGGCGGCGCTGGCGCCAAATATGCGCCGCGACGAACAATGTGAGCGCGCCCGGCTGCCATTGCAGATTGAGATCGAGCTCGATGGCGAGCTGGTACTGGCGACGCAGGCAATGCCATCCGGCACGTGGAACGACGGGCCTGCATCGATCTATCACAAGTTCGAGTTGCCGCCCGGCGACTACCGGCTGTCCGCACGACTCCGGGATTCCGATCGCACAGATGGCTGGGACTATGCCTATACTGGGGACGTAAGCCTTGCTGCCGGGCGCTACCTGAGCATTACTTTCAGGGCGGAAAACGGGGGGTTTGAGGTGCGATGAGCCTGATCAAATGGAAAGAGGAATTCAGTGTCGGTGTACTGGAAGTCGACTACGAACACCAGGCACTTATTGAGCTGATCAACAACTTGCACGCAGCCGTCATGGAGGGGGTTACGCGCGAACAGGTGGTCGCCGGACTCGGCGAAATTTACGCGCATATCGCGGCGCATTTCGCCCTCGAAGAGAAAGTGATGCAGGAATCGCATTACCCCTCTTTTAGCGATCACAAAATAGATCACGAAACGCTGCTCGATGATCTGCGCGACATCATGGACGAAGTCGAGGACGACGGTGAATTCAACGAACCCCAGTTGGCAACGGACCTGGACCGCTGGTTCAGCGAACACTTCCGGACGCACGATGCGAAGCTGCACAAGACATTCCGGCATTAGTCGCGCCTGACCTTTGGCGGCACTGATTAATCGACGCGGTTTCGCCTGTTGCGATCGGCACAAAAAAAGCCCCCTTTTCAGGGGGCTTGGTTTTTATGGCTGGGGGACAAGGATTCGAACCTTGGTTGGCGGAGTCAGAGTCCGCAGTCCTACCACTAGACGATCCCCCAAATCCCGGTAGTGGCGGAGCCCGATCTTAACGCTTCGAGTACTGCGTCGCGCGGCGAGCTTTGCGCAAACCAACCTTCTTGCGTTCCACCTCACGCGCATCGCGAGTCACAAAGCCGGCCTTGCGCAACTGTGGTCGCATCGCGGCATCGTAATGCATGAGCGCACGAGTCAGGCCATGGCGAATCGCACCGGCCTGCCCGGTGGTACCGCCGCCCTGGACCGTAACATTTACATCAAAGCGATCCACAACATTCATCAATTCCAGCGGCTGACGTACGATCATGCGCGCTGTCTTGCGCCCAAAGAACGTATCCAGCGGGCGATGATTTACCGTTATCGCTCCTTTGCCTGCGGTCAGAAACACCCGTGCCGTTGCAGTCTTGCGCCGGCCGGTACCGTAAAATTGTGTGTCACTCATCTCTTCGCCTCTGTTCCAGAACCGTCAGTCCTAGACATTGATTTCCAGTGTGATCGGCTGCTGCGCAGCATGATCGTGTTGCGGACCTTTGTAGACGCGCAGCTTCTTGAACATCTGGCGACCCAGCGGGCCCTTCGGCAACATGCCGTTTACGGCGCTCTCGATGACGCGCTCAGGCGCTTTCTCGAGCTGCTTTTCCAGGGAGATCGACTTCAGATTACCGACGTAACCCGTGTGGTGGTAGTAGACCTTGTCCTGCAGCTTCTTGCCGGTCACCCGAACTTTCTCGGCATTAACCACGACGATATAGTCGCCGGTATCGATGTGTGGCGTGTACTCGGGCTTGTGCTTGCCACGCAGGCGGCGAGCGATTTCGGTCGCCAGGCGGCCCAGTGTCTTGCCGGTTGCATCGACCACGAACCAGTCGCGCCGAACTTCCGCTGGCTTTGCAGAAAACGTATTCATTATCTCTTCCGTAGGGAAATTAGTGCTTTTCAGGCCACAAGCTGCCGGAGGGCCGAAAGGCGCGAAATTCTACTGTAGCAACCGCCCGGATGCAAACAATCGGGGCAATTTTCCAAAAAAAACGGTGCCGCCACTTTAGCGATAATTCTCTTTATAGTTCAATATGTTACAGTTAAGCCCGGAATCCTAGAAAGCATACTCCAGTGCCAGCGCAGTGAAGGTATCGGTCTTTTCCGTGCCAGCCGGTACGTCCGAGTTGCTCTTTATAGTGTATGAAACCACCAGTGCCAGGTCGCCAACCAGACTCGCGGACAGCGCCGTTTTTGACTCCAGGTAGGTATTTTCTGAGCCAGACTCGACCAACAGGTCCTGGGTAAATGTTGTCGTTTCGCTAAGCGCCCACTTGTAATACAAGCCGCCGGTCAGGATGGCCTCGTTTTCGTCCGTGCCGTCTGCGAGTTCCGATTGCCTTGCGCCGAGACCGACTTCGCCGTTCAGCGTGTGCCGTTCTTTATCAATCAGGCGGCGGCCGTAGCCGACCGTCTGTGCGAACTGCTGGTCATATCCGCTGAATCGATCTTTGCGCCAGTTCAGGCGGCCGTACAGGAAATTGACCTCGGACAACTTGCGTTCGCTCTTCCAGCCAGCCGCGTAGGCTTCTGCCGTGGTAGCGCTGTCCTCGGTCGCAAAAATCGCCGACGCATCAAATATGTGCGCCCAGTTGCCCGCGGTATAGCCAATCTCAAAAGCGGTGTTCAGATTCGAATTGTCGGTGTTGCCGGAGGTCGCAAGGTAGCCGAGACTCGCTTTTCCGGCCCACGGGCCCGATGTCGCCTCTTCGTCTGCGGCCATTGCCGGCGCAGCGAGCCACACAACAATCAGCAAGGTAGTCATTAATTTCATTACGGGTCTCCGGGAAAACGGCCGCGGAGTATACGTCGCTGCATTTCTCCGCGCGAGTTTTTGCCACCTGGTCTGGGATATACTCCGGCCATGCAGGATCGCTCACTTACGCCACTCGATCGACTGCTCGCCGGCATCGGCGACGCGCTGCGAATCGTGGTCCTGCCGGTGGGTCGGCCGGCGCGCCCGAATCCTGCCAGCACCATCGCAGAAGCCGAGCTTGACGAGCGCGAGAAAGCACACGCCGCCGGGCTGATGCGGGTCAATCACGCCGGCGAAATTGCAGCCCAGGGGCTGTATCAAGGCCACGCCACCGTGGCTCGGCATGCGGGCAACGCGCGGCAAATGCAGCAGGCGGCCAACGAGGAACTCGACCATCTCGCCTGGTGTGAGCAACGGCTCACCGAACTGGATGCGGCGCCAAGTCGTCTTAGCCCGCTTTGGTACGCCGGGTCCTTTGTCATGGGTGCGGCGAGTGGCATTCTGGGTGACAAATGGAGTCTCGCATTCATTGCCGAAACCGAGCGCCAGGTTTGCGACCACCTCGGCCGGCATCTCGAAAAACTTCCGCAAGTCGATGCCCGCAGCCGTGCGATCGTCGAGCAAATGCGAGTTGAAGAACAACAGCATGGTGAGAATGCGATTGCGGCTGGCGCGGCGACGCTGCCGGAACCGGTACGGCAGCTTATGCGACTCACATCCAAAATCATGACTACCACTGCGTATCGCTTTTAGCATACGCTGCGTCGATGCAACGATCGTTGGTAAATCACGGACTTAGCTTGCCCTTCGACGCCATCTGTATTAAAAGAGATAGGCAGCCGCGTAGAGGAATATTCTGAATGCAAACCACAGCAAAGACCTTAAGCGACGTCCCGGCAATTAACCGATTTTTGAGCTACTGCCGCGTACGAACCGTGCCGTCCAAGACCGTCATGATTCACGCCGGCGACCTGCCTGATGTCCTGTATTACATCGTCGATGGTTCCGTTGAGGTGATGATCGAGGATGAAGATGGCAACGAAATGGTGCTCGCCTACCTGAACAAGGGGCAATTTTTCGGCGAGATGGGCCTGTTCTACGAACAACCGACACGAAGCGCCTGGGTGCGCACGCGCTCGGAGTGCGAGATTGCCGAGATGACCTATCCGCGTTTTCGCCAGATCGCCAGCGAAAGCCCGGGGCTGGTATTCGAGCTTGCTACGCAGCTTGCCACCAGGCTCGACCGCACCAACCGGAAACTCGGTGACCTGGCTTTCGTCGATGTCACGGGCCGGGTCGCGCACGCCATCATGGATTTGTGCGGTGAACCCGATGCGATGACCCATCCCGATGGCATGCAAATAAAAGTCAGCCGCCAGGAACTCAGTCGCCTGGTCGGGTGTTCCAGAGAAATGGCCGGCCGCGTGCTCAAGGTTCTGGAAGATCAGGGCCTGGTCTCTGCCAGCGGCAAGACTATTGTCGTGTTTGGCGCACGACCGCAACGCAAACACTAAAAATTGCAAAGGGGTCGGAGCCTTTTTTGCAAAAGGGCTCCGACCCCTTTCTTTACGCTTTATTAATCTCAGACCTCATCGCCGCAATCGTGGCCGCATAATCGTCACTACCAAAGATTGCTGAGCCCGCCACAAAGGTGTCGGCACCGGCCGCGGCAATGGCACCAATATTGTCCGTTTTCACCCCGCCGTCGATTTCCAGTCGAATCTCACGACCGCTGCGATCGATAATTGCCCGTGCTTCACGCAGCTTGTCCAACGCCGCCGGGATAAATTTCTGGCCACCGAAACCGGGATTTACCGACATGATCAACACCATGTCGATCTTGTCGATCACGTGCTCAAGACAGGTCAGCGGTGTTGCGGGATTGAAGACCAGGCCTGCCTTGCAGCCTTCATCGCGAATCAGGGCCAGTGAGCGATCGACGTGCCGGCTCGCCTCCGGATGAAATGTGATGTAGTCGGCACCCGCCCTGGCAAAATCGGGAACGATTCTGTCGACCGGCTCGATCATCAGGTGCACGTCGATCGGTGCTGCGATGCCGTAGTTGCGCAGCGCCGCGCAGAGCAATGGGCCAATGGTCAGGTTCGGCACGAAATGATTGTCCATGACGTCGAAATGTACGATGTCGGCACCGGCCTTGAGTACCGCGGCAACATCCTCGCCAAGGCGCGCAAAATCGGCTGAAAGAATTGAAGCTGCGATGAGTGGCGTCACGGTCGGTTTCCTGCTTTTTGCCAAATGTACATTAGCGTGACGCCCCTAGCGAATCGAACGCCGCGCCTTGAGCATTTCGTACGCACTGCGCACCTCACGTGTGCGACGTTCAGCCTCATTGACAACGTCCTGTGCCGGATTGTCACCGGCGATCTTGTCCGGGTGATTGCGGCTCATCAGGCGGCGGTAGGCCTTCTTGATGTCGGCGTTGCTGGCCGATTCCTCGATGCCCAGGGTCCGATAGGCATTGCGGACACGGTTGGCGTCCGCATCACCGGCGGGTGAGCGACGAAATCCCTTTTGCGCACGGAGCATCGCTTCGAGTTGTGCCAGCTCGACCCGGCCGATATCGAACTCCGTGCATACCAGCCAGATCGCGGCACGCTCCTCCTTGCCCATGCGATCTTTGGCGAGCACGACTTCGAGCAACAGGCGCACGAACATGAGTCGTAATTCGGGATTCCTTGCGGCGACTCGCCGCGTCTGCCGCATCGTCTGCAGTAGCGGGAAGTCGCTACGCTTGCCTTCCTCGAACCAGTTCATCGCGTTGCGCACGCTGGCAGGACCGAGACCAAGGCGATGCATGATGGAACGCGTCGCCCGGATTTCTTCCTCGCTGACGCGCCCATCGCTTTTGGCGAGGTGGCCTATCGCCTGAAACAAAGGCCGAATGTAGTCTTCGGGCAAGCGTCCGGCCGAGCTGCCCGGAAACTCTGCATCACGAAAACGGCCGGCGAAGCCGCGATCAAATTGATGGCCGAGAAGCAAACCGAGTAAAACGAACCAGGGCCGCATGGTCGCGAGGCCGGCGAGGGTGCCAATAATTTTGCCCCAGTACAATCGAGAACCCCGGCAGAAACGTTGCGTAATCCTAACGCAACGGTAATCATCGACACCATGATTTCGAATGATGCAATGTTTGAGTCCGCGATTCCGGGCCTGCCGCTAATCAGCCGCGGCAAGGTTCGCGATATTTACAGCGTTGATGACAAGCACCTGCTGATCGTTACCACGGACCGCTTGTCCGCCTACGACGTCGTGCTGCCGCAGCCGATCGCGATGAAGGGCAAGGTTCTCACCGGCATTTCGCTACGCTGGTTTCACATGATGCGCGACCTGGTAGAAAACCAGCTGACCGAGCGAACGATCGACGACCTTATTGACGATCCGGTCTTGCAACGCGCATTGCGTGATCGATCGCTGGTCGTCAAACGTCTGCAACCGCTGCCGATTGAAGCCGTCGTTCGCGGTTACCTGATTGGTTCAGGCTGGCGCGATTACCAGACCACCGGCAAAACCTCGGGTATTCGCCTGCCGGCCGGAATGCAACAGGCCGACAAATTGCCGGACACGATATTCACACCGGCCAGCAAGGCCCCAGCCGGAGAGCACGACGAGAACATCAGCTTTGCTGATGTGGTCGCACTCATCGGCAAGCCACTGGCCAGCCGTGTACGTGACCTGGCAATTGCGATCTACGAGCGCGCCGCCGGTTATGCGCTGCAACGCGGCATCATCATCGCCGACACTAAGTTCGAATTCGGCCTGGACGAGCACGGCACATTGCACCTGATCGACGAAGTCATTACACCCGATTCGTCCCGTTTCTGGCCGGTCGACCAATACCGGCCCGGCATCAGCCCACCCAGCTTCGACAAACAGTTTGTGCGCGACTACCTGGACACGCTGGACTGGGACAGAAAGCCGCCGGGCCCGACACTACCGGCCGATGTATTACAGAAAACCAGCGAGAAGTACCAGGAAGCGTTTGCCCGGTTGTTTGCATGAGTACCGTGGCACGGCCGGCACATCGCATATACTAGGCGCCCATGACCGGCAAGATTCGCGCGAGATTTGATCAGCTTATCTGGAGCAGCATGCTGTATAAGCATGGCATGCCGGGTCGTATCGCGGCATACGTGCTGCGTTACCTGGTCGCACTGATACGCGACATGTTCGCCGGCGGCCTGATGATGCGCTCGATGAGCCTGGTCTACACGACCCTGTTGTCAGTGGTGCCGTTGCTGGCGTTCAGTTTCTCGGTACTGAAGGGATTCGGCGTACACAAAGAGCTGGAACCTTTGTTATTTACGATGCTGGAGCCGCTCGGCGCACAGGGCGCGACGATAACGCAGCAAATTATTGACCTCGTCGACAACGTCAAGGGTGGCGTCCTCGGCGGCATCAGCCTGGCGTTTTTTATCTACACCGCCGTGTCGATGGTGCAAAAGGTCGAGGAAAGCTTTAACTACGTGTGGTATGTCGCGAAGCGCCAGAATTTTGCCCGGCGACTGGTCGAATATCTGGTCGTGCTGCTCATTGGTCCGGTGGTTATCGTCATTGCGATGGGAATGATTGCGTCCCTGAAGAGCAATGCCATCGTGCAGTGGCTACTGGAATTCCGGTTGCTGGGCCCGGTCATCGTCGCGACCAGCAAGCTGACACCCTACCTGCTCATCACTGGCGTATTCACATTCTTGTACATCTACATGCCTAACACCAAGGTGCGGTTTCGCTCTGCCCTGATCGGCGGTGTCGCAGCAGGGTCTGCCTGGGCCAGCATTGGCGTGATCTTCGCGACCTTCATTGTGTTCTCGACACGCACGCAGCTTATTTATTCCGGCTTCGCGGTCGCCATCACGACACTGATCTGGCTGTACGTGAACTGGCTGATTCTGCTGATGGGGGCACAGCTTGCGTTTTATCACCAAAACCCCGCCTATTTGCGCATCGGGCGGCGTGAACCGCGGTTGTCGAACGCGATGCGCGAGCGGCTCGCGCTGAACGTCATGTACCTGATCGGCAGTGCATTTCGCGATGGCGTGTCCAGTGAAACCGTGCGTTCGCTGGCCCAGCACATGAAAATGCCGTCGGTAACGCTTACGCCGATCATTGAGGGACTGGAAGCCGAACACCTGTTGATGACGACCGAGTCAGAAGACCTGATCCCCGGACGAGAATTGTCACGCATCAGGCTGCGCGACATTCTCGCCGTGGTGCGCGAACACGGTGAAACCGGTTCATACCGCGACCCTGAGTGGGAATCGGCTGTGTTGGGCCTGGGCCAGGCGCTGGACAGATCGGTCGCCGAAGCAATCGGTGATCAGACCCTGGCGGATCTGCTGGACCGGGCCACAGTGGTCGGAGACCAGGCCGAACCGCCTCGCTCAGAATGAAAGCGAAGCGGCGCCGGCGACGACTTCCGCGAGCATTACCGGTGCGCCCGCCAGAGTTACTCCCTCGAGCAACGATTCCGCCGTGTACCCCCGTACTTTCGCACACGGCGGGCAGACCAGAATCCGGCCACCGCCCTGCAGAAAGTTGCCAATCATGGCCTTCATGGTCGGGTCGAGCGGATTCAGCTGCGCAACGTCTGCTGCCCCTTTTCGGACCCAGTCCACGCCCGCAGCGACGAGGAATACCGTCACATCCAGTCCCGATGCTACGGCGGTGTTGGCGATGCTCCATGCTACGGATGAGCGCTCATCATCAAAGCCACGCGAATTTACGATTACCAGTTTCTTTGCGTCAGACATTTCAATCTCCTTTCTTTTGAATGATGTAGTTAGGGTGATTCGCCAGGACCAGGAGATGGCCGGTCATGCCGCACCAGGCTGGAATGTCCGCCACAGCCCCGCTGCCGCGTGCGCAGACATGCGCGAGCTTTCCTGGCTGGAGCTTGTCCAGCACGCGGCGTAGCTCGACGATGAACCCTCCACAGCCCATTTCGCCTGCGTCCCAGAATGCGGAAATTGTTCGGTAATGATCTGTGTCCATCCCTTGTATCCTGTCGATTCGCTGCGTCGCCCTGTTGGTGCGACGCAGCAAAGGCTAAAGAGATGTCGGTGCTGAATGAAGGCTAGAATCTGTAGTAACTCGCTACAGAAAATGTAGTAAAAATGCGGTGAAGGTGCTGCGAGGAGCAAGCAATGTACGACTACAACGAAGCCTGCCCTATCTCCATGGCAGCCTCGGTCATTTGTGAGAAATGGACACTGCAAATCATTCGCGAAATGTTTTTTGGGTCGACTCGGTATTCTGAGATACAAAAGTACATACCCAATATTTCTCCATCGTTGTTACGGGACCGGCTGCGTTTTCTCCAGCAACAGGGGGTCATCATGAGAAAGCGCACGGCGAGCGGAAATCGCTACGAATATCAACTGACAGCGGCGGGAAAGTCTCTGGCACCTGTGTTGACCGAGATGGGCAAGTGGGGTTTTCGCTGGGCCAGCAACCACATGAGCGAAAAACAAAATACCGCCGCCGGCCTGGTACGTGATTTTGCAGGCCGCATAAACGTTGACGAGTTGCCATCCGGAAATACAGTAATCGAGATGCGCTTTGCAGATGGCAAGGAACGCGCCAGCGGATTCATACATGTCCAGGGTGGATCTGCCAGTACCTGCGATACCGGACTTGGCTTTGATACAGACGTGCTGATTCAGTCGACGATCAGGACCATGACGCGGGTCTGGTACGGCGAGCTCGATATTAATGCGGCGATTGCGTCGGGGCAGGTAAAAGTTGACGCCACACCTGCCTTAAGCCGACACATCAGTCGCTGGCTTGGCATCAGTTCCTTCACAACGGAAAACCCGCGAATCGTGCCTCACAGTGCAAAACATTCCGCAAATTAGCCTGAAAGCCGGGCGCGAGAAGTCGATCCGGCGTCGCCACCCCTGGGTATTCTCCGGTGCGATCGCACGCGTGAACGGCAATCCCGAAGCCGGATCCACGGTGCGCGTGGTGTCCGATTCGGGTGAGTTCCTCGCCTACGCCGCCTGGTCTCCCAGATCACAGATTCGCGCCAGGGCCTGGTCCTTCGATGCGGCAAGCACAATCAATGCCGCTTTCATTCGACAACGAATCGCCCGGGCGATCGAATTGCGTCGGCAGCTGCACCTGATGGACGATGCCGGCGCCTGTCGCCTGGTGTTCAGCGAAGCCGACGGACTGCCCGGCCTGATTGTCGACCGCTATCGTGATTACCTGGTTTGCCAGTTGCTGTCGGTGGGCGCGGAGTTCTGGCGCGAAGCGATCGTGGCCGCCCTTGAAGAGCTGCTGGTGCCACGCGCGATCTACGAGCGTTCCGACGCCAGCGTCCGACACAAGGAAGGCCTGGAACTGCGCAGCGGCCTGCTTCGCGGTGAGTTACCAGGGGAGCCGGTCGAATATACGTTGCACGGAGTACGCCAGCTGGTCAGCATCGAGCAGGGGCAGAAAACCGGCAGCTATCTTGATCAAAGCGTGAATCGCCTGCGCGTCGCCGCCTATGCGAAAGGAGCCAGCGTGCTGGATGCCTACTCCTATTCCGGCGGCTTTGCCCTGGCTGCGCTGCACCATGGCGCTGCTGACGCAAGCTTGATAGACAGCTCCGCTGAGGCGCTGCAACTTGCCGCACACCAGGCCACGCTGAATGGCGTCGCCGCTCGCTGTCAGTTTACCAACGCCAACGTGCCGCAAGAGCTGCGCCGACTGCGAGACTCCGGGCAACGTTACGACCTCGTCGTACTCGACCCGCCAAAGTTCGTCAGCTCGGCGCAACAGTTGCAATCCGGCTGCCGCGGCTACAAGGACATCAACATGCTGGGACTGCAGCTGCTGAAACCGGGCGGAGTACTCGCGACATTCTCCTGTTCCGGGCACGTCAGTGCCGATCTGTTCCAGAAGATCGTCGCTGGTGCGGCCGCGGACGTGCGCTGCGACGCACAGATTATCGAACGCCTGTCGCAGGCTCCGGACCACCCGGTCGCGTTGCAGTTTCCTGAAGCAGATTACCTCTGCGGACTCCTCGTTCGGATGCTCCCTTGAGGACGAAGTCGCTGTTTTTTTCCGCCATTAAGGACTGTGAAAAGAATCATTGACAATCGATAGCTCAAGATTATAGTACCGCGATTATGAGGCGGGCATACCCCGCCACGACCCGAAGGGCCGGGCCGGTTTTCACTCGCAGGTCGCCCAACTGCACTGTAGGATGCTCGATGAAAACCGCCCAAGTCGCCGCGGAAGAACCTCCGGGACCTCTGGTCCAACCTGCCTCAAAACCCTCACGATCAATTGGCCCGTCACGGTTTCGCGTTTCAAAGCGATCCGTAGATTTTCTGCACCGCTTCTACCCGGATGCGACGCTGGAAAACTGGAACGACTGGCGCTGGCAGAATCGCAATCGTGTTCGCACGCTTGCGGATCTGGCGCGCATGATCGAACTCTCGGACGAAGAGTCCGATGCCATCAAGCGCCATACCGGCGCGCTGCCTGTTGGTATAACGCCTTACTACGCGAGCCTGCTCGATCCGCAAAATGCCGCCCAGGGCCTGCGACGCACGGTTGTGCCGGTGCTCGGCGAGTACGAAATCTCGCGTGCCGAAAGCGAAGATCCGCTGGGCGAGGATACGCACAGTCCGGTACCGGGCCTGGTGCACCGCTACCCGGACCGGGTCTTGCTGCTGGTCACCAATTATTGCTCGGTGTATTGCCGCTATTGCACGCGCGCGCGCATGGTCGGTGCCGCCGGTGAACGCAGCGTCAAGAAGGGTGATATAGAGCTGGCGCTCGACTATATCGAGCGCACCAAAGCCGTGCGGGACGTGCTGATTTCCGGCGGCGACCCGCTGAGCCTCGACGACGATCGGCTCGAGTACATCCTGAAAAGGCTGCAAAAGATCAGGCATGTTGAGTTTGTGCGTATTGGCAGCAAGCAGCCGGTCGTGCAACCGATGCGTATCACACCGCAGTTGACGCGCGTACTGAAACGCTGCCATCCGCTATGGATGAGCCTGCATTTCACGCACCCGGATGAGCTCACCCCCGAAGTCGCGGAAGCCTGTGGTCGACTCGCTGACGCCGGCATTCCGCTCGGCAGCCAGACGGTATTGCTGAAAGACGTCAACGACGACATCGACACGATGCGCACGCTGATGCACGGACTGCTGAAGAACCGTGTCAAGCCTTACTACCTGTACCAGTGCGACCCGATTTCGGGATCCGCGCATTTTCGTACTCCGGTGGCCAAAGGCATCGAGCTGATACGTGGCCTGCGCGGCCACACGACCGGCTACGCGGTACCGACTTTCGTCGTCGATGCGCCAAAGGGCGGCGGCAAGATTCCGATTGCGCCCGATTACGTGGTTGGCTACGAGGGCGATGACCTTCTGTTGCAGAGCTATGACGGTGACACCTATCGCTATCCGGACTCCGGACAGCGCCTGACACGCGGGCCGGGAGCCTGAGCATGAAAAATAACGGAATTCGGATCGGACTGACCTATGACCTGCGTGACGCTTACCTTGCCGCGGGATACAGCGAGATTGATACGGCCGAGTTTGATCGCGCTGATACCATCGACAGCATCGAATCCACACTGAAGCGGCAAGGCTATGTGGTTGACCGCATCGGCAACGTAAAACAGCTCGCCGCACGCCTGACCAGCGGCGATAGCTGGGACATGGTGTTCAATATCTGCGAGGGCATGCATGGCATCGCTCGCGAGGCGCAGGTGCCCGCCCTGCTCGACGCCTACGAGATCCCGTATGTGTTCTCGGATGCGCTGGTCTGCGCCCTGACATTGCACAAGGGCATGACCAAAGATGTTGTGCGAGCCGCCGGTGTCGCAACACCTGACTACGCGATCGTGAACGAGATGCAGGATTTGAAGGGTATTTCATTGCCGCTGCCACTGTTCGCCAAACCCATTGCGGAAGGAACCGGCAAGGGCATCAGTGCGACTTCGAAGATCAACAGCATGGCGGAACTCCGCAATGTGTGCCGCAGGCTGCTAAACGAGCATAAAGGCCAACCCGTCCTGGTTGAGCGATTCCTGCCCGGCCGCGAATTTACGGTCGGTATTGTCGGCACCGGTCGCAAAGCTAAGGCGCTCGCCACTATGGAAATCGTTTTGCTGGAGGGCGCCGACGCCGAAGTCTATTCCTATCGCAACAAAGAGGAATGCGAACAGCTTGTACAGTACAGCCTGCTGCCCACCGGGCAGCTTCGCCAGGACGTCGAGGCGGTGGCGCTGCGCAGCTGGCGTGCGTTGGGCTGTCGCGACGCGGGTCGCATCGACCTGCGCCTGGACGATAACGGGCAGGTACACTTCCTCGAGGTCAATCCGCTGGCCGGCATTCATCCGCAGCATTCGGATTTACCGATCATGGCGACCATGTCCGGTATCAAGTACGACGTCCTGATCGGCCGGATCATGGCATCCGCAACGCAGCGACTCAGGCGCACGGCACGGGCAGAGTCGGTTGCCGCCTGATTTCCCCAGATCGGTCCTCGTATTGCATGAGACTATCAGCACCGATGCGCGTGCCGACGAAGTAGACACTCTCGTCCAGGCCCGATACGTCGGCGACGTTATGCAGCAACTGGGCTGGAGCGTTACTACCCTGGCGACGGACCTTGACCTGTCCAAGACCCTGGCAGCGATTTCGGCCAGCAACGTGGAGTGTGTGTTTAACCTGGTCGAGTCACTGCGCGGCGACGGGCGCCTGGTGCACATGCTGCCGGCGCTGCTCGGCTCCGCCGGAATACGCTTCACCGGCTGCGACAGCGACGCGATGTACCTGAGCTCGCAAAAGCTGCTCGCGAAGCGCTGGATGAAGCTGCACGACATTCCGACTCCGGCGAGCTTTTTGCCGGGTGACGATAAACCGGTGGACAAGACTGCCTGGATCGTGAAGTCACTCTGGGAGCACGCGTCGCTGGGTCTCGACGACGGTTGCGTCGTCACTGGGTTAACAGCGGCACGCGCGCGCATCGATCATTGCCATGCGCAACACGGTGGCGCCTGGTTCGCCGAGCAGTTTATCGACGGCCGGGAATTTAATGTCTCGGTGCTCGAAGTGGACCGCAAACCGCGAATTCTGCCAATCGCAGAGATGACTTTCGTTGACTATCCGCCGGGTAAACCAAGAATCGTTGGCTACGCGGCGAAATGGGATGACGCCACACCTGAGTTTCACGCGACGCAGCGCTCGTTTGCAGAGCTGCCGAGTGCCGAGCACGACGCAATTGTCGACGTTGTGCAAAAATGCTGGCGGGCCTTCAAGCTCAAGGGCTATGCAAGAATCGATCTGCGCCTCGACGCAGCCGGGGTACCCTGGGTGCTCGAAATCAATGCCAACCCATGCCTGTCCCCGGACGCCGGCTTCGCCGCTGCCGTCATGGAGGCCGGCATGACGCCGACGCGGGCCATTGAGCACATCGTCAGCGCCGCTATGCACTGAGACATGTTTCGTATCCACAAGATTTTTGACGTCACAACTTCGACCAATCGCCAGCTGCTAAGCCAGGTTCAGGCGATGCTGCGCGTGCAGTTTGACGGCTTGAGCGAGAAAGACATCGCCAAGCTGCCGTCACAGCTAGCCAACCCGATGAAGTTTCGTTTTCGCTCGATCCTGCTGGTGGCCGAGAACGGCAACGGTATCGTGCGTGGCTTTGCCATGTTGCAGCATGCGCCCGACTTGAATTTCTGCTATCTCGATTACATCTGTGCCGGCCGGGGCGATACCGGTGGCGGTATCGGCGGCGCATTATATGCGCGTGCCCGCGAGGAGGCCTTCCAGCTCGGCGTTATCGGCCTTTTCCTGGAGTGTCTGCCAGACACGGCGGAGCTGTCACCCAACCCGGCGATTCGCAAACAAAATGTTGCGCGCCTCCGGTTTTATGAGCGCTTCGGTGCGCGCCCACTGGCCAACACCGCCTATGAAACACCGCTGACCGACGACGCCACCGACCCGCCCTACCTCGTATACGACGATCTCGGGCGGCCTGGCCGGCGGTTACGGCGTGATGAGGTGCGACATATTGTTCGCGCGATTCTTGAACGCAAGTACAGCGGCACTTGCTCACCCGAGTATGTCGACATGGTCGTCAGGTCCATCAAGGATGACCCGGTGCGATTGCGTGCGCCCCGCTACCTGAAAGCCGAAGAAAAACCGCAGTCCGTCCAGCCGAAGCAGCTACGGATCGCGCTGGTGATCAACGACCAGCACTCGATTCACCATGTCAACGACCGCGGCTACGTTGAGGCGCCGGTTCGAATCCCGGTCATTACGAAGGAACTCGCCAAGAGCAAAGTGTTCGAGTCCATCGCTCCGCGCAGTTACGGCATTGGCGTCATAGAACAGGTGCACAAGCCGGAATTTGTCCAGTTCCTACGCAGGGCCTGCGAAAACGTGCCACCGGGCCAGTCTGTCTACCCGTATGTTTTTCCGGTACGCAACCGTACCCGGCCGCCTCGCGAACTTCCGTTGCGCGCAGGTTATTACTGCATCGACACCTTCACACCCCTGAACGCCAACGCATACAAGGCGGCGCGCCGGTCCGTGGACTGCGCAATGACGGGTGCCGACTGCTTGCTCGACGGCAGCCCAGCGGCCTACGCACTGGTTCGTCCACCTGGCCATCACGCCGAGTACGAAGCCTTTGGAGGCTTCTGTTATTTCAATTCAGCAGCGATCGCCGCGCATCATTTGAGCAAGCATGGCAAGGTCGTCCTGCTGGACATTGACTATCACCACGGTAATGGCGCGCAGGACATTTTTTACAAACGCAAAGACGTATTCACAATTTCGCTGCACGGTCACCCGCGCTACAGCTATCCCTACTTTTCCGGCTTCGAAGACGAGAAAGGTGCGGACGAAGGCAAGGGGTACAACCTCAATTTTCCGTTGCCGGAGAACCTTGATGGCGAGCGCTATCGCAAAGTGCTGGCCGGCGCGCTCGGGAAAATCCGCAAATTCGGCCCCCAGTTCCTGGTAGTGTCGCTGGGACTCGACACCGCCAAGGGCGACCCAACCGGGTCCTTCTCCCTGATGGCCAGGGACTTTCGTGAAAATGGCCGCATGATCGGAGGCCTCCAAATGCCGACGCTGGTGGTGCAGGAAGGCGGCTACAAGACGCAAACACTGGGCATCAATGCGCGCCACTTTTTCAACGGCCTATGGGACGGACTCGCCCTCAAAGCCGCGACCGGAAAGAAGCGCTGATGCACTGGCGCAGCACACTGCAGGCATCGGATGCCGGCGCTGTCGGCAGGCTCGTCGGCGCCACCGGTTTTTTCTCGCCCGAGGAACAGCTCATCGCGATCGAACTTGTTGACGAGGCACTGGCACGCGGCAAGGCGAGTGGTTATGAGTTCCTGTTCGCCGATGACCCGGAGCAAGCGGATCAGCTGCTCGGCTACACCTGCTTCGGGCCGATTCCGGCCACGCGATCAAGTTTTGACTTGTACTGGATCGCGGTCGCGCCGGGCCAGCAGCGCCAGGGGCTGGGTGGCAAGCTGTTACGAGAGTCCGAGAAACTTGCCAGGCAACTCGGAGCAACACGCATGTTCGTCGACACTGCCGGCCGTGGTGGCTACGCGCCAACGCGGGCATTTTATGAGCGCATGGGCTATCACGTCGAAGCCAGTATCAGCGACTTTTACGCGCCCGGCGATGCCAAAGTGATTTACGCCCGGGACCTTGCCTGACCCTGCGGCCTGGGTACACTGCTGGCAGTATGCCGTCACCAGAAACTGCCATTCGACTGATCGTTATCGGCCAGGAAGTCCTGATTGCAGCGGTTTTCCTGTTCAGCCGCGGCGACCGCGCGACTCGCTGCGGCGGTTCACTGCTCATGCTGAGTCTCGTCGGCTATCTGTTCGTTTCTGATGACACGCTGCGCAACCTGCTGCCGCAGCTGTTGCCACTGGCCGTCTTGCTGGCGCTGATTGTCCCCTACTGCCTGTGGCTGTTTGCGCGCGCAATTTTCGAATCCGACTGGCCGCCATCATCGTTGATCGTCATCGCTGCTGCCATTGCCATCGCCAGCTGGATCATTTACCTCGCTGGCGAGACATTGAGTACAGCCTGGTCAACAGCGGCGAACGGCACCATGCACGTCGCGGCACTGCTGGTCGTGGCGCACGCGCTGTGGTTGACCGTCAATGGCAGGCCCGACGACCTGTTGGAAAACCGCCGCTCGTTTCGCCTGTTGTTTTTGGTGCTGGTCTCGGTCCAGGTGGCCGCGGTGCTCGTGGTGGAACTTGCCTTCAGCGGCAGACCACTGCCCGGCTGGCTGGAGCTAAGCAATGTCATCATCATCGCACTCCTGACGCTCGGCTTTGCGACGCCGATGTTGCGCCTCAATCCCGAGTTCTTCGCCATTGCCACGGGTACCCGCACGGTAAAGGTGCCGCTCGGGGAAGAATCTCTCGGTGCTGCGGAACGCGTCTTGCACGTGGCGCTGCTAAAGCTGATGCAGGACGGCGTATACCGCGAAACCGGCCTGACCATCAAAGCGCTGGCTGCCAGGCTCTCCTATCCCGAACACCAGTTGCGCCGGCTGATTAACGGCCGCATGGGTTTCCGTAACTTCTCGGCGTTTCTCAACAGCTACCGGATCGAGGAGGCCAAGCGCCGGCTGGCAGATCCCGCGCTGGCCAGGCTGCCGGTCCTGAGCATCGCGCTGGATCTCGGCTATGCATCGCTCGGCCCGTTCAACCGCGCGTTCAAGCAAGCCACCGGGAGAACACCGACAGACCACCGGCGCCAGCACCTCGGACAGGCACGCGCCGATTCTGAATAAACCTCGCCCGTTTCGAAATCGGCGCTAGTTCGCCATTATCGGCGAGATTCCGACCGGCCCGCAGCCTTACTTTGCACTCCGAAATCCCGCATCCGGAGTGCAAGCATGAGCCAAACAGGCACCCTTTCTGAGCTGTTCCAGGCCGCATGGCCGACGATACTGGTACTCGATCTGTCCCGCTACCTGATCGCGGCTGGCGGATTGGCGTCGGTGCTCGCGCTGGTCGCCAGACCGATCGCCGCCCGCCGTATCCAGCACAGGCGCGCAACCAGTGCTGACATTCGCCGCGAGATCGGCTTCTCCCTCAGCACCGTCGTCCTGTTCTCGCTGGTTGGCTTCTGCGTCTACGCGGGTAGCCAGCACGGCATGTTCAGCATCTATGGCAGCGCTTTGCCGGGCAGCGGGCAATTGTTGTTTGAATTCGCCCTCCTGGTGCTGCTGCACGATACCTGGTTTTACTGGGCGCACCGCGGCATGCACACGCGCTGGCTGTTCCGGCGCGTACATCGCCTGCACCACAAGTCCCGCACACCGACCCCCTGGGCCGCTTACTCATTTGCGCCGCCCGAGGCAATCATCGAAGCCGCATTCCTGCCGGTGGCCGGATTACTGATTTCGACGCACGAAATCACCGTGCTGCTATTCGTGTCCCACATGATCCTGCGCAATGTCATCGGCCATGCGGGATTCGAAATCTTTCCCGGCTGGTGGCTTCGCGTGCCGTTGCTGCGATGCGTTACGACGACGACGCATCACGACCTGCACCACTCAAACGGCGGCTACAACTTCGGACTCTATTTCACCTGGTGGGACCGCTGCATGAATACCGAACACCCGGAGTATCGGAGTCGATTCATAACTGCCACGCAATCGCGTGGCTCTTTCAAGCGCAACGATAAGGAGAACAAAGCATGATCTATATCAATAAATCCACCATGGCACTGACGGCCCTGGCCTTGTTTGGGCTGACTTTGGCATGTACGGCCGATGCTGCCACGCAGCGCGGGCAGCGTCACACCAGCAAACCGATTGCAGCCTGCGTAGCGGAGATTGGACGACATGCGGACTACAGCGACGCGATGTGGGTCGTGCACACGATCTACGATCTTGACCAGGTAAGCCTTGTGGAACTGAAAATTCGCATAGAAACGAATGTCTACCTGCAACCGGACAGATCCGTGTCAAGGGTGTATGCCGTCTCCTGCGTAACCGACACCCTCGGTGCGGTGGTGGATTTTCGCCTCGACGCAGGCCCGGAACAGTCGAATTAGGGCGACCTCACGCTTTCTGGCAGCCGTTACCCGCAGGCAGTATACTGCGCGCAAATTATTTGCCCGATTATCAATAAATTGCGTGCAGCAGAATGTCAGGGTTTTTCGACCTCGTAACCGGCCTTTTCTACCGCTTCGCCGCCAGCGGCTTCCTGCCGGCGTCCTGGTTTCGAAAACGTGACCCGGCCAAAGTCGAAAAAGCAAAACGAACCGGCAAGCTGAGTCTCGAAATTGTCTGTCACTGCTGGCAATACGGCCATTTTCTAAGCTATCAGCTTAGCTCGCTGGTGAATCATCGCACCGACAAGCTGGACATCACGATGTCGGTTTACCATGCGCCCGGTGATGAGTCGGTCGCAAGAGTCTTAAATTTCTTTGCGAACATCGAGGTACCGGGTGTGCACTGGAACTGGGTGCAGTTACCGAAAGAACAGCTTTTCCGGCGCAGCATCGGCCGCAATCGCGCCGCAAAATCAACCAGCGCCGACTGGATCTGGTTTACCGACTGCGACATTATTTTCCACGAGGCTTGCCTCGATACACTCGCGGATGAATTGCAAGGCCGCGACGATATCCTGGTCTTTCCGAGAATTGGCCTGGGCACGTCGCTGTTAGGGGAAGACGCCGACATCCTCAATGCTGGCCGGGAAGGGCCGGCGATTCGCGAGATTCCGCTGGCGGATTTCGTGCCGTATGGCGGCCCGCGCAAAAAAGCCAAAGGCCCCTACCAGATCATGCACGGCGATGTTGCGCGCGCCTGCGGTTATTGTGAGGATATCGGCATTTATCAAAAGCCCTCGGATCGATGGCGCAAGACGTACGAGGACCGCGCATTTCGCTGGCTCATCGGAACACAGGGTGTCGCACTCGACGTGCCCGGCGCGTGCCAGATCCGGCATGTCGTGAAAGGCCGTTACAAGAAGGACTCGTTCATGTCCCGGGTGCGCATGATGATTCGCAAGAGCCAGGAGTAGGGAATAACGGAATTCGGCAGACTTTATCAGGAGCGGATCATGCTGGAAGTATATGACTCGGAGCGACTGGCTACGGCGGCACCGGATGAGATTGGCGATGCCCTGGAACGGGGCAGGATTGTGAAGTTTTTCCCCTGCCCGATTGAACTCGCGTCCGCCGATGCACTGCATACGCTGCGGACTGAATTGCCCAGGCAACTGAAACTCAAAAACGTCAGTTACCACCCGGAAGCGGACAAGGTAACCGGCCTTGATGCGCATTCGCCCATTGCTGACCTCGCCTATGAGGTGCTCTCCACCCATCGCGATCGGGTGACAGAATTCCTGAAAAAAGTCATGCCGACGCTCGCCCGCAATATCAAGGTGGGCACCTGCAGTTTTCGCCCCATCGAGGAAAAAGGCCGCAACCTGAAACCGCACGCCAGCAATGAGCTCGTGCATGTCGACGCCGGCGCATACGGTGCAACCAACGGTGACCGGATCCTGCGTTTCTTCGTCAACGTCAATCCCGAAGTCGACCGCGTCTGGGCGAGCAAGGGAGATTTTCCGGAACTTTTCGAGAAGTTCGGACGCGAGGCAGGCTTGTATGAAGACCTGTCGCCCACGCTCGAACGCGGCGTGCTTGGCAAGTTGCGCACATCGCTGTTGAACGGTCTTGCCGGCGTGGGATTACCGCTGGCACCGATGCTGGACAGCAGCCCGTATGACCGGGTTATGCGCAAGTTTCATAACTACATGAAAGACACCCCTGAATTCCAGCAAATTACCGAGGGGCACCAGACCTTTCGTTTCGAGCCGTTCTCCGCGTGGATGGTGCTGACGGACATGGTCAGCCATGCCTCGGTATCCGGGCAGCATGCGCTGGTTTATACGGGTCTCGTAAAACTCAAGGATTGCCGCCTGCCCGAGCTGGCACCATTCAATATCCTGCGAGCAGCCGCGTAACCAGGCAGTGCGCCGGTTGGAAAACTTTGAACGTCTGGGGCCATCATGTCTAAGAAAAATGGAATCTCGCGCAGAGATTTGATCATTAATGCCTCGGCGGGACTCGCCGTTGCTTCGTTGGTCGGCACTGATCTGCTCGGTGCGGGTGGTACGAGTGTCGCCCAGCAAAGAACGCCCGTACGCCGTGCTGCAAATGCTGGCCACAATATTCTCTTCGTGTTCACTGACCAGCAACGCCACTTTGACAGGTGGCCGCGCCGCCTCGACCTGCCGGGCCATGAGCGCCTTGCGCGTAACGGTACCTATTTCGGGCAGCATCATATCGGCGCAACCATGTGCACATCCTCGCGATCGATCATGATGACCGGTCTCCAGACCGCCGTTAATGGCATGTACGAAAATCTCGACGTCCCCTGGGTCAGGGACCTGTCGCCAGAGATACCGACCATTGGCCACATGCTGCGCCAAGCAGGTTATTACACGGCGTACAAAGGGAAGTGGCACCTGACGCGCGCGTTCGACCAGCAGTTTCCGCCCGAACGGCTTTTTACCAGGGAAATGGAAGCGTACGGTTTTGCCGATTACGTTTCCCCAGGCGATGTCGTCGGGCACACGCTGGGCGGCTATTCGTTCGATCACATTATCGCCGGCAGCGCAATCTCGTGGTTACGTCGCGTTGGCCGGCCATTGAGCGACGAGGCAAAACCCTGGGCGCTGACGGTGGGTCTCGTGAACCCGCACGACATCATGTATTTCAACACCGATGCGCCAGGGCAAAAGGTGCAGGACAATGGGCAGCTGTTGAGCCACGCGGCGCCGGCACCGCGCAATGAAAGTTACGCCGCGGAGTGGGATATGCCGATTCCGGCGAGCCTGACGCAAGCATTCGACGAACCCGGCCGCCCGGCCGCGCACCGCGAGTTCGGCAAAGCCTGGGATTACGTCCTTGGCCATATCCCGCCCGAAGAGGAGCGCTGGCGCCGCTTCAACAACTTCTATATCAACAGCATTCGCTCTGTGGATGCGCAACTGACGGCGATTCTCAGCGAACTGGATGCGCTCGGCATGTCCGATAACACGATCGTTGTGTACACGGCCGACCACGGCGAGGCCGGTGGCGCGCACGGCCTGCGCGGCAAGGGACCCTTCGCCTACCGCGAGACATTCCACGTGCCCATGTACGTTGTGCACCCGGATGTGCGCGGCGGCCAGCACTGTGGCGCGCTGACCGCACACATTGATATCGCCCCTTCGCTGCTGGCACTGGCCGGCGCGGACCAGACCCGATCGTCCGAGATCGCCGGCCGTGAGCTGCCTGGAAAGGACTTTTCCGCTCTCCTCAACGAACCGCGCAGTGCGAACGTCAATGCAATTCGCGAGGCTGCGCTGTTCACCTACAGCGGCATTGCATCGAATGACGGCGATCTCATGCCGTTCATCGCTAATGTTAAGGCCGCCGGGAAGGACCCGAAAACCGAGATGGCGGCCACCGGCTTTCGGCCCAACCTGAAGAAACGCGGCACGGTGCGCTCGGTATTCGATGGTCGGTACACGTTCTCGCGATACTTCTCACCGACCGAGCATCACAAGCCGGCGAGCCTCGACGAACTGTACCGGTACAACGACCTCGAGCTGTACGATCGGCTGAACGATCCGGACGAAATGACGAACCTTGCCGCAGATCGAGCTACAAATGGCGACCTCGTGCTTGCTATGAGCAACAAACTTGAGTCGATTATCGCGACGGAGATCGGTGTCGATGACGGAAGTGAGTTGCCGGACGTCGAGGGCGTCGACTGGGCATTGCCACAGGCGCGTTTTGACTGAATAACCTGCAGGGATTTGAGACGGCCGCATAAGCGCAGCCGGTTTTGCCCGTTCCGCACGATCGCGTGGAATCGCCATAGCCGCAGCATTTGCTGCAGCCGTGGCCGATACTCTAGAAACTCCCTGACATGCGCACCGAATTCAACGAGCCAGACCTCCCAATAGTAACCAACTGGGTCCCGTGGGATTTCCGAAAATGCCCAGTATTGGCCTCACTCATTGTGGGTCGTGTTTGCGATCTTCGCTCCATCAAAACCGAGATCTCAAATCGAATATACATTCGTTCGGCATGCGCCTAGGTCAACACGACGATTTTGCCGCCAGCAACGTTGTTCTCCATGGTTCGATGAGCTTCCACGATCTCTTTGAGACTGAAGACCTTTCCTATCCGCGGTTTCAGGGCACCTGACTCAATATCTCGCACTAAATCCTGCAGCGGCGTTCGCATGAAATCCTCGACTCCGCCCGAATAGGTAGTCAGGTTTACGGCGGTCGGAATAGCATCCATTGGGCTAAATTCCTCAAACGACCATGAATTGCCGACCATGCCCGTCATTGAAACAATTCCCCCGGTACGGGTGGCTCTCAGGGAGTCCTTCAGTGTCGTCGTGCCAACCAGTTCCAACACCTTGTTTGCGCCACACGGAAAGACTTTTCGTACATCCTCCGCAATTTCGCCGTCATCAATGAACACATGATCCGCGCCATTCTCACGCAGCATGGTTTCGCTTTCGAGCTTGCGCGTCGTTACGGCGACGGTAGCTCCATGGCGCCTTGCGATGGCGGCTGCCGCCAGCCCGACTGACGTCGTGCCGCCGCGGATCAGGAGCGTGTCACCTTGCTCCAGCTTCAGTGATTTGAACAATGCGCCCCAGGCCGTTTGCAGCATTTCCGGGATCGCTGCCAGCACCTGCCAGTCGAGTGTCGTTGCAAGCTTCTGCACGTGGTGGGCCGGCACCATGGTGAATTCCGCATAGCCGCCGTCGAACTGTCGTCCCATGCCGCCCATCGCCGTGGCGACAACGTCCCCTTCCGCAAATTCTCCACCAGGTGCCGCGGCAACCTCCCCAACCGCTTCAATACCGAGGATCCGGGGAAAGGCAACATTCGGCGAAAGACCCTGGCGGGTGAAAAGCTCGGATCGATTCAATCCGAATGCGCGTACGCGGATCAGCACTTCGCCGTCGGCCGGCCGGGGAACCGGGCGGCGCTCGAGCTTGAGCACCTCCGGTCCACCGGCTTCGTAAATCACCACAGCTGTCATTTCACGGGTCATTGCGCTGTCTTCGTTCGGCCCGAGAACAAGCGTTCGAGCGAGAGTGAGGGCGATCCGGTTTTGGCGAGTATGAGGAGACCGCCGGCCATCGCCACGTTTTTCAGGAACATGATCCGTTGAAGAAGAATACGACCAAACATGTCTCTGTCTCCCGTTCTCACAGATTCAGCCGCGCGGCGGGTTAGTGGTTGAAAAGATGTATCGCGCAATTTGCCAGGTGTTGCCATCGGTGCGCTGGAACAGGAACAGTTCCTGGTTCGCCTCGGGACCGGAATCACCCGTGGCATTGATGCGCACGGTTCCCTCGGAGCGGGTACGAGCAAATGCCCAGTCATCCGAAAGCAGCCCGATTTCATCGATTGCGAATTCAATGTCGAGTGTGATGGCCGTGAACACGTTGTCATAGGCTGCACGGATGTCGTGAATGCCAACCTGCGGCAGACTGTGCTGCGGCATGAACACGCCATCGTCCGCGTAGAGCCCAACGATCGTATCGGTGTCCTGCGCATTCAGTGCCGTCTCGTATGCCGACAGCAGATTCTGGATAGCGCTTGTGTGGACATTTTCTGCCGACGCCGTGTGAGAGGCCACGAGTGCGGCGCCAACGGCCATAGTTGCCAAAGCGATGTTCTTCATAGCGAGATTCCTTGTTCGTTCGGAGGCACGATTGCCATGAAATAAAGATAAATGGTTTCCACATATTGTATAAGTGGGTTATTTATGGAATAACTTTCTCATGAATGGAAAAATAAAATTTGATCTCAATGCGCTGGCAATCTTTGCGCGGGTCGCGGAAGCGCTCAGCTTCTCAGCAGCAGCAAGGCGCCTGGATATGCCGATATCCACGGTCTCGCGAAAGGTGGCCGACCTCGAGGACAGCCTCGGCGTTCAATTGATTGAGAGATCCACGCGGAAGTTACGGCTCACCGATATCGGTGTCGACGTGCTCTATGAGGCCCAGCGCAGCGCCGAAACTGCCGAGGCAATAGACGCAATGGTCTCCAACAGGCTTACCCAGGTACGAGGGCGTATCAGTATTTCTGCGCCGCCCAGTATATCGGACAGTCTGCTTGCACCCATCCTTTCCGCGTTCCAGTCAACCTATCCCCAGGTATCCGCACAGGTAATGGTCACGCAGCGCTTTGTCGATCACCTTACGGAAGGCATAGACCTGGCGCTGCGGGTGGGCGAGCTGAAAGATTCGGCGCTCGTCGCCACGCCATTGTTGAAATATCGTCGCCAGCTTGTGGCCAGCCCTGAGTACATCGCGCGACACGATCGGCTGGAGCATCCGCAAGACCTTCCTGGCCACCGCCTACTTGCTTTTGGCACGTCCGTCGCAGGGCACCGATGGTCGTTCTCGCGGGGCGATGCGACCGAAACCGTCGCAGTCAGGCCGGTACTTGCCATGAACGACTATGCAGGACTTGCTCAATCTCTCGCAGACGGGACCGGCGTTGGCGACTTGCCACCCATTGTTCGCACGGACCTGATGTCGTCAGGAAAACTCGTCGAGGTGATGCCTGATTGGAAACTGCCGATCGAAGCCCTTTCGATGGTTCGTCTTGGCAGTCGGCATGTTCCCAAAGCACTCAGGGTCTTTATCGACTTCGCAACTACGCGCGCGCGGCAGATGTTCCCTGTCCTGCCCGCCTGAGGCAAGCATTGCGAACCAAAGACAAATAGAACAAGTTGAGTTCGTGTCACGGCGATCCGGAAAATTCTTCTCTCGGACGCGGCGATTCGCTCAGAGTCCCCGGACTCTCACCATTTTGCTCAGCCGAGCTCAAGTGAGACGTAACTCCATGATTTGCGGGTGTAGTTCAATGTCAGAACTTCTGCTTCCCAATCGGGGTCCCTGAGCGATTTGCCCCAGTTTTCGCGCTAAACCTGGACTTTTAGAATGCGGCCGGGTCGCTTCTCTCCGATGTCATTGAGGCTGCCAAGCCCCGCGAGGTACCGCCACAACGTTCTCGTACATCACGATGTCGTCGCTCGATACCCGCAACTGGGTAAACAAAATGTCGCCCGATTGCCCGCCGATGCTGAGATTCATGTCGGCAAGTGGCATCGCCCCCTCAAACAGTACTTCGGACCTACCGCTTCCCAGGTCGTATCGCACCATGCGGCTCGCGCCGCCTTGCTCACCGCTGTCTAGCAGGTAAACAACATTGGCTGCGACGGCCCATCCGTAGCGGCCGTTGCCGGGCAGGCCATCCCAGACTTTTGCAACACTGCGGCTGTGCAAGTTCAGCTCGAACAATGCGCCATTTTTGTCGATAACGTAGATCCGTCCGTCCGCGGTCGGCCTCGGTCGGTAATAGTCGCTGATCAATTGTTCGCTCGTTGTATCGCTACCCGTGCAAATGCCCCACGCTCTCCCGTCGTGGCAACCAGCGATCCAGCCACTGCCGTCGGCCAGCCAGCGCGGCGTCGTCACGTCCGCGAAACCCGTTTTGATGCGGCGTGGCGTACCGCTCACGAGATCGACTTCGTAGAGCTGCTCGCCATCGTCAGCCTGCACTGTGAACAGGATCTTCTGACCATCCGGATGCCAGTCCGGGTACCGTACCGCAGCGCCGTCAAAGCGGGTCAGTCGCCGCACCAGGTCGCCGTGCGCTTCTGCTATCCACAGTTCGTCGAATCCGCTGCGCGCTGAGATGAACGCGACCCAGCTCTCATCCGGCGACAAGGTGCCGTGATGGTCAGCCCCGGTGGAAACGGCGATCATGCGGACATCGCCATCCGCTTCGAGCAATGCCAGGTCGCTGTCCGAGCGCGGTTGTACGACGAGCAAGCTGTTGCTCTCGGGAAGGAATTCGGGATGCATGAACTGAGCAAACTCTATTGGCGACGACGCGCCGTTGCGTATATCCAGCCAGCGGCCGTGCATCGCCCCGCCATCCGACACGCTGTACAGAAGGCGATGTTCGTCAAGCCAGGTCATGCCGCCTGTCTGTGTCGGCGTCGTGGTTAATTGAGATTCCTCACCCGACTCGATATCGACCAGCCAGATCGTCGTCCTGTGGTCAGGCTGCGGCTCGCCACGGAGAAACGCGAGCTGGCGTCCTGAGGGCGAGAATCGGGGATAGAAATCCGTTCCTGTGGACGAGACGCCCTGGGTCACTTGCCGGCCGTCGCCAGAATGTCGATCAACCATGTGTATGCGACGCAGCTGATCCGCATCATCTGGCTGCGAGACCGTGTAGGCGAGCTGGTCGCCTGCCGGGGACCAGTCGACCAGCGTCGGAAATCTCGACGAGCAGGATGCCAGGGTCTCCGGAACACCGAGCACCACCGACTGCACGACGATACTGCAGTCGTCGCCATCCAGCCGCACATAGGCCAGTTCCTCGCCGCTTGGTGATATGGCGGGCCCGTGCTCGTGCACACCCGGTGTCACCGCCACGGGCTGCGAGGTGCCGTCGGCTGTCGACACTCGGAACAGGTCCCAGTCATTGCGGTCCTGGCGCATCGCAGCGTATACGACCCAATCGCCTCCCGGAACATGTCTTGGCTGGTGTTCGAGCCCCGGCGCGGACGTAAGCGGCCTGGCGCCTGTCAGCACAGGCGGTGGCAGAACAAACTCTGTCGTTTCGGCGCCATCGCGCATGAGCCACAGAACACCGACGATGGCGGCGACCAGCAGGGAATAGGCAGTTCGACGCCAGGGCGCCGGCTTGCGCCGGGCCGCGCCGGTGATTGTTTCCCCTGGCATCATCGCCCTGTGATCAGCCACAAACTGATAGCCGAACTTGGGCAAGGTGCGTATGAATTTCTGCTCCCCAGCCTTTTCGCCAAATGCAGCCCGCAAGTCCGCTATCGCGCGCGAGACCACGCCATCACTCGGATAACTCGACCCCCACACCCGGTCGAGGATGGCATCGCGGGACACGCCGCTGTCACCGGCCTCAAGCAGCACCAGCAGGACGTGCAGGGTCTTGTCGTTTAGCCGGGCTTCACCGTCGGGCCCACGCAGCACGCCTATATCCGGCAACAATACCCGCTCGCCTATCTGCGTTGCTTTGGCATGACGGCGCGCAGCGCGGCCATCCGGCCTGGTTGACGATTCGCTCATTGTTGGAAACTTTTCCGCAACTTTTTCAAAGGTATTCTCGCCCCGATACAGCCACTGTCCACGCCAGTAATCAGTCTCTTCAAGGAATCAGACATGCTGCGTTCAATATTGATCCTCACATTGCTCGGAATTCAGGCGGCAACCGCCGAGCCGTGGTTCGACGGCGAGCCCGACTATGCCGATTCTGAAAGCGAATCCCTGGCCAACAAATTACTTGCGGCGCATGGCGGCATGCAGCCAATGCTCGCCGCCAGAAGCCTGCAATTCGAATTCTTTACCAAGACAAGTGGTGGGCCAATGCCGTTCTATTCCCGTGAAGCGGTCGATCTCGCAACCGGCGATGGCTATATCGAGTGGCCGTTCTGGAACTCGACGATTGCGCTGTACGGTGACGAGCTCTGGTCGCACAAGTGGCCGATGCCGTTGCCGGCCGGCTTCTTCATTCGACTGACGACGAGTTTCATCACCTTGCCCTGGCAGGTGCAGGCCGACGCCGCGAATATCGGGCCGGCAAGCAAGGGTCAGCTCCCTGGCGACGATGCGGTTTATGACGTATTGCGCGTCACATTCGACCGGCGCAACCCGAGTATTCCGGGCACGTTCTACGACATCTATATCGACACCGACAGCCACCTGATGAAGGGCCTCCGGTTCGATATCAGTCATCCGGGAATGGTGGCGAATCCAGAGCAACCATTGGGGCCAAACTTCCACGTGTTCGATGAGTATCGAAACATCGACGGCCTCGTCATTCCTACGTTTTACAAGTCATATGGCACAGGCAAAGCCAGCGACAGCGACCAGCGCAGCAACGCCTACCACTTCGCCTGGAATATCGACACGAGCAAGCCTTTCGATCGCGAAAAACTGCAGGCGCCCGCCGGTGCGGTGCCCGATTCCGTGTCCATGCAGTGGTGGCAACAGGCCGGCACGCAGGGCGTGAAAAACGCGGGAGACGGGCGATGAAAACGACGAAATCAGTCGTGTTGGCCCTCGTATTTGCGTTCGTACCACTGGCGGTTTGCGCCGCCGGGCCACATTATGAGGATACCGAATCCCAGCGCATTATCGAGGCGATGGTCGCGGCACACGGCGGAATTGAGCGATGGCGCGCCGCTCCGTCTATTCGCTTCGACAACATCATGCACGACAACTACCACCGCAAGGAGAACTTCGCCTGGTGGGTTGCCCATGAGGTAATCGATCAGAAAACGCGCAGGGTCTGGCAGGACTGGCCAATGGACGACGCCCGCATCGGCTACGACGGCAAGGAGGTCTGGTCGACGAACTGGAACAAGGGCAACCCGAGCGCGTTCATGGTTCACTTTTTCTACTATTTCGTCAATCTGCCTTGGCTGACACAGGACGACGGCGTCATCCTGTCGGCACCGCAGCGATTTCGCTGGCCCGGTACCGAAACCGATTTCTACGAAATTCGCATGACATTCGAGGACGCACCGACAGTTGGCAAATCGGGCAAGGACTTCTACGTGCTGTACATCGATCCGGATTCGTATCGCCTGTTCGGCTACCAGTACGGCAGCGGTTACGAGCCACTTGTCAACCTGATGAACATGCCTGAGGGGAAAGACGTCTTCGGTCCCCTGTGGCGCCTGATTACGCGCTACGAAGAAGTGGATCACCTGCTCTTTCCGGCGGCGTTTCGAACGATGCCAGGGCCGGACGAACGCATTGTCGGCAACCACGTCATCCTGAATATTGACGTCTCGACACCGTTCGAAACCGAGCGATCGGAAAGGCCCGAAGGATCGACCGTATTCGCGGGGCCCCTGCGGACCAATTGATCCTGGCGCAGGATGCCGCGCAGCTTTCAGCGTACGCTGACTCTTGAGCTCAGCGAGACCCCAGTGAGACGCAACTCCCTGCCTTGCAGGTGCAGTTCAGTGGTAGCACTGCAGCCTCGCGAGCTAAGTCGCTGAGTTGGACAGGAATGTAACCACCTGATTTTGGTGGTCCACTGAAAGCTTGCCAGCTAGTTGGAAGGCTAATCTTCCGGTATTCCTGATGCAGCTGCTTCATCCTGACTGCGGAACAGCGGCGATGCGTTTGACGATGAGCGCGCGAGCTCCGATGATCAGGTGCCAGGCAAACGCCACCAGCATCAACGTGCCTGCGACCTGCAGTTCGTTCCAGTGCGGCCCGGTCAGTCCGGTCAGGTAGGCCGTTACCGCGACAACAGCAATGAGTTGTCCGGCAACACCGAGCCAGCGCGCATGAATTTCTCGATGCAGCATAGGCGCGGAAAGAATCCCCATCGTCACGAACATCAGGAAGACGCCGGGTGCAAAAAAGCGCAGTGCGAGACGGTGCGTTGCCGCGACCTGTTCCAATGTTGCTGCTCCGGTGCCGCCGGCAGCCAGGTGATCGGCGATCGTTGCCGGCACGGCAAATCCGTCAATCACAAGTGCAATGCCGAACAATGGGAACGCGAGCAGCGCAGTAACGGCGAGCCCAGGACCCAGCGATCGCCAACCGGCCCGAATCAGCAACATCACGTGCCAGCCATAGGCAATTCCGAACAGCAGAACAGCGAGCAGTCCCATCATGTGCGACAGCTGCCAGCGAGCGCCGGTGATTACCGCCAGCCGCACCATGTCCTGCGTGGTCGCAGGCGGAAACGCCATGTCTTCCGGCAGCACCGCGAGTACAGGCGCCATGCGCGTAAACATCAGCAAGCCGCCGACCACCAGGGCGACTCCGATCCATTTTGTGTGTCGGTCCATAATCTGCTCCGCTGGAAGGACAGGCGGAGTCTCGGCCAAGATCGTCTGCCGGGCCACGGGTTTGTGACGAAATGCAACTCTGCGTGACGACCGACGCAGTCAGGCCGATATCTCCTCCCGCACCTGTTGCCTGAATTTCCTGGAGACCGGAATCCGTTCGCCATGATCAAATTCGATCAGGGTTCGCCCTCTGGACCGTACAATGCGCCTCGCGGCCGACAGGTTGACGAAGAGCGAGCGGTGGCACTGGATCAACCGATTGTCCGTCACTTGTGCCGCGAGCCGGGCAAGCGAGCTTCGCAACATGGCCTTCTCTACTCCCTTGCCCGTTCGGTAATACAAATCGACATAGTTGCCATTGGCCTTCATGAAGAGTATCTCTGCGGGCGCCAGTTGCACGACCTCGTCGGCCCCCGTTCCTGTCAGTGTCAACAGTTCCCTGTGCACTGCAGCATCGCTGCGGCGATCAGCTAACTCCTGCTCGGGGATTCTCCCTCGATTCCACAAAGCGACGATGGCGGCGGTCATCCCGACGACCAGCGCTACCGACAAGCCGATTTCGAGAGCCTGCGCGCTCTGCGACCAGATGGCCAGATATCCGGAATTGCCGATCAGCAAACAGCACAGGGCAACCACGGTCCGCCACGACTCCCGCCAAATAGGCAGGTAGTGAATGCCCAACATGGCCAGGATATTCAGCGGCGCGAGACCGAGCAGCACGAGCGTGTCAGTAGCAGAATCTAGGATCAGCCCGAAAGGCCGGAAGAGAAAAAGAAAAACAACCACGCCGAATGCTACGGCCGAGGCGCGCAGAAGCCGAAAAGGGTGTCGCAGGTGTTCGTGTGGGGCCGCGTTACTCGTTTCCGCTGTCGGGTGTTGGGCATTCAATTCAGAATCTCCTTCGCGTCAAAATACTAGGAAATTCCAAGTAGCGCATGGCTTGTATTGTAGGTCTGCGATCAGCGATTGCCGACAGAAACGGATTCGCTCATGCTTGCAGTCCTCTTGGGCTTAAGAATCGTTTTGAGTCACCGTACGTTCACCGTTATGCTCTGTCAGGCTCAGCTGAAACGTAACCCCCTGATTTGCGGGTGTAGTTCAATGGTAGAACCTCAGCTTCCCAAGCGGAGTCGCTGAGTTGGGCACTCGTATAACCGCCTGATTTCCGTGGTCCCGTGACCACCGGTTTCAATGAGTTAGATCACCCGAAAGTAACCCACTGATTCCGACGAGCTTTCTGAGTATGCTCGGTTTTGCACTCACTTTTTCGCGACGGGAAGGTGAGAAGAAGCTCCTGATCCTGAATCGTGGCGACTTCTCCTCGGCAACGACGTGGTTTCGGTTCCCCGGGGTCGGCCACACTCTTGGCATGATCCGCACGGACGATTTCTGTCATGCGTCGGCAGGTCTTGCGACCGCGACGCCTGGACCTGCCGGGACACGAGCGTCTCTCCCGCACCGGGACCTATTTCGAGAAACACCACATCGGCGCGACGATGTGCACATCGTCGCGTTCGATCATGATGACCGGCCTGCAGACCGCAGCGAACGGAATGTTCGAAAACCTCGATGTCCCTTGGGTCAAGGATTTGTCGCCAGAGATCCCGACCATTGGTCACATGCTTCGCAAAGCAGGTCTTTACACGTCGTACAAAGGGAAGTGGCACCTGACGCGCACGTTCGATCAGCAATTTCCACCCGAGCGCCTTTTTACCAGGGAAATGGAAGCCTACGGATTCTCGGACTACCTCTCTCCGGGCGACGTCGTCGGACACACGCTGGGCGGCTATTCGTTCGACCATATCATTGCTGGCAGCGCCATCTCGTGGTTGCGACGTGTCGGCCGACCCTTGACTGACGACGGTAAGCCATGGGCACTGACTGTCGGCCTGGTGAACCCGCACGACATCATGTACTTCAATACCGATACGCCAGGGCAAAAGGTGCAGGACACCGGCGGCTGCTGAGTCACGCTGCGCCGGCGCCGGGAAACAGAGCGTACGACGCCGAATGGGACATGCCGATTCCCCGGAGCCTGACGCAGCCATTCGACGAGCCAGCCCGGCCGACTGCGCACGGTGAGTTCAGCAAGGCCTGGGACTACGTGCTCGGACACATTCCCCCGGAAGAGGAACGTTGGCGCCGGTTCAATAACTTTTACATCAAGAGACCTTCCACGTGCCGATGTATGTCGCGCACCCCGATGTGCGCGGCGGACGGACCTGCGGCGCGCTTGAGCTGTACAGGTATAACGACCTTGAACTTTATGATCGGGACATGGATCCTGGCGAAAATACGAACCTGGCTGCTGATCGAGCTGTGAATAGTGATCTTGTCCTTGCGATGAACGCCAGGCTCGAAGCGATTATCGCAGCAGAGATTGGCGTCGATGATCGACACGAGTTGCCCGACGTCGACGGGATCGACTGGGCGCTTCCTCAGAACCGGTTCGACTGATAGATTGGTGTTCGATGAGAGAGCCTCGAGCCACACCCTGTATTCTCTCCGAGTCTCAAAATCGCTTAGAATCCGAGTGCACTCATTGTTATGCTCAGCCAGGCCTGAGTGCGACGTAACTCCTTTGTCTGTAGACTGAGGCAACGGGATCCGGCAAACTGGTTCGGCGTGTTGCATCAGAGTACCGCCTCAATGGATTGGCCGATCCTGCTAATGGCCGACATGCCGGGCAGAACTCAGGCGCCGCTGTATCTGCAGCCGGCAGAATACGAACTCACAATTACACGGTGAAATCTTATGGCTCAATTTCGATTCGCGACAACTGCGCTGTTGCTCTGCTTCGCGTCGTTCGCAAGTAATGCTCAGAGCAACCCCAATATTCTCGTGATATGGGGCGACGATATCGGCTACTGGAACATCAGCCACAACAACCGCGGCATGATGGGTTACGAAACGCCGAACATCGACCGAATCGCACAAGAAGGCGTCGGGTTCACGGATTATTACGGCCAGCAGAGCTGCACGGCGGGTCGTGCGGCTTTCATCAGTGGCTCAGTACCGGTTCGATCTGGCATGACCAAGGTTGGCCTGCCAGGCGCGAAAGAGGGTTGGCAGGAAGTTGATGTGACCATGGCGACTGTTCTTAAAGGTCAGGGTTACGCTACTGGACAATTTGGCAAGAACCATCAGGGCGATCTCAATCAGCACCTGCCAACGAACCACGGTTTCGACGAGTTCTTCGGCAATCTTTACCACCTCAATGCCGAGGAGGAGCCGGAGAACGAAGATTATCCTCGTGACCTCGTCTTGAAGAATGGCAAGACATTCCTGGAGAGCTACGGCCCCCGCGGTGTAATCCGAAGCTGGGCGACTGACCAGGATGATCCGACCGTGGACCC
>JAOUHU010000027.1 GCA_029884455.1 Gammaproteobacteria bacterium | reverse complement strand
ACCTGGGTGCGCATTAATCCGATCGATACTGATGCTGCCCGTGCCGATCTCGCGTCGGTCATGCCCGCGGCGCCGGCCGGCATCGTACTGCCCAAGCCGCGCAGTGCTGCGGATGTCGTGCAGCTCTCGGCAGCATTGGATCTGCTGGAGGCCGAGCACGGCCTCGTGACGGGGCAGACGCGAATCATGGCGATCTGCACGGAGCGGCCCGAGGCCTTGTTCACCTTGCACGGCTATGTCGGGGCAAACGCGCGGCTCGCCGCCCTGTCCTGGGGCGCTGAGGACCTGAGTACCGCGCTCGGCGCCAGCGCCAGTCGCGACCATGATGGCCAATGGTTGCCGACCTACGCCATGGCCCGCTCGCTCGCCTTGTGCGCGGCCGCGGCCGCCGGCGTCGCCGCAGTCGATACAGTATTTACCGATTACAACGACAGTGCCGGTCTGTCACGTTATGCAACAAACGCCAGGCGGGATGGTTTCAGCGGCATGCTGGCGATACATCCGTCGCAGGTCGACATCATCAATCGAGCCTTTTTACCGACCAGCGCGGAGATTGAGCACGCCGAGCGGGTTGTGGCACTGTTTGCGGCGAATCCTGGTGCCGGCACGCTCGGCCTGGATGGCACAATGCTGGATCGGCCGCACCTGCAGCATGCCGAACGCCTGCTGCAGCTGGCGCGAAAACTGACCGCCTCCTGAGAAAAAGACGAGACAAGAAGGCCAACACAATGACACATGTTTATCCCGTGGATCCCGCCGTCAGTGCGCGGGCGCTGATTGATGCCGCCGGCTACGAGCAAATGTACGCACGCTCGGTGAGCGAAAATGAGAAGTTCTGGGCCGAGCAGGCGAAGCGAATCGACTGGATCAGGCCTTTCAGCAAAGTGAAGGACGTATCGTACGCTCGCGATGACCTGCATATCCGCTGGTACGAGGACGGTACCCTCAATGTTTGCTATAACTGCGTAGACCGTCACCTGGCGCAGAAAGCCGATGATGTCGCGATTATCTGGGAAGGTGACGATCCGGCGCGCGACCTGAAGATTACCTACCGTGAATTGCATCAGCGCGTTTGCCGGTTTGCGAATTCACTGAAGTTACTTGGTGCCAAGCGCGGCGACCGTATCACCATCTACATGCCGATGATCCCGGAGGCCGCCGTGGCCATGCTGGCCTGTGCACGCATTGGCGCGGTGCATTCGGTGGTGTTTGGCGGATTTTCGCCAGAGGCTCTCGCCGGACGTATTCACGATTGTGCATCGAATATTGTCATTACCGCCGATGAGGGTGTGCGCGGCGGTAAGAAAGTTCCGCTCAAGGCAAATGTCGATGCCGCGGCCCGGCACGCGGACGTCACGACACTCGAGAAAGTGCTGGTGGTGCGTAACACAGGCAACGCCATTCCCCTGGTCGACGGGCGCGATCATTGGCTGCATGAGCTCGAAGCGAGGGTCGATGCCGATAGTCCGTGCGAGGAAATGGGTGCGGAGGATCCGTTGTTCATCCTGTACACCTCGGGATCTACAGGCAAGCCGAAGGGCGTACTGCACACGACCGGTGGCTATCTGGTGTATGCCGCGATGACGCACCAGTACGTATTCGACTATCACCCGGGCGACATTTACTGGTGCACGGCGGACGTTGGCTGGGTAACCGGCCACAGTTATATCGTCTACGGGCCGCTCGCCAACGGCGCGGTTACGCTGATGTTCGAGGGTGTACCCAATTACCCGACGGCAGCGCGCTTCTGGGAGGTATGCGACAAGCACCAGGTGAATATCTGCTACACGGCGCCGACGGCGATACGCGCATTGATGCGCGAAGGCAACGCGCCGGTCACGGGCACGTCGAGGCAGAGCCTGCGACTGCTTGGCTCGGTGGGCGAGCCGATCAATCCGGAAGCCTGGGAGTGGTATTACAGCGTGGTCGGTGAGCGGCGCTGCCCGATCGTTGATACCTGGTGGCAGACCGAAACGGGCGGTATCCTGATCAGCCCGCTACCCGGTGCGACCGCGCTGAAACCGGGTTCCGCGAGCAAGCCGCTGTTCGGCATACAGCCGGCCATTGTGGATAGTGACGGTAATTACCTGAGCGGTGCCGCGTCGGGTGTCCTGGTGCTCTGCGATAGCTGGCCGGGGCAGATGCGTACTATCTACGGCGATCACCAGCGTTTTATTGACACTTATTTTTCGACCTTCGAGGGCGCCTATTTTACCGGCGATGGCGCGCGCCGCGATGAAGACGGTTATTACTGGATCACCGGTCGCGTCGATGACGTGCTGAATGTTTCCGGGCACCGCATGGGAACGGCCGAGGTCGAGAGTGCGCTGGTCGCGCACCAGGATGTTGCCGAAGCGGCCGTCGTTGGCTATCCGCATGACATCAAGGGACAGGGCATCTACGCCTACGTAACCTTAATGCAGGGCGTCACGGCAAGTGACGCGTTGCGCAGTGAATTGCAGCAATGGGTGCGCAAGGAAATCGGGCCGATCGCGAAGCCGGACCTGATTCAGTGGGCGCCCGGTTTGCCGAAAACTCGCTCGGGGAAAATCATGCGGCGCATATTGCGCAAAATTGCGGCAGATGATTTTGCGCAGCTTGGGGACACGTCGACGCTGGCCGACCCGGCAGTCGTCGACAACCTGATCGCGAATCGCCAGAATCGCGCCGATTAGGCCTCAGCCTCGTCAGCCTCGCCGGCAGCGGGGGCTGTTTCGGTAATGTTGTGCTGCTTGTCGAGTACCACGGTCGCCTTGAGATGGCCATCGGCGCCGCCAAGACGTTTGAACTCGGCAATCTGCCGCTCGTAAGCGCGCACGAATTCCTCGGCAAACAACTGCGGGAAGCGGCCACCGCCTTTTTCCGTCAGTATCGGGTACAGGTCCCCGTATAGCGCCCAATACCGGTACTTGTTGGTAAGTTTCGCCCACAATCCGTTACCGAGTGTGCGATCGAAAATGACCTGCAACTCTTCCGGATCGAAGCGATCTGAGAATTCAAGAAATGCGCTGTTCATCGCACCGGGAAACGCGTCCTGGTGGAATAGCAGGTCGCGGCAGACTTCCCGTACCGAATCGCGCGGGCCAAGGTACTCGCCTTCCTTGCCGATCAGAAGTTGCCTGAGCGAGTCGGCCGTATTGGCGGATAGCTTCAAGGCGTTGTTTTGCCTTGGCAGCACAGTAGTCTGGTCGAGGCGAAACGCACTTTTGAAACTGGCGCGGCTGGCGAGCAGTTGCGTGATGCCTTCAACGAACTCCCGCAATACCTCACCGGCATTGTGCATGACCTCGGCAAGATCTGCAGACGGGTGCAATTCCCGCCGGTTGATCCCCAGTCCGTCGAGAAATGCGTCCATCAATTCGCGAGTCGCAAGGTCGCTGGCTTCGAGCGCGGCGGCCGGGCGCGGTTTTGCCGCCGGCGGAGCCTTTGCCTCGGGTTCAGCAACGCCGGTCCGGGTCTGGCTGCCAAACAATGCCGACTGGAAAGCTGCATCGCCGGTCAGTGCATCTTCGTCGAGCAGCATCATGCCGGTCTTGAGCGGGTCTGCGTCCACCAGTGAGGCACCGTGGTCGGTCACGTCAGAGGCCGGATCATGCAGCGGGATCACCAGGCTTTCGCCCTCGTCAACCGAAACATTGATGACGAAGTCACCGAGACGAATCACATCGCCGTTGAACAAACGGCGTGGATTGCCTTTGCCCAGCGGTTCGCAGTCGCCATTGATATACACGCCATTGGAACTGGTATCAGCCAGGTAGTAGGCGCCGCCCTTGAAATCAATCGTGGCATGGCGACCGGAAATGAAGCGATCCGGGTCCGGCAGTATCCAGTCGTTCTGTAGCGAGCGCCCGATCGTGCCGCCCTTGTTGCGAAAAACGCGCACCGCGTCGTCGCCGACAAGCTCGCGGTGTTCGCTGACGATTTCGAGTTGCAGTGCCATGACCAATGAATCTTGCAGAGAAACAAAGCGTTACGCTGCGGCGTAGTTCACATAATCAGCAGCCTTGTTTTTCGCTAATACCCCAAATATGAGAAAAAATGACCATATGAGAATCATTTTTGCGGATTCGAGAATGCCGGGCCAAAATCCATGGTTTTAGTTAAACTACGCGGCCTTCGAGGCGGGCGTTGTGACCAAGCAAAATCTTTACAGAGTTGTGTTCATGAGCCAGGGACAGGTCTACGAGATCTATGCCCGCGACGTCAGTCATGGCGACCTGTTCGGCTTTGTATCGGTGGAGCAGCTGGTTTTCGGCGAGCGCAGCACCGTGGTGGTTGACCCCGGTGAAGAAAAGATCAAATCCGAGTTTGCGCACGTCAAGCGTACCTACCTGCCGATGCACTCGGTGATTCGCATTGATGTGGTCGACAAGCAGGGCGCCAGCAAGATTTCCAAGCTGGAAGGCAATGTCGCCCAGTTCCCCGTACCGATTTACACGCCGCGAGACAGTAACACTTAATGCTTGAGCTGGCCGGGCAGCCTGCGCTGTCAGATTTTCGACTCGCGAAATTACTTGAGACTTTGCAGCAGGCGGAACCGCGAGTCCGTTCCTTGGCCGCACGTTATTGCTATTTCGTGGGCCTGCATGCAAACCTGGGTGCCGAACACAAACAGCGTCTCAATGCACTGCTGCTGTCGGGCGACAAGGCCGGCAACCTCGGCAAGGGTGCGATCACGCTATACGTGCTGCCGCGCGCCGGCACCATATCACCGTGGTCGAGCAAGGCAACCGATATCGCGCACGCCTGCGAGCTGGATTCGGTCGCGCGCATCGAACGCGGCATTTGTTACGGATTGCATTTCAGGTCGGCGGTGGCCGACGACGATCTCGACTCGCTGGCTGCCTTGCTGCACGATCGCATGACCGAGGCGATATTCAAGAATGGCGACGATGCCGCGGCATTGTTTGCCACTCATGAGGCCACGCCAATGGCAACGATCCCGCTGTCCGATACCGGCAGCAGCGCGTTGCTCAAGGCCAATGTCGATCTCGGCCTCGCACTGACCGGGCAGGAAATCGACTACCTGGCGGAAAACTACCACAAGCTTGGACGCGATCCCACCGACGCCGAGCTGATGATGTTTGCGCAGGCGAATTCAGAGCATTGCCGGCACAAGATATTCAATGCGGACTGGATCATTGACGGCGTAGCACAGCCGGAACGTCTGTTTGGCATGATTCGTTCGACCACTGAGGGCAATCCCGCTGGAGTCATCTCTGCGTACGCAGATAACGCGGCGGTCATAGAAGGCTCTGTGGCCGCACGCCTCATGCCAGTCGCGGCCGATCGTGAATACCGCTATTTCGAAGAGCCTGTGCACATCCTGATGAAAGTGGAAACGCACAATCACCCGACCGCGATTTCGCCTTTTCCCGGTGCCGCGACCGGATCGGGAGGTGAAATTCGCGACGAAGGGGCGACCGGTCTCGGCGCCAGGCCCAAAGCCGGCCTTACTGGTTTCACCGTTTCGCATCTGCGCATTCCAGGTTTCGAGGAGCCGTGGGAGATTGATTTTCCACACCCGGACCGCATGGCGTCGCCGCTCCGCATCATGCTCGAAGGCCCGCTCGGTGGCGCAGCGTTCAACAACGAGTTCGGCCGGCCAAACCTGCTTGGCTATTTCCGCAGCTTCGAGAGTCGCGTGCCGGGACTGCCGCACAATGAGATTCGTGGCTACCACAAGCCAATCATGATTGCAGGCGGTGTCGGCAACGTACGTGCCGAGCACGCCCGCAAGATCGATGTGCCCGTGGGCGCGAAGCTCGTGGTGATCGGTGGCCCAGCCATGCTGATCGGACTTGGCGGCGGTGCCGCGTCGAGCCTTGCCAGCGGCAGCAGCAGCGAAGCACTGGATTTCGCCTCGGTGCAACGCGGCAACCCGGAAATGCAGCGCCGCGCGCAAGAGGTGATCGACCGCTGCTGGCAAAAAGGCGCGTCGAACCCGATCCTTCTGATTCATGATGTTGGTGCGGGCGGCCTGTCGAATGCGGTGCCAGAGGCCGTCAATCACAGCCGGCACGGCGCAACGATCGAGCTGCGCGACATAGCCAATGCCGAGCCCGGTATGTCGCCGATGGGTATCTGGTGTAACGAAGCGCAGGAACGCTATGTGCTGGTTATTGCCGATGACCAGGTCGACGCATTCCGGGAAATTTGCGCGCGCGAGCGGTGTCCCGTGTCCATTATCGGTACCTTGACCGACGACCAGGTCCTGGTCGTGCACGATCGTGAGTTCAACAATCAGCCGGTCGCGATGCCCATGGCCATGTTGCTGGGCAACCCGCCGAAGATGACGCGCGACGTGCGGCGCGAGCCACACACGATCGGGCAGCTCGATCTGTCGCGCATAGAACTCCAGGAAGCGGTCAACCGCGTATTGCGGTTTCCCGCTGTGGCCGACAAGTCGTTCCTGATTCATATCGGTGACCGGACCGTGGGCGGCTTGAGCGTTCGCGACCAGATGGTCGGTCCGTGGCAGGTCCCGGTGGGTGATGTCGCGATTACCGCCTGCACTTACACTGGCTATGCGGGCGAAGCCATGGCAATGGGCGAGCGCCCGCCGCTGGCAATCCTGAATGCTCCGGCGTCGGGGCGTATGGCCGTCACCGAGGCGATTACCAATATTGCCGCCGCGCCCATTGGCGATATCGGCAAGATCCGGCTGTCGGCCAACTGGATGGCCGCCGCCGGTCATCCCGGTGAGGATGCACAGTTGTTCGACACGGTCAAAGCGGTCGGCAACGGCTTTTGCCGCGAACTCGGTGTAGCGATCCCGGTTGGCAAGGATTCACTGTCTTTACAGGCACGCTGGCAAGACGCCGAGCAGGAATACGTGGTCGTTTCACCGGTCTCGCTCGTGGTCACCGCTTTCGCGCCGGTCAGCGACGTGCGCAAGCACGTGACCCCGGAATTGCAGCGCGTGGATGGCGCGAGCTACCTGTTGCTGCTGGATCTCGGGCAAGGCAGGAATCGCATGGGCGGCTCGTGCCTCGCGCAGGTGTACCAGCGTAGCGGTGGCGATGCGCCGGATCTCGATGATGCCCAGATACTGAAAAATTTCTTCGCCGCAATCCAGGAACTGATCAGTCGCGGCATGCTGCTGGCGTATCACGATCGCAGCGACGGCGGACTGCTCGCGACACTCGCGGAAATGATGTTTGCCAGCCGCCTCGGCATTGATCTGCAGCTGGCCGGTTCCGATCAGCAGCTGCTCTGCCAGCTCTTCAGCGAGGAAGCCGGTGCGGTGATCCAGGTGGAAAGGGCCAAGCTGACGCAAGTGCAGATGGTGCTGGATCGGACCGGCGCCAGCGCCACGGCGATCGGTCGTGTCGACGACACCCGGCAATCTTTGACGGTGCGTCGCGACAATACAATTGTGCTGCAGCTAAGCCGTGCACAGATGCAACGGCAATGGTCGGCAACGAGTTCGCGGATCCAGGCCGTGCGGGATAATCCGGTCACCGCGCGGCAGGAATACGAACGCATTCTCGATGACAAGGACCCGGGCCTGCATGCCGTGCTGACATTTGATCCGGCCGACGACATTGCGCGACCTTACCGGGCGGCTGGCGGGCCGCGCGTTGCCATATTGCGCGAGCAGGGTGTGAACAGTCAGTACGAAATGGCCGCCGCCTTCATGCGCGCAGGCTTTGTCGCCGTCGATGTGCACATGAGTGACCTGCTGCAGGGTCGCGACAACCTGGCGAATTACCATGGTGTGGTTGCCTGCGGCGGCTTTTCATTCGGCGATGTACTCGGTGCAGGTGGCGGTTGGGCGAAGTCGATTCTCTACCAGGACCAGATGCGTGATCAGTTTGCTGAATTCTTTTTCCGCGGCGACACGTTTGCACTCGGTGTGTGCAACGGTTGCCAGATGCTGGCGCAAATCAAGGAACTGATACCAGGTGCGCGCCACTGGCCACAATTCCGCCGCAACAGGTCAGAGCAATTTGAATCGCGCCTGAGCCTGATTGAGATATTGCAGAGCCCATCCATTTTCCTCGACGGCATGGCCGGCTCGCGCTTGCCGATCGCGACCGCGCACGGCGAGGGGCGCGTTGTTTTTGTGGATGAATCGGATCGATACGCGGCGTCGCACCTTATCGCTGCCCGCTACGTGGATAACTACGGCAATGTCGCGGACCATTATCCGGCGAATCCGAACGGTTCGCCGGACGGTATCTGCGCACTGTCGAACGACGATGGGCGTGTCACGATAATCATGCCGCATCCCGAGCGCGTGGCCCGGACCATCCAGAATTCCTGGCATCCGGCGAACTGGGGAGAGGACGGTCCCTGGCTGCGTATGTTCCGCAACGCGCGCGTCGCAATCGGTTAACTCCAAAGGGGTCAGAGCCCTTTTTGTCCCAAATATGGCATGACGTATATGGTCGAAAAAGGGCTCTGACCCCTTTTGGTCAGGCGGAGGTAGCGAGATCGGCCTGGCTTTCCTCGACAAAGAAGCGCCGCACCTTGATGGCACGCGTCAGTTTGCCGCGCCGCACGAAGCACTGGTAAAACATGTCTTTCATGACCTCGAGCAGAATGCCGGCCTGCGCACGACTCAGCAGCGGCAGATTTTCTTCCGCACCAGCGTCAAACAATACGACCTTGATCGGCGCAAAGCTGTCATCGTCGATGCCGGCGATCTGCTGCGCGGTCATGACTTCGTCAAAGGCACGCAATTTGCCACCTTCGCCAAGCGCGGCGAAGGCGCTGGCTGCGGAGCGACGACACATGGACGCAAACGCGTTGAAATTGTTGCCGGCGTAGCAGGCAAGGGCCTCGCGAAACAGGATCTCGGTGTCCTTCGGCAGGTAGGAGAAAGCGAAGCGTTCCTTGGGCCTTTCGAGCTCGACGAAATTTCGGTACAGCTCGACCTGGTTTTCCGAGTAGTTGCGAACCGCAAAGCGCAGAAACACGGGTGCCTTGCAGGCATCGCACTGAAACACCAGCCCAACGTGTTTCGGCTGGTCCCGAAGCAGCGCATCGACAGCCGGTACGGACTGCGGGCTCATATGCGCAAACACACCGCAGTACGGACATTCGAGCCCCAGCCGCTCGCCGTCCTCGGCCAGCAGCCCCTGATCTCTGTCCAGAACGTGTGTCATAGTCGCTCGTAATTGTTGCTTGGCAATTCTATCAGTCAAATCAACCAGCTAGCCGAGTATGCCGGAAGCGCCGGCAAGCGGACGAAGACGTTAACATAATCCCGGAATCATTCCTGTTACCGGCCCCAGTCACCGATGGCCTGGCGCGCTGCCTCGTTCACCGGTCGCGCGATCAGGGCGTCGCGACTCAGCGTGACGCGAAAGCGTGCGCCGTCCGCCATCGGCAGGTATGTTGCGCTGCCGTAGTACGCATCCATGCCGGGCGTAAATTTCGGAAAGTTGCGTGCCAGGCTCCACAGATCGAGTGGCCGCTCTGCAGCGAGGGAGTGCACGGTGCGCGGCGCGCTGCGCTCACGGTCGACGGAGGTATAACGGCCGCTGAGGCGCTCCAGCTGGTATACGGGTTCGAGGCCGAGAATCGTGGCGGGCGGTTTCCAGGTCAGTACGCGCGCGTCGAGCTGCCACTCGTCGCCGCGCATTCGCAACAGCTGATCGATCTGACCGTCAATCATGAGTCGTGCCGTGTATTCTTCGCTCGCCGATTGTACGAACTCGATTTCCGCCACCAGTTGTTCTGCTGTCAGCCGCTGGTAGCCGAGGTAGCTGATAAACAACATCACCCCGGCGGTGCCGATCGCTGCCGTGGCCGCGCACATGGCCGCTGAGCCGCCGGCACGCAACACGCGGCCACGCCGTATCTGGCGCAACATTGCACGCAGGAACAGCAATGCAATCAGTGCAAAAACACCGCTGGCAATCAGCAGATTCATCGGCGCTGCTAGCCCTCCAGCCGTTTGTACTTGATGCGATGCGGGTTATCCGCATCGTCGCCGAGGCGGCGTTTTCTGTCGGCCTCATAGTCAGCATAGTTGCCGGCAAACCAGGTTACGACCGAGTCTCCCTCGAACGCCAGGATATGGGTGCAAATGCGATCCAGAAACCAGCGATCGTGTGAGATCACGATAGCCGAGCCGGGAAACTCAAGCAGCGCTTCTTCAAGCGCGCGCAGTGTTTCGACATCGAGATCGTTGGTTGGTTCATCGAGCAACAACAGGTTGCCGCCGGACTTCAGCATCTTGGCGAGGTGCACGCGATTGCGTTCGCCGCCAGACAGGATGCCGATCTTTTTCTGCTGTTCGGCGCCGCGGAAATTAAATCTGCCGACATACTGTCGCGACGGAGTTTCATAATTGCCTACCTTGATCAGGTCGAGGCCGTCAGAAATTTCCTCCCAGACGGACTTGCTGTCGTCGAGGCTGTCGCGCGACTGGTCAACACTGGAAAGTTGCACGGTTTCACCCAGCCGGATACTGCCGGCGTCGGGCTTGTCGGTCCCGGTGATCATGCGAAACAGGGTGGTCTTGCCAGCGCCATTCGGGCCGATCACGCCGGCGATGCCACCAGCCGGTAACTGAAAACTCAAGTCATCAATCAGCAGACGGTCGCCGAATCCTTTCCTCAGAGCATTGACTTCGATTACAACGTCGCCGAGTCGCGGACCGGGCGGTATGTAAATTTCATTGGTCTCGTTGCGCTTCTGATAACTTACCGACGAAATTTCCTCGAACTGGCGCAGTCTCGCCTTGGACTTGGCCTGGCGGCCCTTCGGGTTCGAGCGTACCCACTCGAGCTCGGTCTGCATGGCTTTCTGGCGCGCTTTCTCGCCAGCCTCTTCATTCGCCAGCCGCTTGCTCTTTTGATCCAGCCACGAGGAGTAGTTGCCTTGCCATGGAATGCCCTGGCCGCGGTCGAGCTCAAGTATCCAGCCGGCAACGTTGTCGAGGAAGTAACGATCATGCGTGACCGCGATGACAGTACTCGGGTACTCATGCAGAAAACGCTCCAGCCAGGCTACCGACTCGGCATCCAGATGATTGGTCGGCTCATCCAGCAGCAACATGTCGGGCTGTGACAGCAGCAGGCGGCATAACGCGACACGGCGCTTCTCGCCGCCGGATATTTTCGTGACATCCGCGTCCCAGGGTGGCAGTCGCAGTGCATCGGCCGCGATTTCGAGCTTGCGGTCCAGTTCCCAGGCACCGGCCGTATCGATCGCGTCCTGCAACCTGCCCTGTTCTTCCAGCAGCGCATTCATTTCGTCATCGCTCATTGGCTCGGCGAACTTCATCGCGATTTCGTCAAAACGGGTCAGCAGCGCCTTGGTTGCAGCAACGCCTTCCTCAACATTGCCGCGTACGTCCTTGCTGGCGTCGAGCTCGGGCTCTTGCTCGAGGTAGCCAATCCTGATGCCGGGCTGCGGCCGCGCCTCGCCTTCGAACTCAGCATCGAGACCCGCCATGATGCGAAGCACGGTCGACTTGCCGGAACCGTTGAGACCGAGCACGCCGATCTTGGCGCCCGGGAAAAAAGACAGGGAAATGTCCTTAATAATGAATCGCTTCGGTGGCACAACCTTGGCCACGCGATTCATGGTGTAGATATATTGCGCCATTGCAGTCCGCAGGTAGTTATGCAGGGCGCATTATCCGGTATGCTGCGCCGATAGCAAACAACAAGAAGTCGCGCGCAATGAGCGATTCGGTGCTTGTTTACAAGGGAAGTGCTCTGGCCAATTACGGATTTGGCGATCCACACCCTTTTGGGCTCGACCGGCACGATGTATTCCAGCATGAACTGGCGAATGCCGGGCTGGGCGACGCGATCAGTTACGCTTGGCCCAAGCGCGCCACTGTCGACGAACTGTTGTTGTTCCATACCGCCGATTACATCAACCTGGTGTCGCTGAAGTCCGAGCAGGGGCATGGCTTTATTGACCAGGGTGATACGCCCGCTATAGCCGGAATATTTGATGCCGCCTCGGATGTCGTTGGCACCACGCTGGCAGCGGTTGACGCCGTTATGCGCGGTGACGGCAAGCGCGCCTTTGTGCCGATCGCCGGCCTGCACCACGCGGCACGTGACCGGGCCGCCGGGTTTTGTGTCTTTAACGATTGTGGTGTGGCCGTTGAGTACCTGCGTCGCAAGCACGGCCTGCGACGCATCGCCTATGTTGATATCGATGCGCATCATGGCGATGGCATGTATTACGGCTTTGAGGACGACCCTGATCTGTTGTTCGCCGACATTCATGAGGATGGCCGCTTCCTGTATCCGGGTACCGGCGCCGCGGAGGAAACCGGTACCGGCAAGGCGCGCGGCACAAAGCTCAATATACCCATGGCGCCGGGCGCCGGCGACGCAGAATTCGAGCGCGAGTGGCGCCGTGTTGAAACCTACCTCGAGCACGCAAAACCAGAGTTCATACTTTTCCAGTGTGGTGCGGACAGTCTTGCCGGCGATCCGATCACGCATCTTTGCTATACGGAACAGGCGCATGCCAACGCGGCAGCTGCCTTGTGCCGCATTGCCGACCGGCATTGCGGCGGCAGGATTGTCGGCACTGGCGGCGGCGGTTACAACCGGCATAACCTGGCCCGGGCCTGGACGCGGGTGGTGCAGTCTTTCGTCGCGGCCGGCTAGGCAGTACCATCGCGTCCTTTAATTTTCTCGCCCCGGAGCTTTCTCCTGATGTTTGACAGAGACACGTCCCTCGACATTTTTGACCCCGATGTGGCACGAGCCATTGCCAGCGAAAACCGACGCCAGGAAGAGCACATCGAGCTGATTGCGTCAGAGAATTACGCCAGTCCCCGGGTAATGGCTGCACAGGGTTCGGTCCTGACCAACAAATACGCTGAAGGTTATCCCGGCAAGCGTTATTACGGTGGTTGCGAGTTTGTCGACGTCGTCGAAGCGCTGGCGATCGAACGTGCCAAAAAGCTGTTCGCGGCGGACTACGCGAATGTGCAGCCGCATTCCGGATCGCAGGCCAACGCGGCGGCCTACATGGCGCTGCTGGACGCCGGCGATACCGTGCTGGGTATGAGCCTGGCCGAGGGCGGGCACCTTACCCACGGTAGCAAAGTCAATTTCTCCGGCAAGCTGTACAACGCGCATCAGTACGGGTTGGTGGCCGAAACCGGTGAAATCGACTACGAGCAGGTGCAGCAACTTGCGACGGCGCACAAGCCACGCATGATCGTGGCCGGCTTCTCGGCCTATTCGCGCGTGGTCGACTGGCAGCGATTTCGAGAAATTGCCGACAGCGTCGGCGCCTACCTGATGGTGGATATGGCGCATGTTGCCGGCCTGGTGGCGACCGGCCATTATCCAAGTCCAATATCGGTCGCCGATGTTGTGACCACAACCACGCACAAGACCTTGCGCGGGCCACGCGGTGGCATGATTCTGGCGCGCAGGAACGATGCGATAACGAAAAAACTTGACTCGCTGGTGTTCCCGGGAACGCAGGGCGGGCCCTTGATGCATGTCATTGCCGCCAAGGCAGTCGCGCTGCAGGAGGCGATGTCACCTGCATTCAAGGATTACCAGGCCCAGGTTTGTGTGAATGCGAAGGTTATGGCGGCAACGCTTGCCGATCGCGGCTACCCGATAGTTTCAGGTGGCACCGACAACCACCTGATGCTGGTCAGCCTGATCGACAAGGGCATTACGGGCAAGGCTGCCGATGCGGCGCTTGGCAGGGCAAACATCACGGTGAACAAGAACGCCGTGCCCAATGATCCGCAGTCGCCATTTGTCACCAGCGGCCTGCGTCTCGGCACACCCGCAATAACTACGCGCGGATTCGGCGTCGATGAAGTGCGTGAGCTTAGCGGCTGGATAGCGGATATACTCGACGACCTCGACAACGAACAGACCAATCAGCGGATTCGCGGCCGGGTGCTCAGCCTTTGCAAGCGCTTTCCCGTTTACGTTTGATCCAGATATCTCATGCATTGTCCGTTCTGCAGCCATGAAGAGACCAAGGTCATTGACTCGCGCCTCGCGGGCGATGGCACGCAGATCCGTCGTCGCCGGCAATGCCTTGATTGCAATGAGCGCTTCACTACGTTCGAGTCAGCTGAACTGGTCATGCCGCGGCTGATCAAGAACGACAAGACGCGGCAGCCATTTGATGAGAACAAACTTCGCAACAGTATGACTCGGGCGCTCGAGAAAAGACCGGTGCCCAGCGATGAACTGGAAGCGTCTGTCGCACGATTGATTCACCGCCTGCGCACAATTGGTGAGCGCGAAGTGCCATCGCGGCTGGTCGGCGACCTGGTCATGGAAGAATTGCGTGCGCTGGATGAGGTCGCCTATGTGCGTTTCGCTTCAGTGTACCGGCGATTCCAGGACGTCACGGAGTTTGAAGAGGAAATCAGGCGCTTGCAGCGAATTTCAGAAACGGCTGCGAGCCGCGAGCAAATGTCATTGCTGCCCGAGTTGTTCGGCAAGAAAAAGTAGGCGCTGATGCCTGACTTTACTGACAGCGACAGCGCCTTCATGCAGCGAGCCGTAGAGCTCGCCAGAAATGGCCTGTTCAGCGCACACCCGAATCCCATGGTGGGGTGTGTGCTGGTGAAACAGGGCAAAATCGTCGCTGAAGGCTGGCACGAGGTCGCTGGCGAGGCACATGCAGAGATTCGGGCGCTCGCTGCGGCCGGTGACAATGCGCGCGGCGCGACGGCTTACGTTACGCTCGAGCCCTGTGCCCACCATGGCCGGACGCCACCCTGCACCGCAGCGTTGATTGCCGCCGGGATCCGGGAAGTTGTCGTGGCGTGCGGTGACCCCAACCCGAGAGTCGACGGCAAGGGCATGCAGGCATTGCGCGACGCGGGCATAGCCGTGCGCACCGGTGTACTCCGCGAGCAGGTTGAGCAGTTACTCGCAGGGTTCTTCTGTCGCATGCTGCGCGGCCGCCCGCGCGTTCGTATCAAGATTGCGTGTAGCCTTGACGGTGCCATCGCCATGGCGGACGGGCAAAGTCAGTGGATCACGGGCGCAGAGGCCAGGGCCGATGGACAGCGCCTGCGCGCGAGCTCGGGTGCGGTGATGACCGGTATTGGTACGGTGCTGGCGGATGACCCGTCGTTAACGGTGCGTGATGCCAGCTTGATTCCGCATGGCCGGCAGCCGCTGCGCGTCATCGTTGACAGTGAATTGCGCATGCCGCTGGCAGCAGAAATGCTGGTTCTGCCGGGTACGACTCTTGTTTACTGCTGCGATGACAGTCGCGCCGGCGCGCTGCGAGCCGCTGGCGCGGAGGTTGCCAGGGTCTCCGGCAAGAGCGGACTGGTCGATCTTGTGGCGGTACTTGCCGATCTCGGCAAGCGCGATGTCAACGATCTGCTGGTTGAGGCCGGGCCCTCGCTCGCCGGACAACTGCTGTTGCAGGGCCTGGTGGATGAACTTGTTATTTACCAGGCACCACACATCATGGGCAGTGAAACCATGCGCATGTTCAACACACCGGGCTGGTCGCAACTCATGCAAAGGCAACGCTTGCAGATTGTCGACCGGACCGAGTTTGGCGACGACCTGCGCATCACTGCAAGGCCTGTGAGTTAGGGTCATGTTTACCGGTATCGTGCAGGCAATCGGCAACATTGCGGCGATAGAGCGGGTCGCTGGCGATATGCGCCTGGTCGTGCGCACGGCGGAACTGCCATTTTCCAGCTACGCCGTTGGCGACAGCATCGCCGTGAACGGTGCCTGCCTTACGGCGACAGCCTTGCACGCGGACGGATTTGATACCGATGTCTCCACCGAGACGCTGGCGGTGACCTCGCTGGGCAGCCTGTCGGTGGGCTCGCAGGTGAATCTCGAACCATCCCTTCGCCTTGGCGATCGGCTCGGTGGACACCTGGTCAGTGGCCATATTGATTGCCTCGGCAAGGTGACCGCACTCAGCAAGGATGCACGCTCGATCCGGTTGCGTGTTGCAATCGCGCCTGAGTTTGCGCGTTATGTCGCGAGGAAGGGTTCGGTGTGTGTCGACGGCGTCAGTCTTACCATCAATGCAGTATCTGCAAACGTCATTGACTTGAATATCATCCCGCATACGGCCGAGACTACGATTATCGGCAACTACTCGGTGGGCACAGTGGTCAACATTGAGGTAGATTTGCTGGCGCGCTATGTTGAGCGCCTGCTGCTGAAGGACGAAGGTGGCCTGTCAATGGAATTTCTGAAGACGAATGGTTATGTCTGACAAGACAACAATGCGCCCGAATTCGATCGGTAACTCATTCGCCCGGATCGAGGACATCATCGCTGATATCCGCGACGGCAAGATGGTCATCATGGTGGATGACGAGAATCGCGAGAACGAAGGTGACCTGCTGATGGCGGCCGAGAAGGTGCGCCCTGAGGACATTAACTACATGGCAACTTACGGTCGAGGCCTGATATGCCTGACGCTCTCGCGTGAGCGCTGCGCGCAACTGCGCCTGCCATTGATGGTCAAGGAGACGGACCAGCACCACTCGACCAACTTCACGGTTTCGATTGAAGCCGCGGAAGGAATTACCACCGGAATCTCCGCACACGATCGCGCACGCACGGTGCTGGCAGCCGTCTCGGCAGACGCGAGGCCCGAGGATCTGAGCCAGCCCGGACACATTTTCCCGGTGATGGCGCAACCCGGCGGTGTCCTGGCGCGCGCGGGACACACTGAGGCAGGCTGCGACCTGGCGCGGTTGGCCGGTCTTGAACCCGCGGCCGTGATCGTCGAAATTCTCAATGAAGACGGCAGCATGGCGCGCCGGCCCGACCTCGAGAGGTTTGCGCGTGCGCACAAGATTCGCATCGGCACGATCGCCGACCTGATTCGCTATCGGCTGGAAACGGAAAACAACGTCGAGCGCATCGCCGAAAAGCAGGTCCAGACCGAACACGGCGAGTTCACAATGGTTTGCTTTGACGATCGCGTCAATCGCGCGGTACATCTTGCGCTGGTCAAAGGTGATCTTCGCAAAGCTGATAACCCTCTCGTGCGCGTGCACCTGCAGGACACGCTTGGAGATATTGTCGGCGTCCGCAGTCGCACCCTGGGTTGGCCGCTGGATGCAGCGATTGCGCGCATCGCGCGCGAAGAGGTCGGCGTAATTGTATTGCTGCGCGAGCAGGAATCGTCGCGGGACTTCATGGATGCGGTCGAGGCGCTGGACAAAAGCAGCGATGAACTGACCTCGCGGCGCAAACATGACGAGGTGTTTCGAACCTATGGGGTTGGCGCCCAGATTCTTCGTGATCTCGGACTGTCGAAAATCCGTGTATTATCGGCGCCTAAGCAAATGTATGCGATCTCGGGGTTCGGTCTCGAGATTTCTGAATACGTCGAGGGCTAATGGAAAAGATAAAGACGACCGAAGGGGACCTCGTCGTTCGCGATGCGCATTTTGGTATTGTCGCGTCGCGTTTCAATGATTTTATTGTCAGCTCCCTGCTTGGTGCTGCTGTCCGCTGCCTGCACAAGCATGGTGCGGTCGATGCGGATATCGAGATTGTCCGCGTACCCGGTGCATACGAAGTGCCCATCGCTGTAGACAAACTGGCGGCGAGCCGGCGCTGCGACGGCATTATTGCGCTGGGCGCCGTGATTCGTGGCGCCACGCCGCATTTCGATTACGTAGCCGGTGAATGCATGCGTGGCCTGTCGGCGGCATCACAAAAATATGGTATCCCGATAGGATTTGGTGTCCTGACCGTCGATACGATTGAACAGGCAATCGAACGAGCTGGCACCAAGGCCGGCAACAAGGGTGAAGAAGCGGCCCTTGCGGTTATAGAAATGGTCAATTTGCTGCGTCGCATCGACTAACGACATTGCCTGGAACCCGGCATGGGAAAGCATGAGTAAGATGGCTGCCACCGGCGCGCGTACCCGCGCTCGTGAGTTATTGCTGCAGGCGCTGTATCAAAAACAGATCGCCGGTCATGATTGCGTCGAATTGTTGCGGCAGTTTCGCGAACAGACAGCTTATAAACGGATTGACCAGAATTTTTTTGACACTGCCCTGGCGGCTATTTGCGATACCCAGGCTGAACTCGACCTGGCCATCGTGCCGCTGGTTGATCGACCCATCGAGCAGCTCGATCCGGTCGAAAAGGCAATCCTGCTGATCGGCGTATTTGAATTGCAGTCACGCCCGGACGTGCCGTTTCGTGTCGTGATCAACGAAGGCGTCAACCTCGCGAAACGCTTCGGCGCAATTGATGGTCACAAGTACATCAATGCATGCCTCGACCTTGCCGCGAAATCCCTGCGCGGCGACGAATTTCAAGCGCAAGGCGGTGGATGAGTTTGCACTCATCCGGCGGTACTTCGCGCGACCGGGCGCTGCCCCCGGCGTAACCACTGGTATCGGCGACGATGGCGCTGTGCTGCAACCGGAACCAGGCAGGGAGCTCATCGTGGTTATCGACACAGTGGTCGCAGGTGTGCATTTCCCGGATGGCATCGACCCATTTGACATTGCCTACCGAGCGGTTGCCGTAAATCTTTCCGATATCGCCGCAATGGGTGGTCGACCGCGCTGGATGACGCTGGCGTTGACCTTGCCATTGGCAGCGGAAGACTGGCTGGAGCGTTTTGCCGAGGGACTGCACGCGGCCGCGGCGGAGCATGCACTGAGCCTGGTCGGTGGCGATACCACCTATGGCAAGACATTGGTAATCAGTGTGCAGATTACCGGCGATGTACCCGCTGGCAAGGCACTGCTGCGCTCAGGTGCCAGGGTCGGTGACCAGATTTATGTGACCGGCAACGTCGGTGACTCGGCAGCGGGGCTCGAGCTGGTGTCAGCCGGCACGCCTGACCCTTATCTCTCGGCACGTTTTCTGCGGCCTGACGCCCGGGTTGCATATGGCCAGAAATTGCTCGACGTCGCGACCGCGGCTATTGATCTGTCGGATGGGCTGTTTGCGGATCTCGCCAAGTTGCTGGCTGCCAGCGGTGTGGGCGGCACAATCGAGCTGGAGCGACTGCCGATGTCGCAGGCGTTGCGCGCGAGATTCGACCTTGATGCTTGCCGGCAATTCGCGCTTGCCGGTGGTGACGATTATGAATTGTGTTTCACAGCGGCTACGCTGGCGCCGCCGCAAGGCGATGGTTTCGCCGTGACCCGCATCGGCAGGGTCACCGATAGCGGCCAACTGGTCTGCCAGCTTGAGGGCAAGCCTGTGCCGTACACAGACCACGGTTACCGTCACTTCCAATGACCACCCGCGGCAAAACAAGTGCCCGTACCGTGTTCACGGATCCGGTGCATGTACTGGCATTTGGCCTTGGTCTCGGCCTGGTACCGCTGGCACCCGGTACCGCCGGCACGCTGCTGGGCGTATTGCTGGCATGGCTGGCGCTGGACCTCGGTCTCGCAGTGCAGATTGCGCTCGGCGTCATGATGTTTGTCGCCGGGATCTGGATCTGCGACAACAGCTCGCGACGCCTCGGGCAGCACGACCCGGGCGGCATCGTCTGGGATGAGATTTCTGCGATGTATTTCACGCTACTGACAGTGCCGCCGACTATCGCGGAGTGGTGTGCGGCGTTCGTGTTGTTTCGCGTCTTTGACATCCTCAAACCGTGGCCGATTCGGGATCTGGATCACAGAATGGGCGGAGGGCTGGGAATTATGCTGGATGACCTCGTAGCCGCCCTGTATGCCGCTATTTTGCTGGTTTTGTACAGATGGCTCATGACCTGACAGTGAGAAAAAATGGCAAGCCCGGCTGCAGAAATCAAACGCCAGAATGATGTACCAGCCAAGATCGGCAAGTACGTCATCATCAACAAGATTGGCAAGGGTAGTACGGGTGACGTTTATCTGTCACACGATCCCTACTATCGCCGCGATGTTGCAATCAAGGTCTACAACATTGAGGAAGATGCGGATGCCGATCGTGCCAAAGTCTCACGCAAGATGTTCTTCAATGAGGCGCACATGGTGGGCATGCTGCAGCATCCTAACATCATGCCGATCTATGATGCTGGCGAGGAAGATGGCAAGTACTACGTAGTCACCGAACACATACAGGGTGCCCGGACACTAGCCGCATATTGCCGGCCCGATAACCTGCTGCGCGTCGACGATGTCGTAGAAATAATCTACAAGTGCGCCAAGGCGCTGCATTATGCTCACGGCCGCGGTGTCATTCATCGCGACATCAAGCCCTCCAATGTCATGCTTACAATTGACAACGACGTTCGCATCATTGACTTCGGCATTGCCATTGTTAATGACTCCGAAGTGTCCCGCATTGAGGGCATCGCCGGTTCGCCAAGCTACATGTCGCCTGAACAGGTGCAGTCCGAGGAACTGACCAATCGCTCCGACCTGTATTCACTCGGCGCCGTGATGTACGAACTACTGACTGGATTCCGGCCGTTCCGCGCCGACAACCTGTCCAAGTTGTTGCACCAGATTGTGTATGCAACGCCGCCACCAATACACACCTATCGCGATGATCTTCCCGAGGAACTCGAGAACGTCGTCGCGACAACGATGCTCAAGGACCCGGACAAGCGCATTGCCAGTGGTGCGTCCTTAGCGGCCGAATTGACACGGGTCTATAAAGACCTGCGCGCCAAGTATGATAGCCTCGATAACCAGGAACATTTCGATGTACTGCGCAAGCTGACTTTCTTTCATGAGTTTTCACACGCGGAAATATGGGAAGTACTGCGCGCGTCCGACTGGCATGAATACAAGGACGGTGAGGATATCGTTCGCGAGGGCGAGATCGACGACCGCTTTTACATCATTGTCACCGGCAGCGTGCGGGTACAGGCCAATGGCAAGAATCTCGGCACGCTGTCCAATGGCGACTGTTTCGGCGAAACCAGTTACGTGCGCGGCGCCAAGCGCCAGGCGTCCATCCAGGCCGATGGCGCGGTCACGATCCTGCGCGTCAGTTCGACCCTGATGGAGCAGGTTTCATCGTCGTGCCAGTTGCGATTCAACAAGGTTTTCCTGCGCTCGCTGATCAAGCGACTGCAAGGCGCTACCTGATCGCTTTCTGGTGGGCGGCGACCCGCCCTGAGATACACTAGGCCCCGGATTTCAAACCGAGGGCCACCATGCACAGATTATTCGCTGCGTTTATCAGCGCTTCCCTGGTGATTTCCACAGCGTCGACGGCCGATGAGCTTGCCGACAGCGTCAAGCAGGACTACGACGGTCACCTGGCGGCGCTCTGGGATCATTTTCACCGCAATCCGGAACTCTCGCTGCTCGAGCATGCGACCGCAAAGCGCATGGCGGATGAATTGCGTGCTGCCGGATTTGCTGTGACCGAAGGTGTCGGTGGTACCGGTGTCGTGGCCATACTTGAGAATGGCAGTGGTCCGCTGGTGATGATGCGCGCCGACATGGACGGTTTGCCTGTGGAGGAAAAATCCGGCCTGCCGAACGCATCCCGGGTGCAACAAACCGACCCGATCACCGGCGACACCGTCTACGTGATGCACGCCTGCGGGCATGATGTGCACATTACAAGCCTGGTCGGCACGGCGCGGCAAATGGTTTCGCGCAAAGACGACTGGCGCGGTACCTTGATGCTCGTCGTACAGCCGGCCGAGGAACGTGGCCTGGGTGCCCGGATGATGCTTGAGGACAATATCTGGGAGCGTTTTGGTGTGCCCGACTACGCGCTCGCGTTTCATGTTGAAGCCGACAAAGAGGCCGGCAAGATCAACCTCGTCAGCGCACCTTATGCCGGCGTCGATTCGGTTGACATCATCGTGCACGGTGTCGGTGGGCATGGCGCCTATCCACATACGACCAAAGACCCGATCGTCGTTGCTGCGCAAATCGTGCTGGCGCTGCAGACGCTGGTGTCGCGCGAAATTTCGCCGCGTGAACCTGCCGTCGTCACGGTGGGTTCGTTCCATGCCGGTACCAAGCACAACATTATTTCCGACCAGGCGCACCTGCAGCTCACAGTGCGCAATGTGAATCCTGAAGTACGTCAGTATTTGCTCGCCGGCATCGAGCGCATCGCCGTCAATATCGGCCGCGCGGCCGGACTGCCGGAGGACAAGCTGCCCGAGGTAATTGTTACCAGCGAAGCGACGCCGGCAGTGGTGAATGACATGCGCCTCGGTGAGCGCATACGAGCAGCCTGGATCGACGCTTTCGGTGCCGAGGCGATCATGGCAAAGACGGACCCCGGCATGGCTGGCGAGGATTTTTCACGCTTCATGGTGGCGCCGACCAAGTCCGCCATTTACTGGTCGATTGGCGGCACAGCGGCTGCCGATATCGCGGCGGCTCGCGCCGGCGGTCCGGCGATCGCAAGCCATCACTCGCCGATTTTCAAAATCGAGCCCGAGCCTTCGGTGCGGCTCGGCGTCGAATCTACAGTGGTGGCATTGCTCGAACTGATGGGGGACTGATAAAGCGTCAGAGACTGCAGGTCAGCAGGAGGGTTGTTTTTCGCCGCAAATAAAGCGCAGCGCAGCGAGCCATTGCGGCGAAAAATTACCGGACTGCTGACGCTGACTACCGATTGTTAGTCGTCTTCCGGGTCAAACTTTTCGAGTATTTCTTCACCACCGGCCGACTGCGTGAGTATCGACACCTTTTGCTCGGCCTCCCTGAGCGCCGCCTGACACTGGCGCGTCAGCTTGATGCCGTCCTCAAATTTCTGCATGGCCTTCTCCAGCGGCAGATCGCCAGACTCGAGTTCGCCGACCAGGGATTCGAGGTCGGCCAGTGATTTTTCAAGATTGAGGGATTTTTTGGCACTCATCGCGCGGCACAGTGTACTCAATTCCCCGCGCGCAGGAACTACCAGGATGCTGGCCGCATTGACTTGTATAGTGCAAGCGGATAAAGTTTCGGGCATCTTAGACTTGGTCTAATTAATAACGATTCTCAATGGAGAGGACTGGAAATGGCACTGAAAGGCAGCAAGACAGAAGGAAATCTGAAGGACGCATTTGCTGGCGAGTCACAGGCCAATCGCCGTTACCTGTATTTTGCGGCGAAGGCCGACGTTGAAGGTTACAACGATGTGGCAGCGGTGTTTCGTTCCACCGCTGAAGGCGAGACCGGACATGCGCACGGACACCTCGAATATCTCGAAGCGACCGGTGATCCGGCTACCGGGCTACCGATCGGCTCCACCGCCAACAATCTGAAGGCGGCGATCGCGGGCGAAACGCATGAGTACACTGATATGTACCCGGGCATGGCAAAGACGGCGCGCACCGAAAAATTTGACGAAATTGCCGATTGGTTTGAAACCCTGGCCAAGGCCGAGCGTTCGCATGCCAATCGCTTTCAGAAAGCCCTCGACGCCCTAGACGAGTAACATGTCCGACAATCGCGAGGGGAGCCTTGAGGCTCCCACTCGCCATGCCCTCGACTGGCAAAACGACGCATTTTATGACGAGCCTCAATTGTTCGAGGAACTCGAACGCGTCTTCGATATCTGCCACGGCTGCCGCCGTTGCTTCAATCTCTGTAATTCGTTTCCGACACTGTTCGATGCGGTCGACGCATCGGACAGCATGGAGGTCGACACCGTACCGAAGCCGGTTTACTGGGATGTCGTTGATAACTGTTACCTCTGCGACATGTGTTACATGTCGAAATGCCCCTACGTGCCGCCGCACGAATGGAACGTCGACTTTCCGCACCTGATGTTGCGGGCCAAGGCGGCACGCTTTAGGAAACAGGGTGCGCCGCTGCGTGACCGTGTCCTGAGCGCAACGGATACGGTCGGCAGGCTGGCCGGCATACCGGTAGTTGTGCAGGCGGTCAACGCGAGTAACCGGAGCGCAGCAGGCCGGGCGCTACTCGAGAGCACGCTCGGCGTGCACCGCGATGCAGTAATTCCTGAATATCATGCGAACACCGCGCGCAAGCGCCTGCGGTCGCGCCGCAATGCGGCTGGCGCGACGGCGACCCCGACGGCCTATACGCGTGGCAAGGTATTGCTGTACGTCACCTGCTATGGCAATCGCAACCTGCCGTCAATGAACGAAGACCTCGTGGCGGTTTTCGAGCACAACGGCGTGCCGGTCGCAGTGGCCGAAAAAGAGGTTTGCTGTGGCATGCCGAAGCTCGAGTTGGGTGACCTTGAGGCTGTCGCGAAAGCGAAGGAAATTAATATTCCTGTGCTTGCCGACTGGGTGGAGCGTGGCTGGGACATCGTCACGCCGATTCCGTCTTGTACCCTGATGTTCAAGCAGGAGTTGCCGCTGATGTTTCCGCATGACGCCGCGGTTCTCAAGGTCCGTGATGCCATGTATGACCCGTTCGAGTACCTGATGCTGCGCCACAAGGATGGGCAGTTGCGAACCGATTTCGCTCGTTCACTGGGCAAGGTTTCGTACCAGGTGCCTTGCCATCTGCGGGTGCAGAATATCGGCCTGAAAACGCGCGACGCCTTGCAGCTGGTGCCAGGTACCAGCGTGGACGTCATCGAGCGATGCTCAGGGCATGACGGCACTTATGCGGTCAAAAAGGAATTTCATGCGATCGCGAGAAAAATAGCGCGCCCGGTGGTCAACAAGGTCGAACAGAGTAAGGCCGATCATTTCATCAGTGACTGCCCGATGGCCGCGGCACATATCGCAGCGGGACTCGACGCGCAGGCCGGCGAACACCCGATGGGCCTGCTGCGGCAGGCGTATGGCATCTAGGCCCATGCGGAAGCTGACCCGCAAAGACCTGTTCAGTCTCGAGCAGTATGCCGAAAAACGCGCCGCATTTCGCGAAGCCGTGTTGCGACACAAGCAGAATCGCCGGCTGGAGCTTGGCAGCAACGCAGCGCTGTATTTTGAAGACCGGCTGACGATGCAATACCAGGTCCAGGAAATGCTGCGTATCGAGCGTATTTTCGAGGCGGCGGGCATAAACGAGGAGCTCAATGCCTATAACCCGCTGATACCCGACGGCAGCAACTGGAAGGCGACCTTTATGGTCGAGTTTCCGGATGCCGACGAGCGCCGCGCGATGCTCGCGCATCTCGTTGGTATCGAAGATTGCGTCTACATGCAGGTCGGTGAGCTGCCGCGATGCATGGCGATCGCCGATGAGGATATGGAGCGATCCGATGCGACAAAAACGTCAGCTGTCCACTTCCTGCGCTTCGAACTGAGTCCCGCGCACGTCGCCGCGCTGCAAGGTGGCGCGGCACTCGTGGCCGGAATCGATCACCCGAACTACAAGGTAGAAATCAACCCGGTGAGCGCGAACATTCGCGCATCGCTGCTCGCCGACCTTGACTAGGCAGTGCACGGCTAGTGCATTCGAGCTAGAATCCGGCCGTGCTTCTGGGCTACCTCTGAAAACCTGAAAAATGGCTAAACGCTACGACGCTGCGGACATTGAAGTCCTAAGCGGGCTGGAGCCTGTGCGGCGCCGGCCCGGCATGTACACCGACACCACCCGGCCTAATCACCTTGCTCATGAAGTCATCGACAACAGTGTCGACGAGGCCCTGGCCGGGCATTGCAAGAAGATCGAAGTGACCTTGTACAAGGATGGCTCGCTGGAAGTCGTCGACGATGGTCGCGGCATGCCGGTCGACAAGCACCCGACGGAGAAGTTGCCGGGTGTCGAGCTGATCCTGACGCGCCTGCACGCCGGCGGGAAATTTAATGACAAGAATTACCAGTTCTCCGGTGGCCTGCACGGCGTAGGAGTGTCGGTGGTGAATGCCCTGTCGAAGAATCTCGAGGTCTGGATCCGGCGCGGTGGCAAGGAATACAACATGAGTTTTGCCGGCGGTGAAAAACGCAGCAAGCTCGAAGTTGTTGGTACTGTGGGCAAGGCCAACACCGGAACCACGATTCGCTTCTGGCCTGACCCCAAGTATTTCGATTCGCCGAAGATTTCGGTGTCGCGACTGAAGCATGCACTTAAGGCCAAGGCGGTGCTGTGCCCCGGTCTGGTTGTGCGCCTCACGATCGAGGTGCCGGCGGAAAAAATCGAGTGGTGTTACCTGGCAGGCCTCGAGGAATACTTGCTGGAGTCAATTGGTGGTGTCGAAGTACTGCCGGCGGAGCCTTTCGGTGGCAGCCTGGCGGGCAACAAGGAGGCTGTCGACTGGGCAATTGCCTGGCAGGTGGACGGCGGTGAAACGGTCCAGGAAAGCTACGTCAACCTGATTCCGACGCCGCAGGGTGGCACACATGTCAATGGCCTGCGCACAGGTCTGACCAATGCGCTGCGGGAGTTTGCGGATTTTCGCAGCCTGCTGCCGCGCGGTGTCTCGATTGCACCTGAAGATGTGTGGGACGGGCTGAGCTTCGTATTGAGCACCAAGCTCGAAGATCCGCAATTTTCGGGCCAGACCAAAGAGCGACTGTCATCGCGCGAATCGGCTGCATTTGTCGCCGGTGTCATCAAGGACGGATTTTCCCTGTGGCTCAATCAACACCCGGAATCCGGTGACCAGATTGCGCAGCTGGCGATCAGCAAAGCGCAGAAGCGACTCAAGGCCTCGAAGGCGGTGGTGCGCAAGAAGATCGTGGCTGGGCCGGCGTTGCCGGGCAAGCTGGCCGACTGCACGTCGCAGGAACCCGAGCTTTGCGAAATTTTCCTCGTCGAAGGTGACTCGGCTGGTGGCTCCGCAAAGCAGGCGCGAGACCGCACGACACAGGCGATCATGCCGTTGCGCGGCAAAATTCTGAATACCTGGGAGGTGGATTCCGCCGAGATTCTCGCTTCGCAGGAAGTGCATGACATCAGCGTGGCACTTGGCGTTGATCCCGGCGACACCAAACTCGAAAACCTGCGTTATCACAAGGTGTGCATTCTTGCTGACGCGGACTCCGACGGTCTGCATATCGCAACCCTGTTATGCGCGCTATTCCTGCGGCATTTCCGCGAGATGGTGCTGGCCGGGCATGTCTATGTAGCCATGCCACCCCTGTATCGTATCGATGTCGGCAAAGAGGTTTTCTACGCACTCGATGATGGCGAACGCAAGGGTATTCTCGACCGCATTGAGGCCGAGAAAATGCGCGGCAAGGTATCTGTGACGCGCTTCAAAGGGCTCGGTGAGATGAATCCGTCGCAACTCAGGGACACGACCATGAATCGCGACACGCGTCGGCTGGTGCAGCTGACGGTCAGCGGCAAGGACAAGGTTGACCAGACCATGGATATGTTGCTGGCGAAAAGGCGCGCCAATGACCGTCGCGAGTGGCTCGAGACGAAGGGCAACCTTGCCGAGGTGTAAAGCATGCAGAACAGTCTGAACCTCGAGGGTGTGGAGCAACGGTCGCTCCGCGACTATACCGAGAAGGCGTACCTGGATTACTCGATGTACGTCATTCTCGATCGCGCGTTGCCGCAAATCGGCGATGGCCTGAAACCCGTGCAACGCCGTATCGTGTACGCAATGAGTGAGCTTGGCCTGTCGGCAGGTCAGAAACCGAAGAAGTCCGCACGCACCGTCGGTGACGTTATCGGCAAGTTTCATCCGCACGGCGATTCCGCCTGTTACGAGGCGATGGTGCTGATGGCGCAGGATTTTTCCTACCGTTACCCGATTATCGATGGGCAGGGCAACTGGGGATCGACCGACGACCCGAAATCGTTTGCCGCGATGCGCTATACCGAATCGCGGCTCAAGCCATATGCGAAAAGCCTGCTGCAGGAGCTGGCGCAGGGCACGGTCGAATGGGTGCCGAATTTTGACGGTACGATGAATGAGCCGGTGGTGTTGCCGGCACGCCTGCCGAATCTGCTGCTTAACGGTACCACCGGTATCGCGGTGGGTCTGTCGACCGATGTGCCGCCGCATAATCTCCGCGAGGTCGCCAGTGCATTGGTGCACCTGATCGACAACCCGTCGGCAACGGTTGCGGCACTGATGAAGCACATCAAGGGCCCGGATTACCCGACTGGTGGCGAACTCGTGTCGCCGCGTGAGGACATTAAGCAAATTTATGCTACTGGCAGTGGCACGCTGCGACTGCGAGCGGCTTACAAAATCGAAGACGGTGACATCGTTATTACGGCATTGCCGTACCAGACCTCGGGCGGCAAGGTGCTTGAGCAGATCGCGGCGCAGATGCGTAACAAAAAGCTGCCGCAGGTTGAGGATCTTCGCGACGAGTCCGATCATGAAGACCTGACTCGACTGGTCATCAGCCCGAAATCAAACCGGGTCGACAAAGACGAACTCATGTCGCACCTGTTTTCCACGACCTCGCTGGAACGTACCGTGCGCGTCAATATGAACGTCATCGGCCTTGACGGCCGGCCACAGGCATTCAACCTGATCGGACTGCTCAGCGAATGGCTCAGGTTTCGCACGGATACCGTAAAACGTCGACTCAAGCATCGCCTGCAGATTGTCAGCGATCGGCTGCACATTCTTGACGGTTTGCTGATCGCGTACCTGAGCATCGATGAGGTGATCCGGATAATTCGCACTGAAGACGATCCGAAGCCGGTACTGATGCGGCGCTTCAAACTCAGCGATCTGCAGGCTGAGGCCATTCTTAATCTGCGCCTGCGCAACCTGGCCAAGCTTGAGGAGATCAAGATTCGAGGTGAGCAGAATGAGCTCGGCGCGGAACGCGACAGCATCAACCGAATTCTGAAAAGTTCAGCGCGGCTTATGACCCTGATCAAGGACGAAATTCTTGAAGATGCGGAAGCGTATGGTGACGATCGTCGCACAATCATCGTCGAGCGCGAGGCCGCGCAGGCGCTGGACGAGACGCAACTGGTTGCGAGCGAGGCGGTTACGGTCATCCTGTCGCAACGCGGTTTTGTGCGTGCGGCGAAAGGGCACGAGGTCGACGTGCTGGCGCTGAGTTACAAGGCCGGAGACGGCTTTCTGGCGGCCGCGCGCGGACGCAGCAACCAGTTGGCAATGTTTATTGACAGCGCTGGTCGTGTTTACAGCGTGCTGGCCGGCGCTCTGGCGTCGGCCAGGGGGCAGGGCGAACCGTTGTCGAGCCATTTCAAGTCGCCGGATGGCGCCGAATTCTGCGGCACCATGATCGGCGACAATGATCAGAAGTATGTGCTGGCGAGCGATGCCGGTTACGGCTTCGTCGCTACCCTCGGCGAGTTGGTGACGCGCAACAAGGCGGGCAAAGCGGTGCTGCGTATTCCGCAGGGCGGCCGCGCTGTGGTTCCGGCGCCAGTACCGGCTGGCGTTGAGTGCCTGATTGCCGCGGTCAGCTCGATCGGTCGCTTGCTGCTGTTTGAAATGGATGAGTTGCCTGAACTGGCGAAAGGCAAGGGCAACAAACTAATGAATATTCCCGGCAAGAAATACGCCAGTGGCGAGGAGCGACTCATTGCCGCCGCGGTCATTGCGGAAAATGGCAATTTGCAGGTGCATTGCGGCGAACGCATTATGACGATCAAGTGGAACGATATTGACCCTTACTACGGTGAGCGGGCCTTGCGTGGCAGCATGCTGCCACGCGGCTGGCGAAACGTGGATCGGCTGGTCGCTATCGCCCCCGAATAGCACAGGGGTCAGAGCCCTTTTTTCCCCAAATATAGCGTGAGACCTATATGGGAAAAAAAGGGCTCTGACCCCTTTGGTCAGGCCGACTTGCCTTTTTTGGTGGGCATTTCGACCGTGACATCGTCAATTCGCATGTCCACGGTGACGGCTTCATTGATGCCGGTGTCATCAAGGTCGCTGATACTACTGTCGTCATTGGCGGGCAATTGTGCGGTAACATCGAGCGCCGCTACGGATGCCATCGACATTTCCGCAGTGTTGTCCTCATCGTCGAATTGGTCCATGTGCGCGGCAAGCTCAGCCGCAGCCCGCGCGATTTCGTTGTTCAAGGCCTGGGTCGCTGTAAACTCGTCTTCGTAATCCTGCTCGAGCACCTTGTAGTCGACCTCGTGACTGACCGTATAGTCGTCAGTAATCAGCGTTTCGTCACTGGTGTCCAGCGGCACGGCCGCAAGATCTTTGTGTGTGACGTCCTCAGGCATTGGCATCTTGGTGGCGTCGATGATAACCGACATGTCATAGTCGTCATCGAAGGCATTAGTTTCCGGCAGCACTTCACTTTCGAGAATCGAATCCATGTCGATGTTGATCGGCGGAATGATGTCGGTGGTCGATGCATAGTCGCCACCGCTGGACATCTCTTCAGGAAGTTCCAGATCGAGTGCAGTGGTTGCGGCAAACCCAAAGTCCTGGGCTACGGCGACGTCTCTGCCATGCTTCAGGCCCGTGCCAATTATCAGGTCGGCATCGAGTATCGCGTTTTCCTGGGCGGCGCTGAGTTCCTGGAACTCGACTTCGATCGCATTGACGGCCTGTATGCGTTGCGTGTCGGCCTCGGGTCGGCGTCGCTCCGGAAGCACAGCGGCACCGATCGGCGCAGATGCGAATCGTTCGCGCAAGCGGTGACCGAAGAACAGCAAGGCTGCGATTACAGCCAGGCCGGCGCCCACGAACCAGGCCAGCCAGCCGCTGGAGTTCTCGGCGGTTTCGACAGGCTTGACGCTCGCCGTTGCAACATTGGGTGAGCTTGAAGCCGAGCGCGGGCTTGCCAGTTCTGTATCCGGAATGCCGACCACGAAGGCATCGGCGAATTCGCCGGCTGCGGCGTACGGATTGTCCGGAACGGTAGCTGTATCCACAGGCGCCGCATCGGGCACGATCGACGCAGCGACTACGGGTTCCCGCAAAGCCGGGTCCTGCGTGGCGGCCTCGTAGGCTGTCGATTCACCAGCCGGCACACTGGCAAGAGGCTCGGCGGAAAAAATTTCTGCGTCGTTGTCCGCAAGCTGTGTCGCCGGACCGAAGTCAGGAATCAGCAGCCAGCTGCCCGCCTTGAGCTTGTTCGGATCATGGTCGACAAAAGCGTCCGGGTTGGCGTCGAAAATTGCGCCAACGGCGGCCCACAGACCCACCGGTCGATTTACGATCGCCTGTGCTATTTCGGAAAGGGATTCGCCGGGTTGTACGCGATGCCGCGTTCCGCCGGTAATCGGCTGAATACTGGCGCTCGGCCGCCGCGGCGCCGTCGCGGAGGGCCCCGCGACGGTTGCGGTGGAGGCCGGCAACGCGTTGGCTGCTGCAGGTGTCGTGGCCAGTTCGGCAGCAGGCGTTAGCTGGCTCGGCAGATCGGCCGGGTCAATGAAAAGCATGTATTCGCGGCTCAGATTCGCCGTGTACGGGCAACGCACATTAATGCGCATCGAGACCAGCGGGTCGCGAATTACGTTGCTGCCGGCAATTGAAATTACACCCTCGGCGACCGTAATTTTCGCCGCGCTGACGATCGGTATATCGCTCTGTGGCCGGCTACCCTGCAAAGAGACACAGCTGCCGAACAGCTGTTCATTTGGTGCCAGCGCATAGGCGATGCTGGCACGCAAGGGCTGGCCGAGTGCTGAATTGACCTGGGCCTCGCCGAGTTCCAGCGCAGCGGCAGGCAGCGTGGCGAGTCCGCCACTCATGGCGACAAGTGTGGAAATCCTGGCTGATGGTTTTTTCACAGGCTAACTCCGTGCTGCATCTGGCATTGCGACTGGTTCAGTTTAGCGAGCGCGTTATAGCGACCGTTAGCGCGTGGTTCTACCTTTGAAGTGTGAACGCCGTCACACTTTGCCGCGCAGCAAATCAATCAGTTAACGCGCACTGCCGCCAGATTCGCAAGCGGTGCGTGCCGACCGCTGTCGGCGTCTTCCAGAACCACCTCGGGTTCGTGAACATAATGTCCCTGCATAAAATCCAGGCCGAGCTGAAACAGTACGGCCATTGCGTTTGCATTTTCGACGCGTTCGGCAATGGTCTTGATATTTCTTTCGACGGCGGCGCGGACGATTTTGCCAACGCTGCTTTGAATATTCGAGTCAGTTATCAGTGTGTGCATCAGCTCGCCGTCGACCTTGATGTAGTCCGGCTTGAGAATGTCGAGGATCTGGAACTTTTCCTGGTCAATACCATAGTGTTCGAGCGCGAAGCCAATGCCCATTTTTCGCAGTTGTTTGACGATCACACGCGTTTGCTTGATGTGCTTGGCAGCGTCGCATTCTGGTACCTGCATGACCAGTCGCGAGCAATCAAATTTACATTGTTCAAATTCGCTATCCATCCAGTTGACGGTAGTGGGGTCGAGTATGGACTGTCTGGAGAGACGCACAAAGACCCGGTCGGCAGTCGAGTTGATGCAAAAATTTATGGCGCTTTTGATCATCCAGCGATCAATATTTTTCATCATGTTATTTCGATCTGCAGCCGGCAGAAATTCGGATGGCAGCACCGAGTTGCCCTGCTCGTCGAGCATACGCACCAGCAGGTCATACATTTCAATGCCATCACTGCGCAGGCCGGCTATCGGCAATTGCGCCAGGCGGAAGCGGTTCTCCATCAGTGCGGATCGCAGGTGCCGCACCCAGATCGCATCGAACTCCTTCTGCTTGGTGTCTTCTTCGCCTGCCTCGCTGAGGACAGAGCAGTTGCCGCCGGATTCTTTACCCTTGCGGTGCGCAGCTACCGCCGCAGCGACGAAGTCCTCGAGTGACCCAAATGTTTCGTTGGCAGCGCATACGCCGACAGTGCAGGTCAGTTGCGTCGAGCGATCATCCACGTCAAATGTCTGTTTCCGAATGTGTTCGCACAACTGCTTGCCCCAGACCTGCGCGTCGCGTGCGCTGCCGCGCTCAAGCAATACCATCAGCGCCGTGCCTTCAAAGCGCCCGGCGACATCACGTGGATGCAATCGTTTCCGCACCAGCTCGGCGAACTGTGCCAGCACTTCGTCGGAATTCAGGATGCCGACATTCTGGCAAACCTTTTCGAAGTGGTCGATGCGTACATACGCGAGCGCGTGCAATCCAGAGGATGGCTTCCTGGCGAGGCGCTTTTTCACACGCTCGAGAAACTGCATGCGGTGGTAAAACAGTGTGGTTGGATCGCGTTTTAGCGCATCGTGAACCAGCTTGGTTGGTTCTTGAGACGGTTTTGCGGGCGGCGATACGCAGACCTTGACGCACGGGCCATCGTCAAACACAAACTTGGTCAACTCGAGGTGCACAATATCCGAGTCGTCATTGGAAATTTGTGAACGCGCGACCAGCACCTCGTCGTTTTGCCACTTTCCTTCAATAGCGGCGATCAGCGCACCTTTTATGGCGGCGTGCGATTCGGGATTGAAATTGTCCATCAGCGGCAGGCCGGCCGCTTCGTCATTGCTGGCTGCACGAAATAGCTTGAGCCATGCCGCATTGACATCGGTAATGACGCCCTCCTGCACAAGAGCCGTCGCGGTTGGCGAGGCCCGCATGTAGTCCTTTAACTGCTTTTTGTACTCGGTTGCCGAATGAATCGTCGAGTTCAGCGCTCGTTCGACCCGCAATGCACGCAGTTCACGCGTTACTACGGACTGCAAACGTCGCTTGAGGCGAAACGAAACCAAGTCGCAGGCGCCATCGCGCATCGCTTTCTCGATGCTGCTTTCGTCGGCCAGCTCAAGTACGGCGATAACCGGCAGTTCGGGGTTGTACCGGTCTTTCTGCTTGACGACCTGGCGAATGGAATCAGGGTAGCGATCGCAGTTGAGAACCAGCAGTTCGATGTGTTCGCTGGCAAGGGTTTCGTCAAGCTGGCTGGGCCGATGGACCCAGTGACATCGGGCGGCATGGCCGCCATCGCGCAGTGAGCTGTTGATAAGCGCGACATCGTCCTGATTCTCGGTCAAAACGGCGATGGATATACCTTGATGTCCGTTCAAATGCGTTCCCTGCGACCAGTCCGGCGCCTTTCCTGGTCACCGGATTCTGTAAAAGACAGCCGAGTCTAGCATTGGCGCCATTTCCGGCGGATTTCCGAGTGTCAAAAACGTGACGGGAATCAAGTTTCTCGCCAGATTGGCGGGCTTTTTGCGACGTATGAAAGGGACTGGTGCCGGCTCGCGGCTCGGGTATGATAGCTGCCCTCGTAACCGGGATGCGGGCAATAAATATGGCCAGTTTCAATACCAGCGAATTTCGTTCAGGTCTCAAGATCATTATCGACAGTGATCCCTGTGTGATTGTCGAAAACGAATTTGTCAAACCTGGCAAAGGTCAGGCATTCAGCCGCGTCCGCCTGCGCAATCTGAAAACGGGCAAGACTATCGACAAGACGTTCAAGTCGGGGGAAAACGTCGAAGCAGCCGATGTGATGGACACCGACATGCAGTACCTTTACAGCGACGGCGAGTTCTGGCACTTCATGGTGCCGGATACTTTCGAACAGTACGCTGCCGATGCGAAAGCGGTCAGCGACACAACTGACTGGATCAGTGACGGCGATATTTGCCAGGTCACTCTCTGGAATAATTCGCCGCTGGTCGTTGCGCCTCCGAATTTTGTCGAACTCGAGATTGTTGAAACCGATCCAGGTGTAAAAGGTGATACCGCCAGTGGCGGCGGTAAACCAGCGAAGCTCACCACCGGCGCCGTCGTGCGCGTGCCACTGTTCATCGACCAGGGCGATGTAATAAAAGTGGACACCCGCACCCGCGAATACGTATCGCGCGTCAGATAAAGCCGGCCCTTGCGCCCTGCAGTTTACAAAAAGCGGCGCATAACATTTCCACTCCGGCTTGATCGGCTGCGCTGAATCGCCGCACTGACGGGCTGTCGATATCGAGTACGCCGAGCAGTTTTCCATTCGCCTGCAGCGGTACCACGAGTTCGGATCGAGAGGCTGCATCGCAAACAATGTGACCGGGGAACTGGTGCACGTCATCGATGCGCAGCGTCACGAGACCGGCGGCAGCCGTTCCGCAGACGCCCTTGCCAAGCGGAATGCGTACGCAGGCGGGTAGACCCTGGAATGGACCCAGTACCAACTCGTCGCCACGCAGTACATACAATCCCAGCCAATTGACATCGTCGAGCGCATGGAACAACAGCGCCACAAAATTACTGGCATTGGCCAGCGCATCGGTTTCATCGCGCAGCAAGGCGAGCATCTGTGTGCGTAACATCGGGTAGTCGGCCTCAGGCATCGGCATTCCTGGCAGCAAAGGTGACAACTTTAGCAATGTCATCGACCTGTTCGTAAATCATTTGCAGTCGCTCAAATCCGACCGCGACCCCGGCACAGGCCGGCAAACCGCTGTCCAGCGCCGCGAGCAGCAAGGGATCCCCCTGCACAGGCCGACTGCCTGCGAGCTGCCGGCGCTCGTTGTCTGCCGCGAAGCGCGCGCGTTGTTCGGTGGCATCGGCCAGTTCCACGTAACCATTGGCCAATTCCAATGTGCCGCGAAACACCTCGAAGCGGTCGGCAACTCGCGCATCCACAGGGCAGGGGCGCGCCAGCGCGGCCTGGCTGCGAGGGTAATGGCGCAGGACCGTCAGGCGGGTCGGCGCAAACGCGTTCGCAATGCGCGTCGCCAGCAGCAGGTCGAGCCAGGCATCTCGATCGTTTCCCAGGGCAGTGCGCAATGACCGATCGGCATCTGCCGCTGCGGCGAGCTCATCGATACCGGCAGTGAACACGTTAACGCCGAGCAACCGTTGGAAAATATCCGCGTAGTTCAGGATCTCGACTTGCTGCTCGAGTTCCGGCTGCATCAGGCAGTGCGCAATTAACGCAGTCGTGTCGGCAACCATCTCGGCGAGGTCAAAACCAAGTCGATACCATTCCAGCAGCGTGAATTCCGGCAAGTGGCGGGGGCCCTGTTCGCCAGCCCGGAACACGCGACTGATGGAGTAGATGTCCGGATAACCGGCAGCGAGCAGGCACTTCATGGCGGATTCGGGAGAAGTTTGCAGGTAGTCCGTCGACGCCTCGATCCGCTGCGCCGCGATGCTCTCGATATGCGGGTCCGTGCAGGTCCACGCACTCAGCGCGGGTGTGTCGACAGCGAGTACGTCGCGCGCAGCGAAGTAGCCGCGCACGCGTTCCAGCATGGCAGCACGACGGCGCGCAACCGCAGCGGGCGAAGTCGGTCGCCAGTTCGGCATGCTAGGCCTCCGTCGCCAGGCGCCGAAGCGTACCGATAGCCTCTCCCATGCGTACGGTCGCGCCAGCGCACAGCCCGGCACGCCATTCGCACAGCTCGCCAGGCAATAGCAGGATGACGGTGGAACCCATGTTGAACCAGCCCAGCAGATCACCCTTGTGGACGAGGATCTTTTCACTGCCCAGATCAATGGTTTCGATTCCGCCCGCGTGGCGCGGCCGCAACTCACCGGTCCACGGCGTGCTGATGCTGCCGACATTGAGTGCACCGACGAAAATCAGCGCTGCCGGCCCATGCTGGGTTAGAAAGTTCAGGATCAGTCGCTCATTGCGGCGGAACAGGCCGCGAATATTTGCCGCAGTGGCAACGTTGACGCTGAAAAGCTCGCCGGGCACATAGCTCGCCGACACAAGTTCCGCTGCCAGTGGTGCATGCACACGGTGGTAATTATAAGGTGCGAGGTAAATCGTGGCGAAACAACCGTTGTCGAATACGCGCGCATCATCGATGTTGCTGGCGAACAAATCATCGAGCGAATATTCGATTCCCTTTGCCTGCAACAGCGCTCCGCCGCGCAAGTGTCCGGCCTGGCTGATCGTGCCATCAGCAGGCGATACGATTGCTGCTGACGATGCATCGACAGGTCGTGCACCTTCGCGCAATTCCCTGATGAAGAAGTCATTGAAAGTTGCGAAGTCGTTTGGCAATACCAGCTTTATGTCACCGGTATCAATGTCAAACAGGCGTACGAACCGGGTGATGAGAAAATTCTTGATAGCGACATGCCGAATCCGCGCCATCCGGTAGACGACGGCGGTCAGCCAGAATTTTGGTAACACTAACTGAACATAGGCAAACAGGCGTGCAAGCATGTGCTGTTATTCCAAGGTGTTTACTTGAACCGACAACAGCATTGCTGGGCCAGCGAAGAATTGCAGAGTCACCACCCCCGGCCTTGTTGCCGCATAGTTCAGCATCAGGTGTTTGCCGCCCGCCTCGAAAACGACTGATGAATGCGGCGCCACAGCAATATCCTGCAATTCGACCATGCGCGCGATGCCGTCTTGCAGGATCGATTCATGCATGGCGACGCCGGCAAGGTCCGGGCTGCTGATCCGGTCGATACGGATTAACTGCCCGCTCCTATTGTGCAAAGTGAAATATCCGGCGCCCATAGCGGAACCCGTTATCGGGCGCGTAAGCACGAGGTCTTCGACAACCAAAGATGCTTGCTGACCGCCGCAGGCGGCGACAGTGGCACAAGCGCACAACAGCAGGATCCGCAGCATCAGAATCTCGACATAAAAAGGGATGCATCATGCGCAATGTTGCCGGCTTCATGCGGTGCGCTGAACAGGGCGCTGAATTTTCCGTCCGGGTCGATCACGATGATTACCGCGGAATGATCGACTGTATAGTTGTCGCCGTCGATACCGGACTTTTCGAAATAGATACCGAGTTTTGTAGTCAGGCTGCGCAACTGCTCCATTTCCCCAGTCAGGCCAACTGTGCCGTCACCGAAATGGCTGACATAGCGTCCAAGGACCTCGGGCGAGTCGCGCTCAGGATCGACACTGACCAATACGATTCGCGGCAACACATCCAGCCCTTTTTCCTGCATTTGCCGGCGTGCGTCGGCGAGTACCTGGAGCGTCAGCGGACAGATGTCGGGGCAGTGCGTAAAGCCAAAAAACACGAGGTTCCAGTGCCCCTTGAAACTGTCGCGGGAAAATTCTGTACCGTGCTGGTCAGTGAGCGAAAACTCCGCCAGTTCCGCCGGGGCCGGCAATAGCGTCGCGGCCAACAGTGCTTGCGGTGTTTGCATGAGCTGCCAGGACAGCCAGCCGCCGGTTGCGATCGCCGCGATCGCCGTTGCTGCGATGAAATATTTTCTCGAGTCCATGCGGCGCATGATACACACTCCTTATATATGAAGAACCAAAGCCACACAGTATTCACCGTCGAGCGCCTGATCAGCCTGATCGGCGACCGTTTTACGGCGGCCAGCCTGCACTACGGGCATGGTACGGACAACGCGTTCGACGAGGCCGCCTGGCTGGTGTTCGCAGAACTTGGGCTGGTGCATAGTGATGCGGTGTCAATCTATCGGCGGATCGTGACGCCGGAACAACGTACCCGCATCGAGGCGCTTGCCGCGCGCCGCATCGAGGACCGCGTGCCGCTTGCCTACCTGCTACGCCAGGCGTGGTTCGCCGGGCTTGAGTTCTATGTCGATGAGCGAGTACTGGTGCCGCGCTCGCCAATCGCGGAATTGATCGCGGCCCGATTCTCGCCCTGGCTGGCGGCCGATGCTGTGCGTGATGTTGTTGACCTTGGTACCGGCAGTGGCTGCATAGCCATAGCAATCGCCGCGGCATTGCCCCAGGCACGAGTGGATGCCGTGGATATTTCGGTTGCGGCGCTTGAGGTCGCTGCGATCAATGTGCGGCGCCACGAACTGGCTGACCGGGTGCGGCTGCTGCAATCCGATTTCTTCACGGCGCTGGAGGGTCGTCGCTACGACCTGATCGTCAGCAATCCGCCCTACGTTGACCGAGCCGATATGCAGGCACGGCCGGAGGAGTTTCTGCATGAGCCGGCGCTTGGGCTGGCCGCCGGTGACGACGGTCTGGATTCGGTCAATGTGATCCTGCATCATGCCTCGCGCTTTCTGAATGACGGTGGCGTCCTGATCTGTGAAGTCGGCAATAGCCAGGACGCGCTCGAAAATCGCTACCCGGGTGTTGCATTTACCTGGCCGGAGTTTGAGCATGGCGGTTCGGGCGTTTTTTTGCTGACCAAAGAAGAATTAGCGGGTATCCAGCGTGTCGGGTAACAGTTTCGGTCGTTTATTTGTCGT
>JAOUHU010000026.1 GCA_029884455.1 Gammaproteobacteria bacterium | reverse complement strand
CGCCAGGTGTTTCCGTCCGTCGATCAATGGTTCGATAGCGTTGTCGCCGAGAACGGCGCGGTGTTTTCTACGGCCGGCAACGAGACGCTCCTGTCAGCCCCGGTAGAATTTGAACTTGACCGAGCGTTGGTGGAAGCCGCGGTGCCATTCCGGCGCGGTCGCGTCTTGCTTGCAAGCCAGGTCAGTTTCGAACCCGACATCCAGGCGCAGATTCGACGCCTCGGACTGGAGTGCCAACTGGTACGCAATCGCTCCGAACTCATGATCCTGCCGTCCGGAATGTCAAAAGGATTCGGCGTTTGCCGCGCTCTCGAGATGCTTGGCATTTCGCATCACAACACGATTGGCGTCGGCGATGCAGAAAACGATCACTCGCTGCTCTCGGCGTGCGAGATCGGTGTCGCAGTGGCCAACGCGGTCGATGGACTCAAGCGGCATGCCGATGTCGTCCTCGAAGCATCGAACGGCCAGGGTGTCGCCAATTTTATCCGGCAATCGGTGTTGACCAGAGAAGTGCCCCTCCGCCCGTTGCACTGGCAGATCGAACTGGGACAGCTCGACAGTGGCGAGAAACTGAGCATTGCGGCATCACAGATCAACCTGCTGATCACTGGGCGCAGCAAATCCGGAAAATCTTATGTCGCCGGAGCGCTCGCGGAGCATCTGATTGAACAGGGGTATTCGGTTTGTATTATCGATCCTGAAGGAGACTATGCATCATTAGGGGAACTGCATGGCGTGCAGCGACTGGGTGAACCGGGCAGGTGCCCGGACATCGCGCAGATTCGGCGCCTCATAACGCATCATTTCAGCAGTGTGATCGTCGACATGTCCTTACTCGATTCTCGCCAACACGCGACTTGTACGAAAGAACTCCTGGAACAGCTATCCGAAGACCGAGAAGCGACGGGGCTGCCGCACTGGATCATAATCGACGAGGCGCACCACACGCTGGATTTGCCCAGCAGGATGGTCGCGGAATTGGCCGGGGGGCAGAAAGGCTACTGCTTTATCACCTACCAACCGAAATCGTTTATCAAACAATTCGACAGGTCGATCGATGTCATCCTGGCGCTGCCGGAAGGCAAGCGAACGGCGGGGCCGGACCCGCTTGAGGAGACCAGCCGTCTCTGTGGACTGGACGTGCCGGGCGCGCTCGGTGATGCCGGTCAGGGTCAGGCTGTCGTCATTTATCCGGGCGCAACAGGCGAGTGCCAGTTAGTTTCGCTTTCAGTGCGGCGCACTGCGCATGTCCGGCACTGGCACAAATATCTTTCGGCGAGGTTGCCGCTGAAGCACCGTTTTACTTTTCGCCTGCCAGGAGAGACTGGAGGAACCGTGGCAGCCAACGTCCAGGAATTTCGCGACATTCTCGGCGCCACCTCGAAAGAGATCGTCTCCGGGCACGCATTACGGCGGGATTTCTCGCGATGGATTACCGATGTTTTGCAGGATGCGGAACTCGCCGCAACACTGCGTCTGCTCGAGGAAAAATTTATCGACTCGAACCAGGCAGACGAGGACGTCAGTTTGTTTCGTGATAAGGCACGAACCGCAATCGGCGAGCGCTATGTCGACTGAAGTCGGCTCACGCGTCGTGTGGGTCGCGCGTCACGCGGACCGCCTCGACTTTGCAGATCCGACCTGGGCTGCCGGCGCAACGCATCCTCATGATCCACCGCTGTCGCAATTAGGGCAGCGACAGGCAGAGGCTCTGACGGCACGACTGTCCACGGAAACCATTACGCATTTGTTTGCGTCGCCGTTCCTGCGTTGTGTCGAATCGGCGCTTGCCATTGCCCGCACCTGCGGTTTGCACGTCAAGATCGAGGCTGGTTTGTCAGAATGGCTGAATGCCGACTGGTTTCCCGATCCGCCAGAACTCGAACCGGTCGCCAGGCTCGCGGCGCGTTACACGCATGTCGACACGAGCTACACCTCACGCGGTCAGCTTCATTTTGGCGAAAGCGGTGGCGAGGCTTTGGAGCGCTCCGCCGCCACATGCCGGCGGCTCACCGAGGAATTCGATGGCAATCTATTACTCGTCGGTCATTGCGCATCGGTGCTCGGCTCCCTGGCGGGACTGATCGGCCGGCCCGCCGTCGAAGGCGTCATCGCCGACCCGCCGTACTGCAGCCTAAGCAAAGTCATTCGCCCGGCCGGCTGCAACTGGCGCCTTATCTATACCGGTGACGTATCTCACCTGCCGGCTATATCCGGTGCGTAGCAAGGTCGAGGCTGCACCGACGACGACAGCAAAGACGACAGTACTGGCTGAGGCGGTGGAATTCGCGCCCGACTGTCCTTACATTTCCATCGCTCGATCGGCTGCGCCGTGCTTCTCGGTATCCGGCACCTCCGTCATCGTGGCCTCAGTCAATAACAGGAGGCTCGCGATCGACACGGCGTTCTCCAGTGCAATTCGCACGACTGAATCACCCCGGGTTCTCCGGAGGGTTTTTGTCTTGAGTCAGGCCGCCATCGCCTGATCTCTGTTCTGATAATACATCAGCTGCTTCCGCACCTTGCGAGCGCCATACACCTCGAAGTTCTCGCGCCACACGCGCGTGATCTCAGGTTTCAGCGCCTCGTCCTGATGATAACGTGCCGGACGCCGACCCGGGTCGCGGTCCCGTGCCTTCTGTTCGTAATACGTCGACGGGGCAATCGGCAGCACATGGCAGATTGGCTCGACCCCGAATCGGTTCTTGTGATCGTCGATGTAACGAACCATCATTTCAGTCGGCGGTCGATCTCCGCCCGCTGAACCCACTTGCGCAACGTCTCCGCCGTACAGCCAATCTTCCCGGCAATCGACGTCAATGCCGCCCACCGTGATTCATAAGATGGTTCTTGCTCGTGCAGCATGCGAACCGCTCGTTCCCGGACTTCCAGGGAAAATCTGTTTGCTCTTGTCATCGGAGTATCCTCTCAACATAAAAGGTCTCCGGCAATCCCGGGGTGATTCAATCCCGTAAAGCATGAGTAGCGTCCAGATTACGTAGTCATTCTCGACCCAATATGACGCAATCGCGAACAGCACAATCCAGACACAGACCAACCCGAATTGTCTGGCGCCGACACTCCAGCTGCGCGTCACGACGCCAAGGACTATTGCGAGGAGAAATGCCAGGATCGGTGAGAGTGCTAGTGCAGCGATAATCGGAGGTACATTCTGTGCCAGCGCGGTTCCCGGCAAAGCCAACGCCGAAATTGCCACCGAAGCCCTCGAAAAATTGATCTTCATCCGGACATTCTATCGAGGCAGCTAGCAGCACTGGAAATCGGCCGCCACATGGTCTGTTCACATTTTCGGATGGCTGTTGGGGTCTGCCACATTCTTACGCGTCTTTTCGAATTCCAAATCTGGGACGACGGTCGCAGATTATGCCAGATCTAGGTCGTAACCTTCTGATTTGAAGGAGAATCCGGTCGACGCCGTGCTAGTCAAGAAACTCATTCAGCAGCCATTTACGTCTTCCAAGCTGCTCGTCTCTGACCCGTTCCGGTTGATGGGCAGGGAGGAACTCGTGAAGGAAGTCATTGGCTTGGCGAATGCCAATGTAGGCGGTCCCCGGCATATCCTTTTCGGTATCAACCCGGGCTCAATGGAGGGCAGCAAAATCGTCGGCATGAGCGAGGACGCCACGGCGGACCTGAAAAAGGCTCATCGACATATATCGGAAATGATAGAGCCGCCTGTGTCCCTCGCGTTCATCTTTGACGAATTCGGCGGCAAGCTCGTCGGCGCACTTGAGATCAGTGATTGCGACGAAGGACCGTTCGTTGTCGGTCAGAACTACTCCAGGGAGCTGGCACGCGGCAAGTCCTGGATACGGGAAGGCCGAGAGTTGCGCGAGGTCGATGTTGACGAGCTCGCTAACTTGGACTCCCCTGATCCGATCGAAGCGCTCGAAGAGGGCGACCCGGTTGATCTACTAACAATTCCTCCCATCGAAGTGGGCTTCAACGATGATCCGGACAGCAAGGTCATTGAGGTCACCATCCCCGATACGTCTAATCCACCTTTTGGCGGCGCGGGACAGCACGAAAAAGACGACAGGGACCTCAAACAGACACTTCGGGATGCGGTGAACACGGTGACCACGCGGATTCTCAGCCTGGCAAGGGCGAGTTCGGGAGACTCCGCCCCGGATGATTTATCGAACGACGTGGTAAAGGCAGCTGAGGGCCTGTGTGTCGATGCCGATAATCATTACTACTTCGAGCAGAAAGCGTTGCAGCTCAACCTTGTGGTCTGCAACAAAGGCATACAGAGCATCAGCGACGTGCGCATTGAGTTGGGCTTTCCAATCTTAGAGGACTTTGACATTGCCGATCGGATCTACGTGAGCCCCTTCGACAAACGTGCCCAGGCAAAGACGAATAACCATCAATACCCCAACGTAGAGCGGCACGATAACGGAATCTATGTGCAAAGCACCGTCGGTGCCCTCGAGCCAAGCACCCCGGTACCGGCTCTCAAATGCCCATTACGAATGGCAGTGGGGCCCGCCATGGAGAACAAGAAACTGGCAATCCTGTACACGCTGTACCGGGGCCATCAGACTATTGGCGAGGGTCGCCTCAAGATCCAGTTCGGCAGGGTTGTTGACTGACATTCTTGCGGGACTTGCTCCCGGCACGAATGCGACCACGGCACATACGAGCGCGGCGCGCCATCAGGCGCGCCGCAACAGTAGTGGAAATCATGCTTACTCGGGCTCGACCCAGCTCGACATCGAGGTCATCTCGGTGAGCGCGTTGGTCCAGAGATAACCATTGGTCCACAGGTAGGCGTTGGTCCAGAGGTAACCATTGGTCCAGAGATACCCATCGGTCCAGAGGTAGCCGTCGACGCCGACGCCGTTGGTCCACAGGTAGGCGTTGGTCCACAGGTAGCCATCGGTCCACAGGTAACCCTTGGTCCAGAGGTAGCCGTCGGTGCCGCTGTAGCTGCCATCCCAAGTGTAGCCGGACTCTTTCGAATTGAGTTCGCCGCGCAGGACGTAGCTGCCGTCGGTCTCCTGCTGGTTGGCCGGGCCGCCGAAGTGCATGGTGCCGGCGACATCGGCGTCGATGTCGAGGCGTTTGTTGGCGCAATCACGGGCGCTGTTCACCAATGCGCCCTTGACGTCGACCAGGCCCGCGCCCTGCTGGTAGACCGAGTAGGCGAGCGACTTGTTGCCGCCCTTGCCGGCCAGGGCCACGCGGGCCGAGGACATGATGCGGCACTTGACTTCGTCGGCGCTCAGCGTCGGGTCGGCCTGCAGGATCAGGGCGGCCACGCCACTCACGACACCTGCTGCCTGCGAAGTGCCCGACATCTCGAAGTACTTGCCTTCCACGTAGAACTGCGGGTATGTCTTGGCGAGCGTCGACAACGTGTTCATCAGGCCGAGCATGTGGCCGCCCGGGGCGAGGATCTCGGGCTTGACGAAGCCTTCCACCGTAGGGCCGGTCGAGGAGAACGAGGCCAGCTTGTCGTCGCTCAAGTCGTCGGGCGTGTAGTTGTCGCTAACGGCGCCCACCGTGATTACGTACGGCACGTTGCCGGGCACGCCGATGGTCATCGGGTCGGGCCCGCGGTTGCCCGCCGCGGCGACCACGACGATGTCGGCCTGCCACGCAGCCATCGCGGCCTGGTTGATCGGGTCGTCCCAGTAGTAGGAGCGTGGCTCGGCGCTGAACGACAGGTTCAGCACGCGGATGCCGTAAGTGTCCTTGTTGGCCACGACCCAATCGATGGCGCGGATGACGTTGGCGTAGGTGCCCTGGCCGTCGGCGTCGAACGCCTGCACCGAGACGAGGCCCGCGCCCGGCGCCACGCCGTTGAAGTTGCCCTCGGGCGTCATCAGGCTGGAGACGGCGATGCTGGCCACGTGGGTGCCGTGGCCGCCCGGGTCGTCACCGCTCGTAGGCGTCTGCAGGGTATTCGTGATGGCGTCGTAATACGCCTGGAGGCGGTTTTGCTTGGCCGGATTGTAGCGGATGCCCTCGTGCTTCCAGAGGCCGGTATCGAGGACCGCGATGGTCACGCCGCTGCCGTCGATGCCGGAATCGTGAAGGTATTTAGCGCCGGCCTGGGTCGGGTAATAGGTCTCCAGGACGCCGCTGCTGTTGGTGTTGTCACCGCTAACTCCGCCACCGCCGGGCTTGCCCGCGACCTCGACGCTGCCGTTGTCGTAGATGCGGCGCACGCCGGCTGTCGCCCGAAGGTCGGCAACCTGCGCGTCCGTCAGGTTAGCCGCGACCGCGTTGATGACGCCGAGTTCGTGAGTAATCTCACCGCCCTTCTCGGCCACGAGCGAACGCAGTGCCGCCAGGTCATGTCCCTGGACGATGTAGCTGCTGCGTTCGGCGTGCCGACCAGTATTTGTCGCTGCCAGCATCGCGATCGTCAGCGCACCAAGAAGGGCAATCAGCGTTATGAGGCGATTTTTGCTTGCTTCGTTCGTCGTTTTTTCTCCTGTGGACGCCCTCATCCCAACTGCCTCAGTGCAAGCTGTTGATCGTCATCATTGTAGGCATGACGAGCAATGTCACGCTTGTGCGACATGCGGAATAATGCGGATGTGGGTTGCAACGACTCCTCGTCGAAGTCATGGCTTGCGACCGCCTTGCTGGCGCTGAGCATGCCAACCCATGCGTTACGCTGCTTCTTCGCTTCGTACATCATTTTGTCCGCAAGGTGAATGACCTCGTCGAGGCCGGAGCCATCGACCTTGTTGCGGAAAATCGGGAATGCTGTGAAACCGATCGAGCAGCTGGTACGAACGATCTGCCCATCGCTCAGCGCGAAGTTGTGATTCGCAACAATCGAACGGATCCGCTCGGCAAGCGCAGCGGGCTCTCCCTCTCGCGCCTGCTTAGCAATCACGACGAATTCATCGCCACCCCAGCGCACGACGAAGTCGCTGCGACGACAAACGCCCAGGAGGAGATCGCGGAACTGCAGCAGAACCTCGTCACCGGCGGCATGGCCGTAGGTGTCGTTGATCGGCTTAAAGTTGTCCATGTCGATCATCAGGAATACAAGATCCGAAGTGCCTGTCTCGTCCACGCCGCTGTGGCGGTCTTCCAGGCGACGGCGAATAACGTCGACGTCGCGGGATACTTCCTCGAATACAAAGCGCCGGTTCCTGAGCCCCGTCAGTGGGTCGCTAAGGCTGCTCTCCTGGAGAGCCTTGTTGGCCTCGCGCAGCTTGTCGTTCGTACCCGCAAGCTCCTCGGTGCGCTGACGTACTTCGTTCTCGAGACGCCAGCTGTACTCTTCTTCGCGACGAATCTTGCGGCGATGGCCGAGCCACAGAGCAAGAGCCACCTGAACGGCAAGCGCTATATAGCCAAGGTAGGCCCACCACGTATCCCAGGGTGCGGCTGCGACTCGTACGGGCAACGCGAAACCGCTTTCGTTCCAGACGCCCTCGCTATTAGCGGCCTTGACGCGCAGCAGATAATTGCCATCATCGAGGTCCGTGTATGTCACACTGCGGCGATTGCCGAGGTCGATCCATTCGCGATCGAAGCCTTCGAGCTTGTACATGTAATGGTTCTGCTCAGGCGCTGCGAAGTCCAGGGCGGCAAACTCAAACGTTACCGTATCGTCCTTCCACCCCAGCTCGACGGTCTCGTCATCTGACGAGAGATCAGCCTTTAGCGGATCGTTCGAGTTGAAGAAACCCGTCAAGGCGATTAGCGGTGCTGCCGATGACGCTGCCGTGTTCTCCGGACGGAACGCGTTGAACCCCGCCATTCCGCCAAAAAACAGTTCGCCACTTTCGCCGCGATAGTGCGCACCAAAATTGAATTCTTCGGACTGCAGGCCATCGCTGCTGTGAAGGTTGTCGATATCCCCGGTGCGCGGATCGATTTTGCTGATACCGTAGTTGGTGCTGGCCCAGACGATACCTTCGTTATCGATCTCAACGCCGTACACGACATCGTTCGCCAGACCGTCCTTGCGCGACAGGTTGCTGAAGCGGATTTCGTCTGGTTTACGTGCATCGCCGACAACCCTGTCGAGACCGCCGCCATGTGTGCCGATCCAGACGGCGCCGCTCTGATCGATGCTGATGTCGTAGATTGTATTTGCGCTGAGGGTCGCGGGGTCGTCGGGATCATGCTGGAAGCGATGGAAAATTCCGGACTCCGGATTCAGGAGGTTCAGGCCCCCACTTTCGGTGCCGACCCAGAGCAGGCCGCTCGCGTCTTCTGCGAAGCTCGTGACTCTGGCGCTGCTCAAAGCATTCGGATTGTCCTTGTCAGGCGTCATGCGGACAAAGGTGTCCGTCTGAGCCTCATACAGGCTGATACCGCCTCCGAACGTGCCGACCCAGACGCGACCGCGGCTGTCTTCGAAGATCGTCATGATGCCGTTGGCGCTGACGCTGCTCTTGTCTTCAGGGTCGGACCGGTAGATGCGGCTCTCTCCTGCCTTGGGATCGAGGCGCGTGATGCCGCTCGTCATCGTGCCAGCCCAGATGCGGCCCATTCGATCGCGCATCAGGCTCATCACACGGTCGTCGCCAATTTTAAGCGGACCGGATGCTGAATTGCGGTAGCGCACGATATCGCCAGTGTCACGGTCGAGCACGTTGAGTCCGTCGCCAAATGTGCCTATCCAGAGCTTGCCGGCGGCATCTTCGACGAACGACGTAATAACGGGTTGCCGGTCTTCACCCGGCGTGATCGATTTTGCAGGCTCGAAGCCGTAGGCCCAGGTGCGCGGGTTCCACTTGCTGAGGCCTTGCGTCTTGGTGCCGAACCAGAGCAGACCACTGCGATCTTCGTAAATCGTCGTAATGTCGTTGGCGCTGAGGGTCGTCAGGTCCGCGGCATCGTGTTTGTACCTGGTTACCGCGCCACTCTCATGGTCGACCAAGCCGAGACCGCCCGTCGTACCCGCCCACAAACGGCCGGCGCTGTCCGTGAACAACGCCTGCACGACGTTACTGCCGATAGTCGATACGTCACCTTCGATACTGGGGAAATGGTCGAATCCTCTGCCATCGGTCTTGAGTCGACTGAGACCGCCACCCTCGGTGCCGGCCCAGATGCGACCGTCAACGTCTTCGGCAATGGCTCGCACGTCGAATTCCAGCGCAAGCGTCGTTGCTTCGCCGGTTTCGACGTCAACGCCCGTCAATCCTTGGTCGCCGCCCGCCCACAGCACGCCGTGTGAGTCGAGAAACAGCGCATAGACGTCCTGCGCGTTGTCGACGCCGTCACCGAGACCCACGGTCGTGAATTCCTGGGTTGCGGGATTGAATCGCTGCAGGCCGGCGCCACGTGTTGCCAGCCAGACACTACCCTGCGTGTCGACCAGGACCCGCCGAACCACGTTGCTGGCAATGCCGGACTCCTGTGCGGGGTCATTGCGATAACTGCGAAACTGCGAGGAGTCCCTGTCATAACTGACAAGCCCGCCATCATTGGTCGCGATCCACAAGTTGCCCTTGCTATCTTCCTCGATGTCGAAGATGAAGTCGCTGCTCAGCGCGCGCGGATTGCCACGTTCGCGATAAAACGTCGTGAATTTGTAGCCGTCATAGCGATTCAGGCCGTTTTCGGTAGCAATCCACAGCATGCCCCTTGAATCCTGCAGCACATCGAGAACGGTGCTCTGCGACAGGCCGTCTTTGAGAGACAGGTGCTCGAAACGAATCGGCTGTTGTTCCAGCTTTTTCTCGCTTGCCACCACCCCTGAGACACTGAAAAGCAAGACCATGAGTGCGATCAGGGAATACCGTGAAGTCGCGTTTGCGAGCCGACGCGATATATCGGACGACGTCATTTTGGCGCTCCTTCCTGTCATGAATCAAATTAAGCGTCAGGGCAAAAAATCGTGCGGTGACGTGGGTATGCGATGGCGCTGACAGAGTGTGATGCAGATCACATAAAGGAGCTGTTAAATCACCGGCTACGAGGGCTCAGGACTTGCCGAACAGAGCGGCAAATTCGCGGGCGGGAACTGGCTTCGAGACAAGGTACCCCTGGTATTCCGTGCAACCGATGCCAGCAATCGAGACAAGTTGTTCCTGGGTTTCAACCCCTTCCGCGATGACGTCGAGCCGAAGCCGATTGCCGAGAGTAGCCATGGCGGTCGCGATCGCCGCATCTGTCAGATCCAGACCCATTCCCGCCACGTACGAGCGATCGATCTTGAGTGCGTCAATTGGCAGGTTCTTGAGATACCCCAAGGCAGAATCACCCGTTCCGAAGTCATCAATTGACAAACGAACACCAACATTTTTTAGTTCGTGCAACTGCTTTTGTGCATCAGCGTTCCCGGACAAAACGCCGCGCTCACTGATTTCCAGTTCGAGCCGCGCTGGCTCGAGCTCGTATTTGGTTAGGGTTGCTCCGACGAAGGCAGCAAAGCCAACGCTGTTGAGCTGCGCCTTCGCGACATTCACGCACATCCGCGGCAATCGCAGTCCCATGTCCTGCCATAAGCGGAGCTGCCGGCACGCCTCGTCCAGCACAAATTCGCCGGCCCTGAGAATCAGGCCGGATTCCTCTGCTACCGGAATGAACTCGTCGGGCGATATGAAGCTCCCGTCCGATTGCGGCCAACGCAACAAAGCCTCAGCCGCGCTGACGTGGCCGCTGGCTGTATCGGTGATCGGCTGGTAGGCAACGGTCAGAGCGCCTTGGTCGAGAGCTTCGTGAAGCTTATGTTCGATAGCGAGCTTGCGCGCAGCTGCTGCGTCTGATTCCGCACAGTAATAGCGAAAGCCGCCGCCGCGACTTTGAGCGTCGCGCATCGCGTTGTCCGCCCGCTGTAGCAGCTGATCGACGTTATCAGCATCCTGTGGATAGACCGAAATCCCGACGCAGGCAGCGAGGTAGACAGTCTGCCCCTCGATTTCGACCGGCTGCGACAAATCGTCGAGCAGCATCTCCTGAAAATCTCGCAGCTCTTCCTGTCCTCCTGGACAGGTCATCATCAGTGCAAACCGGAACTGGTCGAGCGATGCGGCCGCAGACGTTCGCAAACCCTTGCCAATGCGTTGCGACCGGCTAGACTGGTGTAGGCATTTCGCGATATTTTGGCCGAAAAGAGTCAACGCCCTGTCAGCCTGCTTTTGCCCCATGGCCTCGATCACGAGGCGAAAACGTGTAAAGCCAATAACGAACACTGCAAGAGCGGTACCATCGCGGTCGGCCGCGGTCATGCCTCGCCTTAGCAGGTCGATGAACTTCGCCTTGTTGGGCAAACCAGTGACCGGCTCAAATGACTCTTGCTTGCGGAGGGTCGCGCGCGCTAGGTTCGCCATCGTCAGAGACTTTTCGAGTGATTCCTCTGCTTGCACCAGGCGTGCGCTGGTTGCAGCCGCCCGGCAGGCTGCGACGACTCGCTTGCCGATCAGTTGCCAGTTAAAGGGTCTTCGAGCGACATCGTAAATGTCACTATCCAGCAATGCCGAAACCTCGCGCTCACTTGTGCACAAAACAAAGAGTGGCGCAGTCACGTCTGCTGCATCGGCCAGCACGCTGTACAACGGTACTCCTGATACGTCCCGCAGGGTCGCGTCGACGACGATGACGCTGGGTCGCTTGTCTCGCGCGATTGCGAGGCCCTTGGCCGGATGCTCCGGGCATTCGACGTGCAGGCCGTCCCTGCTCAACCACCGTTGGCCCCACTTGATGGCATCGTTATCTTTGCTCAGCAGTAGCACGTGTGCACCAGGCCAGGAGCAAGGGTCGCCGACGTTGGATGCCGGAATAGACAGACTCTTTAGCTGTCGCGTGAAATCCGCATTCAGATTGAGGGCCGGTGCCGCTTGGCTTGTTGTATTGTCGCTCATGCGATCAACGTCCTCTCACCACCCTCGCCATCAAGGAATCTCATCAGTTCCTTATCCGAGAGTGGCACGGCATAGAGAAAACCCTGGAGTTCATCGCAGCCGGCCTCGCGTAGATATGTCGCCTGCGCTTCAGTTTCCACGCCTTTGGCTATAACGCGCATGCCGAGGCCGTGCGCCATACCAATAGCAGCCGCGCAGGCTGCGCGATCACGCGCGTCTGTTTCGATGCACGCAACCAGCGACAGGTCTATCTTGATTGCATCCAATGGACAGCGCGACAGGTCTGCAAGCGTGCAGGCTCCGGTGCCATAATCGTCGAGTAACAGGTTTATGCCGAACTCTTTCATCGCCCTGATCGTAGCGAAGTTACGGGTCGCATCTCGCGCGACCATGTGCTCCTTTAATTCGAACTCGACGCTTGCCGGCTCGGCGCCCGTGTCTCGCAGGGCGGCGGCCACGCGGGACACTAAGCCTTTACTTGCGAATTCCTGACCGGATAGATTTATCGAGACGCGCATAGCATGGTGCCCCTTTTGATGCCAGCTCCGGGATGCCTCGAGCGCCTTGCGTGTCACCCAGTCGCCGATCTCGATAATGACGCCCGTGTGTTCCGCGGTTGTAACGATCTTCTGTGTCGACACGGCACCGAGCGCAGTCTCCGGCCAGCGCAATAGCGCTTCGGCGGATCGCGCTTTTCCGCTCGTTGCTGACACCACGGGCATGAAGCGGATTTCGAACGCTTCATTTGACAATGCGGTCTTGAGGTCCGCCGCAACATCCTGTCGCTGCAGGCTGCGCAATCGAACGGTTCCCGAATGAAAACGGTACGAGGTGCCTTCCGATGCGCGCGCGTCCGCCATCGCCGCTGTGGCGTTATCGAGCAATGTCTGTGCATCCGTGCCGTCCTGCGGCAACAACGCAAGTCCACCGCTAACCGAAGCCATCGTGCTTCGTGTACCGACAGTTACCGGTTGCTGCAAGCTCTCGATGAGACGACATAGGACTGCTTCGGCAGTCTCGCCGGTCTCAATTTCCGGGAGCACGACGACGAACTGGCGATAGTCGGTGCGCGCAAGGACCGAGTAGCGTTCATAGTCGACCGGGTCCTCGTCATTCATGCCTCGCAGCTGACCGCCAAGCCGTGCGGCAAGCTTCGTCAGTAACTCATCTTCCTTGCCGGCCCCCAATGCCCCAAACCCGGACTCTGGCAGCTCAACATAAAGGCACAATACGGCAGCGCGCCCTTCTTTGAGGCGCTGGGTTACCGCAATCTGTTCGAGTTCCTCCAGCAGGAGCGCTCGGTTTGGCAGCCCAGTGCCCGAATCCAGCATTTCGGGGCGGCCATCGCGGGATACCCGCAGTGCATGAATGCCGTCCTCGCGCGCGATCACGAGCACGCGGTCGCGTCCTTGCGGCACGAATACGAATTCGATGCCAACCCGTCCAGAATCGCCAGCGACACTATGCGCAGTGCGCCCCCGCAGGGCACGTTTGATACCATGCAACACCACGGCTTCGGCGTGCTCATCCCAGACGTCTTTTGCAGTCAGTCCTAAACCTAGGCGCTCGCGCAGTTCTTCAGGACCCTCGGCGATCTCAAGGACCATGCCTTGATGATCTGCCGTCAATATGACATTAGGCGACACTGCGTGTACGTCGGCCAGTCCAGTTGGGTCATTCGTTCCCATATGATTTTTCACGAACGGTAAATGACGTCAAGCATCGTATAGGCGGTCGGGACGGCGGGCAATGACCAGCGTTTGATATCGAGACTTCGGTCACACGCCACGCAAAAGGCAGAAACTTTCGCACGTACCTACTGTCGCGCACATATTCCGACCCTGCGTATCCCTGATTGACATTGCGTGCATAGCTATTTTGTTCCCACCGACTTAACCGCAACATTATGGCACCGGTTTCATACCTCCCGGGCAGCTCAACATCCCTGCGCACGTCCACGTAACTCCTGGTGATGGCCAAATAGAGTCCTGGAAATTCCAACGTCTTCGGCACTGCCGTCGACATCGCACGAGGCACTGGAACCATGGACGTGAAACGAATATTGCTTAAGGTCTTCTCGACCTCCCTGGTAGTTATGGGCGTCGCATCGTGCGCCGTGCAGCCCGGCAGCCACGATTTCGCGGTAGAAGTCAGCAAGAGCTATATCGTTCAGTCCGATTCTGCCGAGAGCACCGCGCATGCCGTCCTGGAGTCGGGTGGACTGGTTACGCATGAACTGTTGATCATTCGAGCGGTCGGCGCGCAGTTGACTACGGCGCAGCGCCAACAGCTCCAGCGAAATGACGCCGTGCGCCGCATTTACGAGGACACCTCCGTATCGACATCTTCAATTTGTGGCGTCAGCGGCACAGGAACGATATTTGAGGACAACAAGTTTCGCTGGCTCGTGACCAATACGGGAAGCTCAACCGTAACGATAGGATCACTGTCTGTCTCGTGGCCGACGACGAACAGCACACTGAAGAAGATAAAGCTCAATGGTGCGGACATCTGGACGGCGCAGGCGGAACCACCGTACGTACAGATCGTCGATAACTGGCACGACGACGTCCGGCGCCGGCAACTGGCACCCGGGCAAACCGCAGAACTCAGATTCGAGTTTGACGCCGATATTGACTGGGCGGAGGCTAACTACTCGATATCGCTCTATTTCGAAGAGGGCTGTTCGCTTGAATTCGTGCCGCGCGAAATGGATTGCCGATAATCGGGGCTCGAATTTCGCGAGTTCAAGGACAAGTAGATTAAGTGGTCGCTGCCAAATTTGGGCACAGACGACATTACGATCGGCGAAGTTTCGCTTAATTGGCCAGAAGCAAATGGGCAGCTCAGGAAGCTGAAGCTGGGCAGCAGAGACATCTTCGTCGACTACCGCGATGCCCCGATCGCCACGGTTGCTGACAACTGGCACGCCGACATCAAGCGACGCCGCATCGCCCCCGGCGACGCCCAGATTCTGGAAATCGAATTCCTGCAGAATATCGACCTCGACCAGGAGGCGCACTCCATCGTTGTCGAATTCCTCGAAGGGTGTCGTACGGAGTTCGTTCCATCCGTGGCAACTAGTGGCGATAACCAGAAGGTCGACAAGAAGGCGCGTAATACACACTACGTGCACCAGGTCGGCGCCGATACATTACACGCAGGCGGTATAACGGGTGCTGGCGTAACCGTGACCGTGCTGGACACCGGTGTCTGGAGTTCGGGTGGCGGCAAGAACTGGCTGCGCAAGGACTACGACGGCACCGAGCGCGTACTGTGTACCGACGACGCGATCAATAACGTCGAGGGGGATGCCGATGATGCGGAGGACGACAACGGCCACGGCAGCCATGTTACCTCCATTATCCTGTCTTCACGCAAGACGCAGGGTTCGGGCAATGCGCCGAACTGGAATGGTGTCGCCCCCGGTGTGTCGCTGGTCGCAGTGAAGGCGTTCGACGAATTTGGTCACGGCACGTACCTCGACGTAATCCGCGGCATTGACTGGGTGTTACAAAACAAGGATGTTTATGGCATCCGCGTCCTGAACCTGTCGTTGTCGGCGCCGCCCCAGTCGCATTACTGGGACGACCCGCTGAACCAGGCGGTCATGGAAGCCTGGCGCGCGGGCATCGTCGTTGTCGCCTCGGCCGGCAATACCGGGCCGGATGCGATGACGGTCGGCGTCCCCGGCAATGTGCCCTACGTCATTACCGTCGGCGCGATGACGGACAACCGAACGCCGCTCGACGAATCGGACGATCGCATCGCGAGCTTCTCGGCCGCTGGCCCAACGTATGAAGGTTTCGTGAAGCCGGAAGTGATCGCCCCGGGCGATCGCCTGCTCGGCGTCATGGACAAGAAGAACCGCATCCCGAAAGAACACAAGAACTTCCACGACGGTAATTCGTATTACTGCATGTCCGGCACGTCGCAGTCTGCAGCTATTGTCAGCGGCGTTGTTGCTCTGATGCTCGAAGCCGAGCCATCGCTGACCCCGGACCAGGTCAAGTGCAAGCCCATGAGCGGCGCACGCCCGGCCGTTAAACCCGATGGCATGCTGGCCGCGTCCGTGTTCCAGCAAGGCGCCGGCCTCGTCAGCGCAGAGAATTCCGTGGCATCGACAAATTATGCCTGTGCCAACCGAGGTCTCGACATTAACGCGGACCTCGCCGGAACTCGTCACTTCGGCGGCCGTGCCAACAAGGACACGAATGGCAACTACTACCTGATGGGCCTCGACGGCTACCTCTGGACCAATGGTTACCTCTGGACGAACGGTGTCGACGAGCAGCCCATGGGCATCAATTCCTGGGTCGAGCAAGAGTAATCCGTGCAAGGATTCGAATTGACCACAGTCAATCGGTCGCCGCTCGAAACCCCGCCCTTTATGGCGGGGTTTCTTACTTTTGATTACAACCAATCCAATTGGGCGTCTACGGTTCACTTTTGAGACCCATGTGCTAGATTCGCCGCAAACAAAGGTGATTCCACCGATTCGGACGGCGAATCAGCCAGATGTCGCGTGTCCCCCCTCAGCGTCTATCGTGGCCGACAAGGCCAACTACAAGAACGATGAGAAATGGACCTAAAGAGTCTGATCGATTTGGCAGGGGCGCAGCGAGTCTTGATCAGTTGGCTAGCACTGGAGAATTCTCGGGGCAGGAAATGGATCTAGTTGTTACCGCTGCTTCGCCGCTTCTGATTGAAGCTCTGCACCGTCAAATGAAAACCCCAAATGGGCGTAACGCCCTGCGGCAACTGATTCGATCGGGCGGGCCGCAGCAGTTCATCGACCGGCCCTTTTTGCTTGTCGCGAACGTCGGCGAGATGGAAGGTCAACAGTATCTTCGACAGCTGCTCGGTTCCGTTGGCGCGGTCTGGGCGCATTGTCCAAAACTCGGAGTGACCATGAAACGGACTGTTGCTTCTCCGTTGTCGTAAGTTCTTGTATTTATTGGTGCCCAGAGCCGGACTCGAACCGGCACGGCCTTTCGGCCAACGGATTTTAAGTCCGTTGCGTCTACCTATTCCGCCATCCGGGCGCGATATCAGAAAAATGGAGGCTAGGGTCGGAATCGAACCGGCGTACGCGGAGTTGCAGTCCGCTGCATAGCCACTCTGCCACCTAGCCCCGGCTGCAGGCGTCGCAGTATACCGTCGAACGCCGCATAATGCTGCCGTGAAAACGATTAATTTCTTGCTCGCGGTCACACTTCTGTACACCGTTGCTGGCTGCTCCGAAAAATCGCCGCCCGCGTATACCGTCATCCGGTTGCCCGCGCCGACAAGCGACTTGGCAACCAGTCCGCGGCTTTCCGGCGGAGCAGGTGATGAACTGATTATCAGTTGGCTGCAACCCGGCGGTGTTAATGGCGCCCCCGCAGCACTGCGCTATGCCCGCTACGCCGACAATGCCTGGGGCGAGGAAGCAACTGTGGTCCAGGGCAAGAACCTGTTCGTGAACTGGGCTGACCTGCCCTCGGTTGTGCCGCTCGGAAAGGGACGCCTCGTCGCACATTGGCTGGTGATGTCCGGCGCTCATGCGCATGCCTACGATATCGCCCTGGCCGAATCGCACGACGCCGGCAGAAGCTGGTCGAGCGCCAGCACACCGCACGACGACGGCACCGACACCGAGCACGGTTTCGTGTCAATTTATCCCGCCGATGGTGCCGCCGGCCTGCTGTGGCTTGACGGTCGCAAGACGGTCAACGAGGTCGGCGCAGATCCGGTTGCCAACGGCATGAGCCTGCGCAGCAGCACGCAGCTTGTCGATGAGCTTGTCTGCGACTGCTGCCAGACCGATGTCGCAATCGCCGCCTCAGGTCCAATTGCCGTGTATCGCGATCGCAGCGTCAACGAGATCCGGGATATTTATGTGACACGATCCATTGATGGCTACTGGCAGTCCGGGGTGCCGGTCGCGCACGACAACTGGCAAATCGATGGCTGCCCGGTAAACGGCCCGTCCATTGCAGCTGACAACGAGCACGTAGCGGTCGCCTGGTTTACCGCCACGATCGAACCGCTCGTGCAACTCGCCGTTTCTACCGACAGCGGCAAGAGCTTCGCGGCCCCGATCGAAATTGCACGCGGCGAAACCCTCGGACGTGTTGGCGTGGAAATGTTGCCGAACGGTGACGTCGCCGTCAGTTGGTTGGCGTCAGTCGAGCCCGGGATCTTTGCCGTACGTGCGCAGCGCCTGTCGACGGACGGATCGTCCGGACCGGTACGGCTGGTTGCGTACGCGAGCGCACTGTCAGTGCCGCAAATGGCGCGTCGAGGCTCGCAATTGATTTTCGCATGGACACAGTCATCCGCTGATAGCACTAGTATCGAGACGGCCGTAGTCGACGTCGCCGCTCTCTGAAAACGAAAAGTCAACCTCGCGGCCGGCTCTCCGTATTCATAGTTAACCGTTTCTCTTATTGCACGTTGGCTGGGTCGCGCTGTTACTCTCCGCTTACTTCTTCCGCAGCTTCTTCAACTACCTCGGCCGCATCGTCCATGGCGTCTTCCGCCATCTCGGCAGCGTCATCCATTGCTTCTTCAGCCATTTCGCCAGCGTCATGCATCATGTCTTCAGTCGCTTCCGCTGCTTCTTCGACAAGCTCACCGGCCTGGTCCATCGCTGCATCCGTGCCGGACGATGCCTCTTCCTTGCTGCACGCTGCCGCAAGCATTACGCTGAGCACGACGGCCAACAGTTTCATTCGGTCTTTCATTCGTATCCCCTTACCATGCTGGTTGTAGTTTTGGTTGCGATCCAGATCGCGTATTGCCGCTGACATCATCCGCCCTGTAAGGCAGCCACACAAGAGCAATCAGCGATATGTGGACATCTGTGGCTTTCGGCCGGATCGGAATCTCGACCAGTGGCTCGTCCTGCGCACTGAAAGCGCCGCCCAATGCCGCTATTTCCGCCTCCAGCGCGCTGCTTAATTCGACCAGGTCGGCACGCACTGCGTCCGCCGTCTGGCGGGCGCGCGCGACGTCCCCCGCCTGTTTGCGTGCACCACCGGCACGATTCATGGCAGTGCCCAGTTTGCTGGCGGTTGTTGCACTCAGGCGTTTGCGACCCAAAACCGCGCCCAGTATCGCCGTGCCGAAGGAAATCGCCGTGCTCACGTTTTGTGTCGACGCCTGCTGCTGTTCGCGCTGAATCGCCTGCTCGGCGCGCAGCAGACGATTTTCAAGCGTTGCCGCCTTGCCCGCATACCGTTGCCGAATTTTGCTAACCGCAGCATCCCGCCGTTCATTGGCTAGGACCTGCAGTCGACTGCGAAACCGGCCCTCCGTCTCGCCAGGTTCCGAGACCACGCCCAGCTGTTTGTGCTGATACAGCGTGACGGATTCATTTTTCCGCAGCCAGTCATGCAGCTGCTTTTGCCACTGCGAATAATTTTTCACTTGCAGGGCGCTTGCAGGACATTCGGTGAACAGCGCCGCCGGATTGGCATCCCGCTGCAGTTGCGCCGCAGTGATTGGCAATTTTTCGGCAGCATCCCAGTGGATCGCCAGCGCGCCCGCGTCGAACTCTGCGATATAAGTGGTTTCGCGACGATCGTCCACCCGGTACCGCGCATTGCTGAATGCCACATCAGTTACTGCCAGCAGGCGTGGATAGTAAACGAGCCCATCGCCATGCCCCGCCACGAAATACTGTTCAATGCCCGGTGGCAACAACGGGGCATTGGAATTCGTGCTCGCAATAGCAACGGCAGGCGCAGCCGTATCCGCCGGTGCAGCATCCTCGGTCACGGTAACGGTAGCGGCAACCAGTCTTCGGATCTGCTCCCGGGTCAATGGCCCCGCAAGGTAGGACATCGCCCAGCGCGTATTGAAAACCACCGGGGCATCTTCGTGCACGTTATGCAACAGGAAGCGCCGCTTGCCGAGCCCGGCGATAACCTGCTCCATTTTCTGCCGGTCAAATGCGCCGCCATGGCTGATGCCTTCCAGGCCCTCCATCACACGCGCCTTGTCGCGCTCGGTTTGCAGGCGCCCGATCATCCAGGTGCCCGTATTGGACAGGCCACGATAATCGAGATCGACCGGGTTCTGTGTCGCCAGCACTACCCCGAGGCCATACGCACGCGCTTGCTTCAGTAGTGTCAGCAAGAGTTTTTTCGAGGGCGGGTTCTCGACCGGCGGCACAAAACCAAAGATCTCGTCCATGTACAGGATTGCTCTCAAACTCGCGGTGCCAGGTTGCGCCCGCATCCAGCCGATCAGCTCGTTCAAAAGCATGGCAACAAAAAACATGCGCTCCGTGTCATCAAGATGCGCAATCGACAGCACCGAGATGCGCGGCTTACCGGCATCGGTATATAACAGTCGGCCTGCATTCAACGGCACACCCTGGGTCCAGGCGGCGAAGCCAGGCGCAGCCAGCAAATTATTCAGTTTCATTGCCAGTGCGAAACGCTCTTTCGCCGGGTAAAAGGAGTCGATATCCATGACACCGACCTTTTGCAGGGGCGGATTCTGGATTGCGGCGATGAGTTCCGCGACGCCGAGATCACGGCGCTGCTGCCAGTTATGGTCAAGCAGACGCGAAATAAGAATGTGCTCGCGACTGGAGACCGGATCGGCGTCGATACGCAATAGCGACAGCAGGCCGCTGGCGACCGCCTGGATGCGGTCGCGGTACAGGTCAGCATCATCAATTAGCTGCTGTGACGGTGCATTGAACGATTGCAGCACAGAAATTGGCAACCCCGCCGAACTGCCAGGTGTGTAAATGGCGAGGTCGACGTTCTGGCGCATGCGCGCGATGCGCTCGCCGTCCTGGCCCCACTGCGCCAGTCCTTGCTTCCACAGTTCAGCCTGTGCGGCGGCGAATTCGTCCTCGCTTTGCCCGTTATCGGCGGCCTGGCGCGCATTAATCCATGGTCGGAAGTCACTCGCGGCAAGCCCCGGAAAGGTCAGCAGTATATTGCCAAGATCGCCTTTCGGATCGATGGCGATAACCGGGATGTGATCCATGGCAGCCTCTTCAAGCAGGCTGATGCCGAGCCCCGTCTTGCCCGATCCGGTCATACCAATGATCACCGCGTGAGTGGTCAGGTCCCTGGCGTCGTACAACACGACCTCTTCCGTGGTGGCACCGCTCTGCTCATCGACCCGCTTGCCAAGGTAAAAGGCACCGAGTTTTTCGTAATCCAGCATCAGCCAATTCCTCCCGCCGCAACGCGGCCAGCCTGGCAATTGCCAGTGTAACGAAAAAGGGCCGCCCACCGGGCAGCCCTTGATAATTTTCTGGAGCGGGAAAGGAGGCTCGAACTCCCGACCTCAACCTTGGCAAGGTTGCGCTCTACCAACTGAGCTATTCCCGCAGAGGGCCGAGATTTTAGCCGCTTGACCCGGCCTGTCAAGGCAATTCAGGTTTTCCGGCTGCAGGTCAGCCCATTGCATCATGACGGAGGATAAATGGCCAGGCCGCGCGCAAGTAGACGCTCATTGACCAGATGGTCATGCCGGCCGCTACGATCAGCAGCACAAAGCCGATGGCATAGATGTCAATGCCGAAGAAAGTATTCTCATAAACCATGAAGCCAATGCCGAACATTTGCAGCACCGTTTTGACCTTTCCCGACCACGACACCTTGACGTTGGCACGCTCACCGATCGTTGCCATCCATTCGCGCAGCGCCGAGACGGTGATTTCGCGCCCGATGATAATCATCGCGACAATATCCACATACCAGTCCGGATCTCCCTGCACCAGCATCACCAGCACTATGGACACCATCAGTTTGTCGGCCACCGGGTCGAGGAATTCCCCGAACCGAGATGTTTGCCCATAGCGGCGGGCCACCCAGCCGTCCAGGAAGTCGGTCACAGCAGCAATTCCAAACAGCATCGCGGCAATCGGCCGCGTAAGCACCAGCGGGCTATAAAAAAGGAAAACCACGGCGGGAATCGAAGCGATCCGGAACAGGGTCAGCAGTATGGCGAGATTGAGTCTCATTGGTGCAGTTCATTGTATATGGATTCGGCCAGGCTACGACCGATACCGCGCACTTTAACAAGGTCGTCAATACCGGCGCCGATAACTCCCTGCAAACCTCCAAACTGGCGCAACAGCTCGCGGCGTTTTTTTGGCCCGAGTCCGGGTATTTCTTCAAGCCGCGAGGTAGTGCGCGCCTTGGCCCGACGTTGGCGGTGGCCGCTGATCGCGAATCGATGCGCTTCATCACGCAGTTGCTGAACCAGCAACAGGGCCGGCGAATCGGCTGCCAGGGCAAGCGGGGTACTCCGGCCTGGCACGAACAGCTGCTCCGCGCCGGCTTTGCGCGCCCGTCCCTTGGCGACCGCTACTACCCGTAGCCAGCCGAGTTCCAGTTCCTCAAGTACGGACATAGCCGCGGACAGCTGTCCCTTGCCACCATCGACGAACAATACATCGGGTAACGGCACCTCGCCTTTTTTCACACGCACATAACGTCGCCGCAGCGCCTCGGCGAGCGCAGCGTAGTCGTCGCCGGCGTCAGCCAGTGTCAGGTTAAAGCGCCGGTAATCGCTTTTCAGTGGCCCGGCCGAAGTGAAAACGACGCACGAGGCGACGGTCGCTTCGCCGGCCGTGTGACTGACGTCGAAGCACTCCAGGCGCTGTATGCCGTCGTCCTCTGCGCGCAGCGCTGTGGCGAGTGCCGCAAATTGCCGCTGTAATGTGGCATTACTCGCCACCAACTGATTCAGACCCTGCTCCGCGTTGGTCTGTGCCATGGTCAGCCAGCGCTGGCGGTCACCGCGCACGCGGTGCCGAATTGCCACTTTGTGGCCGACGCGGGCGCTGAGTTCCTGTTGCAGCAAGCCGGCATCTTCAATTTGCGCATTTAGAATAATCTCTGCCGGAACGTCCCGGCCCAGGTAGTACTGTGCAACGAAACCGTTCAGGATCCTGGCGGGGTCAATTTCGCCGGCAAGTCGCGGGTGATGATCGTGACTGCCGAGCACGGCTCCATTACGGATAAACAGCACGGTCACGACATGCATCGCGCCATTTGATGCGAAACCAAGGACATCCAGGTCTTTGCACGTAGCCCGCGACACCAGCTGCCGTGCTTCCACTTCCTTGAGTCGTGCAACCTGGTCACGAAATCGCGCCGCCTGCTCATATTCCTGTTCCGCTGCCGCAGCTTCCATGCGCGCCACAAACGCAGCCACGACTGCCTGGTTCCTGCCGTCCAGAAAGTCAATCGCAGCGGCGATATCTGCCGCATATTGTTGCTGCGAAATCAGGCCGACACAGGGCCCGGTGCAGCGCTTGATCTGGTATTGCAGGCAGGGCCTGGAGCGATTCCTGAAAAAACTGTCCTGGCATTGCCGTACCATGAAGAGCTTCTGCAAATCATTCAGGGTCTGGCGAACCGCCCCGGTACTCGGGTAGGGTCCAAAATACCGCCCCTTGCCCTTGCGTGCTCCACGATGAAATTGCAGCCGCGGAAAGCGGTGATTTGTCGATACGTAAATATAGGGGTAGCTCTTGTCGTCCCGAAGCGTAACGTTGTAGCGCGGCCGATGTTTCTTAATCAGGTTATATTCGAGTAGCAGCGCCTCCGCTTCGGTATTGGTAACGGTGACTTCGACATTTCGCACAAGTTGCATTAGTGCGGCTGTCTTCGGCGATGCCTGCGTTCGCTGGAAATAACTTGCGACGCGTTTCTTCAGGTCGCTCGCCTTGCCGACATATAAAACATTGTGCTTCGCATCGAGCATGCGATACACCCCCGGTCGATGCGTCAGGTTGCGAAGAAAGATCCTTGCATCAAATTGTCTGTCGTCGCTCACACCTCTATTTATCCAGTAACTGCCTCAGCTCTGCAAATATTGCATCAAACATGTTTACCGTCAGTCGGCCGGTGTTAGTGTTGTAGCGACTGCAGTGATAGGAATCGAACAGGCGGATGTGGCCGGGGCGGTGCAGTGCGGCATGCGCGAAAACAAAATCGGCCTGCCGCGCGCCGAGTGCCTTGAGGATCGCACGATGGGCAATACCGCCCAGCGCCAGCACTACCGAGTCGGCCGGCAACGCCTGTAACTCGGCCGCCAGAAAGGCATTGCAGGCATTGATCTCGGCACCGACCGGCTTGTTGTCCGGCGGCAGACATTTGACGGCATTGGTAATGCGGCAGCGCTGCAACACCAGACCATCGTCGCTTGCTACGGATTCCGCCGCGGACGCGAATCCATACTTGTGCAGCATCTGGTAAAGCAGGATTCCGGCGTGATCGCCGGTGAAAGGACGACCGGTTCTATTGGCGCCGTGCATACCGGGCGCCAATCCGACAATCAGGAAACGTGCAGACGGATCGCCAAACGGCGGTACCGGCCCGCAGTAATACCCTGGGTTACGTACCTTCACGGTATCCAGAAACCCGGCCAGCCGAGCGCAGGCGCGACAATCCCTGTCAAACATCCGCTTGTTCAAGTTCTAGCCGGAATGGCGCAGCCCGGCGATGCGCATGGCGACTTCCATTGCTTGCTCGTAGTTTAGCCGGGGATCAACCGTGGTCTTGTAGGCTCGAGCAAGATCACTATCGGTTAAGCCACGTGCGCCACCCGTGCATTCAGTGACATTTTCTCCGGTCAGCTCCAGGTGCACGCCGCCGAGATAACTTCCCATGGCCTGGTGAATTCGGAATGCAGATTCAAGTTCCGTGACGATATTTTCGAATCGCCGCGTCTTGGTGCCATCTGCGGTTGATTCCGTGTTGCCGTGCATCGGGTCACAAACCCAGAGTACCGGTGAGCCGGTCTCTCGCACTGCAGAGATGAGGCCTGGCAAATGGCCATCGATCGCTTGCGCGCCGAAACGATGGATCAGCGTCAGGCGACCGGGCTCATTGCGCGGATTCAGCACCGTTATCAGTTGTTGCAGCCATTCCGCCGTCATTCCCGGCCCGATCTTTACACCCATGGGGTTCGCGATGCCACGAAAGAACTCTACGTGTGCGCCGTCCAGCGCTGCAGTTCGCATACCGATCCACGGGAAGTGCGTGGTCAGGTTGTACCAGAGGTTGCGCCGTTCCAGGAAACGAGTTTGCGCCTGCTCGTAGAACAGGTGCAGGCCCTCGTGTGCGGCATACATATCGGCTCGCTGCGTGTAATGAATGTCGCGCCCGGAAACCGTCTCAAGGAAATCCAGCGAATTGGAAATTGACTTGACGATCGCACCATATTCCTCGGCCATCGCCGAGTGCCCTACCCAGCCGAGATCCCAATATTCAGGATGATGCAAATCGGTAAAGCCGCCATCGATCAGCGAACGAACAAAATTCAGCGTCAATGCCGCACGCTCATAGCCACGCAAAATGAGCTGCGGATCGGGCATGCGGTCCGCCGTCGTAAACGGCAGTCGATTTACCAGGTCACCGCGAAAGCTAGGCAGGGTCAGTTCGCCCCGCGATTCGGTGTCGGCGGAACGTGGCTTTGCATATTGGCCGGCCATGCGGCCGACCCTGACGACCGGCTTTTTCAAGCCGTACAACAACACGAGGCTCATCTGCAACAAGATTTTGAGCTTGGCGACGATGTTTTCCGAGGTGCACTCGTCGAAAGTCTCGGCACAGTCGCCGCCTTGCAGCACAAACGCATCGCCGCGTTGCGCAGTGGCGATCAGGTCTTTGAGCGCATCTACTTCCCAGGAAGTAACAATCGGCGGCAATCGGCTTAGTTCCGCGACCGCCGCGTCCAGCGCCGCCTTGTCCGGATAGACTGCCTGTTGCGCAGCCCGATGCTTCTGCCAGCTGGCAGGATGCCAATCGGCAGCGGGGATATTTCTGCTCACATTTATTCCTGAAATTTGCCGTAAGTGCGCGGGAAATAAGCGCGTTTGAGAGAGCGACTATGCCATGTCGCGGGCAAATGCTGCAAAAGTTTCTTATGTAATCAGCGGCTTAGACGCGTGTGGAAACGGTACCGCGAGATTGGCACAATGCGCGCCACAGAAATGCCGGCGCAGTCCGGCCTTTTCTCTCACTGGAGACGTACACATGCAGGACATTCTCGTCCTAGGCGCCGGCAAAATCGGCGCTTTGATTTCAGGTCTGCTGTCCGAGTCAGGCGACTACCGGGTACAACTTGCCGACTCCAGTCCCGGTGTTGCGGCGCATGTCGTCAGCGCACATAAGAATCCAAATGTCACCGCCTTTGACCTCGACGCGACCGATAAAGGCGCGTTGACCGCACACATTCGCAAGTACAAGCCGGGTACCATCGTTTCGGGCCTGCCGTATTACTGCAATCTGGCAGTCGCCGAGGTCGCCAGAGCGGAAGGCTTGAACTATTTCGATTTGACCGAGGACGTTGCCGTCACCGAAGCCGTTCGACAATTGGCGGACGGTGCAGAGCAGGTATTCGCACCGCAGTGCGGGCTCGCACCCGGTTTCATCAGTATTGCCGCGAACGAACTCATCCAGCACTTCGACGAACTACGCACGGTCAAATTGCGCGTTGGTGCCCTGCCACAACATCCGAATAATGTTCTCAAGTACTCCCTGACATGGTCGACTGATGGCGTGATCAATGAATATGGCAATCTTTGCCAGAGCATTGTCAACGGCAAGGAAGTCAACGTGCTGCCACTCGAAGGACTTGAGCAAATCGAGATTGATGGCACGTTGTACGAAGCATTCAACACTTCGGGCGGCCTTGGCTCGCTGGGCGAAACTTACGGCAAGCGTGCCCGCTCGATGAACTACAAGACGATCCGCTACCCGGGCCATTGCGAACAGATTCGCCTGCTGATGAATGGCCTGAACCTGAATCACGATCGCCCCACGCTGAAGCGCATACTCGAAAATGCTGTGCCGCAGACGCTGCAGGACGTGGTGATCATTTACGCTGCTGTTACGGGGATGCAGGACGGAGAATTCCGTGAAGAAAATTACGTCAACAAGGTCTATCCGCAGGTCGTCGCAGACCGATTGTGGTCTGCAATCCAGATAACGACAGCCGCCGGCATTTGTTCCGTGCTTGATATTGTTCTGTCTGCACCCGGCAAGTACAAGGGTTTCGTCGCACAAGAACAGTTTCGCCTGGCTGATGTGCTGAACAATCGTTTCGGCAAGTACTATGCGCACGGTGGCACCAACAAGGAATCCGCCGAACGCGTTGCGCGCGGCCAGACCGGTCATCAGCGTAGCAAAGGAGCCAAGAAATGAACGATTTGCTCAGGCAGCTTGGCCTCGGCGCGATCAATCCCGGCACCTGGTGCGGTAATGAGGCCACCGAGGATAAGACTGCCGGCCTGATCGACTCGATCAATCCGACTACCGGAGAAGTCATCGCCAGCGTGCGCAACACGTCGAAAGCCGAGTATGAGCGAGTGATCGCCCGGGCCGAAGCGTCGTTCGCGGCCTGGAGCAGGATTCCCGCGCCGGTTCGCGGCAATGCAGTGCGACTGATTGGCAACGCGCTGCGCGAGCACCGTGATGCGCTCGGCGCGCTGGTGACACTTGAGAACGGCAAGATAAGGTCTGAGGGTGTGGGTGAAGTGCAGGAAATGATCGACATCGCAGATTTTGCCGTCGGCCAGTCACGCATGTTGTACGGCAACACCATGCATTCCGAACGACCGCAGCATCGCATGTATGAGCAATGGCACCCGCTGGGTCTCGTCGGCACCATTACGGCATTCAATTTCCCTGTTGCGGTCTGGGCCTGGAACGCCTGCATCGCCGCGATCTGCGGCAACGTCAATATCTGGAAGCCGTCGCCAAAGACAGCTCTTTGCGGCGTTGCTGTGCAAAAAATTGTTAATGCCGCACTGGCAAACGAAAACCTCCCGGACGCTTTCTTCCTGATCAATGACGACAGCAACGAACTTGCCGAGATGTTCGTCGACGATCCGCGAATCCGGCTGCTTTCGTTTACCGGGTCCTGCGCGGTTGGCCGCCAGGTCGGCACGCGAGTGGCGGCACGCATGGGCAGAGTGTTGCTTGAGCTTGGCGGCAATAACGCGATTATCGTCGACGAGTTTGCCAACCTGGATCTCGCCATTCCTGCGATTGTGTTCGGTTCGGTTGGCACGGCAGGACAGCGCTGTACGACGACGCGGCGCGTGCTAATTCACCAGTCACGCTTTGCGGAAGTCAGGAATGCATTGGTGAGAGCCTATGGCCAGATACGTATTGGTGACCCGCTCGACAGCAGGACTTTGATGGGGCCGCTCATCGATCCGGCATCCGTATCGCGAGTCGAGGCTGCCTGCGATGCCGTGCGTGCCAGCGGTGGTGAGATTATCTGTGGCGGAGAACGCCTTGATCGCCCTGGCAACTTTATTACTCCGGCGATCGCTGTGGCGAAAAACGACTGGGATATCGTGCAGTCGGAGACCTTCGGGCCGATACTTTATCTGATTCCGTTCGACACGCTGGACGATGCCATCGCGATGCAAAATGCTGTCGTACAGGGGCTATCCTCCGCAATTTTTACTGACCGGCTGCAGAATGCCGAGCGTTTTCTTTCGGCTACCGGCTCTGATTGCGGTATCGCCAACGTCAATATCGGCACATCCGGTGCGGAGATCGGCGGCGCATTCGGCGGCGAGAAAGAGACCGGTGGCGGTCGCGAGGCTGGCTCGGACGCATGGAAAGCCTACATGCGCCGACAGACTACGACAATCAACTGGGGCACCGACCTGCCGCTGGCGCAGGGTGTCAATTTCACGCTTTAGGCGGGCCGCCGCTCGAAGCGGTTCTCGGCGCGATTCTTGCGCACCTGGCCGGCAACAAATACCTCGCCGTTCATCGCGATGTAGACACCGGCGGCACAAACCTGCACCGCAGCGACAGCCATACCGACATTAAATACCGCATCGGTGGTGCGAAAGCGCGCTGGCGTCAGAGCGCCCGTCAGGACCATGGTCTTACCCGGTATGGCAGCCAGCGCCTCTGCCGTCTGCGGCATCGTGTCGGTGCCGTGAGTAATCACGTAGCGGTCGGCTGAATCATTGGCTATGAAATCACAAAGTTTGGTGCGATCAGCATCCGTCATTTCGAGGCTGTCCTTCTGCAACAGCGGCACAATGTCGTACCCGATATTGACCAGGCCTTCAGTGAGAATCTGCCGTATTGGTGAGTCGCCAACTTCGTACTGACTCAGGGCATCGAAATAGACCTTGTCGATCGTGCCGCCAGTGGTAACAAAACGAATGAACATGCTGTGCCCGTCCGCAGCTAAGGAATTGTCACTGTGATTTCGGCGCCGCCGAGCGGCGAGCGGCCGATTGTAATGTCGCCACCGTAGGAAAGAACAATATCCCTGACTATCGCCAGGCCAATGCCGTGCCCCGGGGTCGACTCGTCCAGGCGCGTGCCACGTTGCAACAGGACCCCGGCATCGTCGGACGACACGCCCGGACCATCGTCTTCTACGCGCAGCACCATGCCCGCGGCGCGCGAATCCTCCGCAGAAACCGCGGCTACGCTGACCCGAACGCCGGACTTGCACCACTTGCAGGCATTGTCGATAAGATTGCCGGCCAGCTCGTGCAGATCGCCAACGTCACCGCGCAATCGTGCTCTTGGGTCGACCTCCACCTCGATGCGCGGTGACTTTACGTGATGCACTTTTCGTAACCCGTTGACCAGGCGCTGCACTTCAGCGGCAATATCGACACGCACAAGTGCCGGGCTTTCATTCGCTGTCGCTGCCGGCTTGCGCAATTGATAGCGAACGATCTCATCCATGCGATCGATCTGCTCATTTGCACGACGCTCGAATTCCGGCTGCTCGCGTTCCTCAAGCAGGGCCCGAATGGCCGCCAGGGGTGTCTTGAGGCTGTGCGCCAGGTTGCCGAGGGTAACTCGATAGCGCTCGGAACGGGCGCGCTCACTGCCGATCAGGAGATTCATATTGCGCGCAACCCCTTGCAATTCGCTCGGGTAACGATCGGATAAGCTGGCGCGCGCGCCCTCCTCAATCGCGGCGATTTCCGCTTCGATCTGCCGCAGCGGGCGCAACATGCCGCGCAACAGAAAAGCGATGGACAACAGCATGATCACCGCAATCGCGCCGAACCAGCTGAATAGTTGACGGCGAAATTTGGCGACTTGTGCGTTGAACGCGTCAAGACTCTCGGCGACTTTGAAGACGTATGGCCGCAACTGACCGTCGGGGAATTCCCACTGCACCGCCAGGCTGAGCGTCAGCAACGGCGTGCCGTCCTGCAGCGCGGCCTCAGCAAACTTCTGCGCCCCACCCGCAGCCGGGACGATCGCCGGCAATTCGAGTCCCAGCGCTGAACGCGAGCGCCAGATGCTGGCGCCGTCAGCGCCAGTCACTTCTGCGTACAGGCCCGAACCGATGGTGCCAAAACGTGGTTCGGGCAGGTCCGGTGGCATACCGAGTACTCCGCCATCGGTGGGCTCGGCCGCGGCCAGCAATGACATCAGCTGGCTGTCAAGAATGTCCTTTTGCGCCTGTTCGCTGGCGGTGCGAAACGCCACATCGAGTACCACAATCGTAACGCCAAAAAAAATCAGCAACAGCAGGCTGACGGATACAAGCAATCGGGCACTTAACGACGACATGTGCCGACTCAGGCGGACTGCTTGCGTTCCAGTCCAAAGCGATAGCCACGGCCGCGCAATGTTTCGATCGGCTTAATGGAATTGTCGGGATCCAGCTTCTTTCGCAGCCGGCCGACAAAAACTTCGATCACATTGCTGTCGCGCTCAAAGTCCTGGTCATAAAGCCGGTCGGTCAATTCTGTTTTTGAAATTACCTGCCCGGCGCGGACCATCAGGTACTCGAGGATTTTGTACTCAAAGCTGGTCAGCTCCACCGCAACATCGTGCACCTTGACTTGCTGGCGTGTCAGATCGAGTGATACCGGTCCCGCAATCATTTCCGACGATGCCCAGCCGCCACTGCGCCGCAGCAGTGCGTTGACGCGTGCAATAACTTCCTCGAACTGGAACGGCTTTACCACGTAGTCATCGGCACCGGCATCGAGGCCGTCCACCTTGTCCTGCCAGCGATCACGTGCCGTCAATATCAGAATCGGAAAACTTTTGCCGTTCTCCCTGCATCTTCGAATAATATCGAGGCCCGATATTTCAGGCAGGCCGAGATCGATAATCGCGAGGTCTATCGGGTACTCCAGCGCACAATACAACCCCTCCTTGCCATCGGCCGCCTGTTCCACGGCAAATCCTGCGTCGACCAGCTTGGCCACCAACGATGCCCGCAGGATTTCATCGTCTTCAATCACCAGCAATCGCATGCGCCTACCCCTTATTGCTCTTGCGTCCCTGGACTGTGTAGGTTTTCACCTTGCCATCCTTAGTGAGCACCTTGATGTGGTGCACTTCATTGCCGTTTTTGGTTCTGGTCTCCGCGCTGACAATGCGCCCGTCGGTGCTGCGACGTACGGATTCGACCGCCTCCGACAGCGTCATGCCGTCGTTATCGGCCAGCTGCAGGACATCATTCAGATCGAATGCCTGCGCCGCCGACGGCACTGCGGCCAGAACACACCATGTCAGGATTATGAGAATCAATCGCACCGAAAATTACCTTTGAACGACGCCGTCGAAGCTGCAATTGGCAGGTTCGCCAGTGTGGTATGCCAACCGGCCAATTGCAACGAACGACGTCACGTCCTAGCCCGCGGGCCGGATGTCGACACGCACCCGCAGCGTCCGACCCGGATCGTAAGGCATACGCGTGGCATATTTCTGGCCATGGTAGCGGTACACGACCTCATAGCCGTCAATGCGCTCTTCCTGCCGCTCGCGATACTGCGTTTCGCAACGTTTCACCGGGCGGGAGTATTGCACCGGGCCATAGGTGCCGTTGCGATAGGCACTGCGATTGGCCACTGTCGCACCAATCAGGGTCCCCGCAACCGTTGCCGCGTCATTACCACTGCCGCTGCCAAACTGGTGGCCGATCACGCCACCGATGACCGCGCCGGCCAGCGTCCTGGCGCCGATGCCGGGCGGCCGATGGTCAACTGTGTAGTATTCGACGTCGTCCCAGCATTCCTGCACGGGGGTCCTGACCGTTACGTAGCGCACGATGGGCTTTGCGCTGATAACGTCCGCATAGTCGTAGACTGGTTTGGCGACTGCTCCAGTTGCCAGGCCAAGCAGCACGGCAGCTGCGGCCATTCCTGCTGTGTTTCGTTTGCTGATCATGATCTGGTTCCTCCTGGGCTGTCGACTGGCGCATTTGCCAGCCTGCGCACAAGATTAGTTGCGCGCCAATGAACAGTCCCTGAACAAGCCGGCACAGGTCAGAACCCTTTTGGACCGAGTTGCGGACGTACTGCAACGATGTGGCACTAGGAGGGCTCCGACCCCTGTTCGCCTTTGAGACGCTGCTTGGCCGCCCGCCACTCCTGGTCGAGCGACTCCAGCGTCAGTTCGCTCAGCTTCTTGCCGCGGCGCAGGATGTTTTGCTCCATGGCGCGAAAACGGCGCTCAAACTTGTAATTGGCGGCCGTAAGTGCCGCCTCCGGGTCAACCTGCAAATGGCGCGCCAGGTTGACCACGGCGAACAGCAGGTCGCCAAACTCCTCGTCGATTGCCGCGCGGTCACGGCTACCGACCGCAACTTCCAGTTCGCCGAGTTCCTCACGGATTTTCTCGTCCACGCCAAGCCGGTCGGGCCAGTCGAAACCCACGCTCGCAGCCCTGTTGCCAAGCTTCTGGGCACGTTTCAGCGCCGGCAGTGCCCTGGCTACGCCGGCCAGAGCACTTTTGTCGACCAGCTCTGCGCGCTCGTCGGCCTTGATCTGTTCCCAGTTGGCGGCGACCTGTCGCGCATCGCGTTCGCTTACCGTACCGAAAACGTGCGGATGACGCCGTTCCAGCTTGTCGACGATGGCCCGGGCGACGTCGTTGAAGTCAAAATGCCCTGCCTCTTCGGCCAAACGGGCATGAAACACGACGTGAAACAGCAGGTCACCCAATTCGTCGCGCAGGTCATCAATATCATTGCGCTCGATCGCATCGAAGACCTCATACGCCTCTTCGATGGTGTGCGGCGCAATCGTCCTGGAGTTCTGTTCCAGATCCCACGGACAGCCGTTATCCGGGTCCCGCAGTGCCGCCATAACTTCATGTAATTTCTCAATTGGTCTCATAACTACTTAGTTCTTAAGGATTTTTACGAATTCCAAAATCATCATCGCCGTCGCTCCCCAGATGCGATGACCCGAATAGTGAAACTCGACCATCGGAAAGCTCCTGCCGTGCAGCTCACGCTGCACGAGCCGCTGGTTGCCCGGCTGAAGCAAAAACGAAAGTGGCACCTCGAAGGCGAAATCGACTTCCTTGTGGTCAGGCACGGGCTCGACGCTGGCCTCGATCAGGCCGACCACCGGCGTGACCGCGTAACCGGTAATCGTTGGCATCGGCTGCAGAAAGCCGATCACCGAGACCAGGTCGATGCTGATGCCGACCTCCTCCTGTGTTTCGCGCAAGGCCGTTACACCAACATTGGCATCGCCGGATTCCATGCGGCCGCCCGGAAAGCTGACCTGCCCGGCATGATGCTTGAGGTCCGCGGCGCGTTGTGTCAACAGCAGCGACAGCCCGTGCTCGCTGTCCGGACGGTCAAAGACCGGAATCAGCACTCCGGCCGGAACCAGTGTCGCGCGTAGCTGCTGCTGCAAACTTTCGGGCCAGTGCCGGCTGCCCGGGTACTCGATGACAGCCGTCGGATCGGCAGGCAGCACCGTGTGCGCGAAGCGCTGCCTGAGTTCATCGGCCGTAAACACCGCCTTAATTCTTGATCCCACCCTCGGTCAGCGCTGCGGGGTCGAGCAAGCGATCCAGCTCCTCGGTCGTCAGGTCCGTCATCTCGCGCGCGACATCCTTGACCGCCCGCCCCTCGGCATAGGCTTTCTTGGCAATTGCGGCGCCGAGTTCGTAGCCAATGACCGGGTTCAGCGCGGTTACCAGGATCGGATTTCGATCCAGCGCCCGGTTGATGTTGTCTATATTCACCGTGAATCCGGCAATCGCCTTTTCGGCCAGGCAGGTGCTGGCATTGCTCAGCAATTCGATACTTTGCAACAGGTTGTACGCGACCACCGGCAGCATGACGTTGAGCTGGAAATTGCCGGACTGGCCGCCGATGGCGATGGTCGTATCGTTGCCGATCACCTGCGCACAGACCATCGCGACCGCCTCTGGAATTACCGGGTTGACCTTGCCCGGCATGATGCTCGAACCGGGCTGCAATGCCGGCAGCGCTATCTCGCCGAAACCCGCCAGCGGACCCGAATTCATCCAGCGCAGGTCGTTCGAAATCTTCGACAGGCTCACGGCCAGTACCCGCAATTGCCCGGAGACCTCGACCGCCGTGTCCTGGGTACTCATGGCCTCGAACTTTGAGTTTGCCGGATGGAAATCGATACCGCTGCGCTCGCTCAGCAGCACGGCGACCTTGGCGCCAAACTTGGGATGCGCGTTGATGCCGGTGCCGACGGCCGTGCCGCCCTGTGCGAGGGCGGTGAGTCGCGGCATGCTGTCAGCAAGTCGTGCCACGCTGTTGTCGATCTGTGCACGCCAGCCATCGAGTTCCTGGCCCAGTGTTACCGGCATGGCATCCATCAGGTGAGTGCGGCCGGTCTTGACGACGCCACGCACTTCATCCGCTTTTCTCTCCAGTGCCACCGAAAGGATGCGCAGCGCGGGCAGCAGCTGTTGCTGGATCGCCAGCGCGGCACTCACGTGCACACAGGTGGGAATCACATCGTTGCTGCTTTGACTCATGTTGACATGGTCGTTCGGGTGCACCGCAGAGCCGCGAATCGCCGAAGCGATATTTGCGATCACCTCATTGGCATTCATATTCGTGCTGGTGCCCGAACCGGTCTGGAATACGTCGATCGGAAACTCGGCATCGTGTTCGCCGGCGGCAACCTGCAGCGCCGCTTTCTGGATCGCAATCGCAAGATTGGTGCCGATCAGGCCCAACTCCGCATTGGCCCCGGCTGCGGCCCATTTGACCAGGCCGAGCGCCGCAATAAATTGCCGCGGCATGCGTAGACCACTGATAGGAAAATTTATTACCGCACGTTGCGTCTGGGCGCCCCACTTCGCTTTTGCCGGCACCTGAAGCTCGCCCATGCTGTCCTTCTCGGTGCGGAATTCCTTGTCATTCATTACCTGTCTCGCCGTGTCCTGTGGTGTATGATCCGGGCTTTGCGCGCAAGTCTACACTGGTTTTCAAGACATGAAAGTCTCCACGCTTAAAGCCCTGTCGCCAGCTGACGGTCGCTACGCCGACAAGGTCGGCGCGCTGCGTGACATCTTCAGTGAGTACGGTTTGATTCGCTTTCGCGTGCTGGTTGAAGTGCGCTGGCTACAGTGCCTGGCCGACGAGGACGAGGTTACCGAACTCGCGCCCCTGTCCAACGTGATGAAGGACGTCCTCAACCATATTGTTGACGACTTCAGTCTTGACGATGCGCAGCGCGTCAAATCGATCGAGCAACAGACCAATCACGATGTCAAGGCGGTCGAGTACTACATTCGGGAACGGCTCGGCGCGGGTCCCGAAACTGCGGCGCTCAAAGATTTCCTGCATTTCGCCTGCACCTCCGAAGACATCAATAACCTGGCGTACGCGCTGATGTTACGCGCTGCCCGCACGGACGTCCTGTTGCCGCAAATGCGTGAGTTATGCACCCGGCTGCGCGGCATGGCGCGCGATTACGCAGGCATTGCAATGCTATCCAGGACACACGGGCAGCCTGCGAGTCCAACGACCGTCGGTAAGGAGATCGCGAATGTCGTCGCGCGGCTGGAGCGCGCGCAGCAGCAGTTTCGTGAGGTTGTCATTCGCGGCAAATTTAATGGTGCGGTCGGCAACTACAATGCGCACACCGTGGCATATCCGATCGCCGATTGGCCAGCGATCACGAATCGCCTGATTGCCTCACTGGGGCTCGACGCCAATTCTCACACGACGCAGATTGAGCCGCACGACTGGATGGCCGAGTACGCACACGCGCTGTCGAGATACAACACGATTCTTATCGATTTTTGCCGGGATATATGGGGCTACATTTCAATTGGCTACTTCAGGCAAAAACCTGCTGCGGGTGAAGTTGGTTCGTCGACCATGCCGCACAAGGTCAACCCGATCGATTTTGAGAATGCTGAAGGTAATTTCGGCCTCGCCAACGCATTGTTGAGCCATTTCGCCGAAAAACTGCCGGTCTCGCGCTGGCAACGCGATCTGACTGACTCCACTGTGCAACGCAACTTTGGCGTGGCAATCGCCTACGTTGTAATCGCGCTGTCCTCGACTCTCAAGGGCCTCGGCAAACTGGAACTTCACGAGGACGCGATCCGCGACGATATCGCTGTAGCCTGGGAAGTGCTTGCGGAAGCGATTCAGACCGTCATGCGACGCTACGGTATTCCGCAGCCCTACGAGCAGCTCAAGGAGCTCACGCGCGGGCAGTCGGTGAACCAGGAATTGCTTGCGAGTTTCATTCGGACACTGGCAATTCCGGATGCAGAAAAGCAGCGCCTGCTGAAGCTCACGCCGGCGGACTACATCGGGCTCGCAACCACGCTCGCCACTGAACTTTAAACATAATCCCTGACTCGGGTGAGTGCTGCGTTTTGCCGACCATATGTGAAGTTGGCAGCTTTCCTCCCCCGCACCTGTCAATCGCCGCAAACCAGTAATGACGCGGGATGCGACTAATTCTCAGCACGATGATCACAGCCAAAACGTGACGCAGTTGGCACAGCGGCACCTTCCTGATCGGTAAGATAACAAGTCACAAACCTAATCGGACGGCGCGCTGCGCACATGGAACAGGCTCGAGAAAAAGGCAAACGCTGGGTTATTTCGACGCGTAACGAGATGCGACTGGCCGCAATTGAAGTGGCGCGCGAAGCCAATCGCAAGGTCTCTATATTCACGCATGACCTGGAACCAGGAATTTATGACGACCCCGATTTTCTCGAGGTTATCAAGCGCCTTGTGCTGTCCAAAACCTACGCGCGCATCCGCGTGCTGATTGCAGATCCGTCGCGTGCCATCAAAAACGGCAATAATTTTGTGCACCTCGGCCGCCGCCTGAACAGCTATATCGAGTTTCGCCACGTTCGCGAGGACTTGCGAACCCACGCCGAAGCATACTGCATCGCCGACGACACCGCACTTGTGTACCGCCTGCAGGCGAGTCGCTGGGAGGGAATCGTCGACACATTCGAGCCACCAGTCGCGAGGTTATACAGCAAGATGTTCGACGAGATCTGGCTCGCCAGCGAAGTGGCCGTTGAATTTCGCCAGATCGGTGTATAAAAAAAATCCCGTATGCTGCCAACCGATTTGACTGTAGCGGCAGTCGTTGCCAAAGATGGACGTTACCTGATCGTTGAAGAACGCGCGATGGGCAGTGTGGTTCTGAATCAGCCTGGCGGTCACATTGAATCCGGTGAGACTCCGGAGCAAGCCGTAGTTCGTGAAGTGCTTGAAGAAACCGGCTGCACTGTCGTCTGCGGCGACCTGATCGGGGTTTATTTGTGGATTCAGCCACAAACCCGGCAACAATTTCTGCGCATTATCTACAGCGCAGAGTACGTCAGCCGCGACGAGAGCTTGTCGCTCGACAAAAGTACCGTTGCAGTGCGCTGGATATCGGCGACCGACCTTGAGCACCGCCGCCGTGCGGCGCGTACGCCCGTGGTCTTGCGCGCCGTTCGTGATTACGAGGCAGGTCAGCGCAAATCGCACGAGCTGCTGTCGGGGATGCTGCCGCTGCAACACAATGTGCTGGCTGTCATGGCCAGCGCTGACCTCGTCTGAACCTCCCGAATACCAGCGCCGGGCCGCAATTCCCCTTCGCGCGCGGCTATTGAGTAAACTGAGCCGCTTATGCAGCCGGCACTCAAAAATCGACGCATCATTCTCGGGTTATCCGGCGGTGTCGACTCGGCAGTTGCCGCGCTGCTCCTGCAAGACGCTGGCGCCGAGGTGCAGGCGCTGCATATGACCAACTGGGAAGACGACGACGGCTACTGCACCGCCGCCGACGACCTGCAGGACGCGCGGCGGGTCTGCGAGCGGCTGAACATCCCTTTACACCATGTAAATTTTTCCAGGCAGTACCGGGAACGCGTGTTCGCCTATTTTCTCGCCGAGTATCGTGCCGGACGCACGCCGAACCCCGATGTCCTGTGCAATCGCGAAATCAAGTTCGGTGTTTTCCGAGAGCAAGCGAAACGCCTCGGCGGCGAGTTGCTGGCTACCGGTCATTACGCCAGAACACGAATCATTGATGGCGAAACCGCCTTGCTCAAGGCGCGGGACTTGAACAAGGACCAGAGCTATTTCCTGCATGCTGTCAGCGGGGCTGCGCTTGCCGAAACGGTATTTCCACTCGGCGAACTTGGCAAGGCGGAGGTGCGGCAAATAGCTCGCGACCGCGGGCTCAGCGTTCACGACAAAAAGGACAGCACCGGCATTTGTTTCATTGGTGAGCGACCGTTTCGTGATTTCCTGAGCACCTATTTGCCCGCCAATCCCGGCAGCATCGAGACGCCGGAAGGTGTTGAAGTCGGCCGCCACACGGGACTGATGTACTACACACCCGGCCAGCGCCAGGGACTACAGATCGGCGGTCGCAAGGACGCTGCCGAAAAACCGTGGTACGTGGTCGATAAGGACCTGCAGAGAAATGTACTTATCGTTGCGCAAGGCGAGACTGAGCTGTTGCTCAGCCGTTCCCTGTTAGCGATCAATCCGAGCTGGATCGGCCAGCCACCGGTGGGGCTCGAAGGCGGGCTGCATTGCATGGCGAAGGTGCGCTACCGGCAAACCGACCAGGCGTGCACAGTACGCGCAGAGGACGGCGCGCTGCGCGTGGACTTCAAGACGCCGCAACGCGCAGTTGCAGTTGGCCAGTTTGTGGTTTTTTACGCAGCCGAACGTTGCCTCGGTGGTGCTGTCATCGAGCGTATTTCCTGAGCGACGCGCGAACCCATCGGCTATAATTCGCGCCCTGCAGCCGGCGGGTCACATCGATCCAATCTGAATCGCGGAGAAAATAGCAATGACGGACAGCTTCGGAGCGCGCTCGACGCTCGTGGTAGGCAAACATGAATACACTATTTACCGCCTGGACGCGGTCAAACAGGGCCATGTCAGCCAGCTGCCCTACTCGCTGAAAATACTGCTGGAGAACCTTTTGCGGCATGAGGACGGTCGCGATGTTACGCGCGACAATATTCTTGCGCTGGCAAACTGGGATCCGAGGGCTGAGCCGGATACTGAAATTTCATTTACACCCGGTCGCGTAGTGCTGCAGGATTTTACTGGCGTGCCGGCCGTCGTGGATCTGGCGGCCATGCGTGATGCCGTGGTCAAACTTGGCGGTTCAGCCGACCGGATCAACCCGCTTTCGCCAGCCGAGCTGGTCATCGATCATTCGGTGCAGGTGGACAATTATGGCACTTCGGACTCGCTTGACCTGAACAACCGGATCGAATTCCACCGCAACCAGGAGCGCTACTCGTTCCTGCGCTGGGGCCAGACGGCATTCGAGAATTTCCGCGTTGTGCCGCCGAATACCGGCATCGTGCACCAGGTCAACCTCGAGTACCTGAGCCGGGTCGTATTTGACGCCGACAAGGACGGTGTGCGAACCGCGTATCCGGATACCGTGGTCGGCACCGATTCGCACACCACAATGATCAACGGACTGGGCGTCCTCGGCTGGGGTGTCGGCGGTATTGAGGCCGAAGCGGCGATGCTCGGCCAGCCCATCACGATGCTGATTCCGAATGTCATTGGCTTTAAGCTCAGCGGCGCGCTCCGCGAAGGCGCCACAGCAACC
>JAOUHU010000080.1 GCA_029884455.1 Gammaproteobacteria bacterium | reverse complement strand
ACTCGGGTGTCGCATTCGCGCTGTTCTTCCTCGCGGAATACGCGAACATGGTGTTGATCTCCGGGTTGACCGCGATTTTCTTTCTCGGTGGCTGGGCCTCGCCATTTGAAGGCATCGGATTCCTGGCGAAATTTGGCGATGTGCCGTTCGTTGGCTGGATTGTCGCGGGTGGCTTCCCCTGGCTGTTCATCAAGATTGCATTTTTCATGTACACGTTTTTCTGGCTGCGGGCGACGTTTCCGCGTTATCGCTACGATCAGATCATGCGCCTGGGCTGGAAAGTATTCATTCCGATCACCATTATCTGGATCGTGGTGGAAGGCATCATGGCCTGGATGCATCTGGGTCCATGGTCCGGGTTGACGATATGAATCGTTTGATCAGCTATTTCAAGACGTTCGCTTTGTGGGAGCTGTTGCGCGGGCTGTCGGTGACGCAGCGTAACTTCTTTCGCAAGCCGGTGACGCTGGAATACCCCGAGGAAAAGACGCCACAATCTGCGCGGTTTCGGGGCTTGCATGCATTGCGCCGCTATCCGAATGGCGAGGAACGCTGCATTGCGTGCAAGTTATGCGAGGCCGTATGTCCCGCATTAGCGATCACGATTGAATCCGATGTGAGCAACGACGGCACGCGTCGTACGACACGCTATGACATCGACCTTTTCAAATGCATTTATTGTGGCTTTTGTGAGGAAGCCTGCCCGGTCGATGCGATTGTCGAGACGCGAATTCATGAATATCACATGGAGCGGCCAGGCGAAAACATCATGACCAAGGACAAGCTGCTTGCGATTGGCGACAAGTACGATGCGATGATTTCGGCCGATAAGGCTGCGGATGCGAAGTACCGCTGATGGGCATGTTGCTGCACACAGTGCTGTTTTATACCTTCGCGAGCTTCCTCATTGGTGCCGCAATTGGTGTCGTGTTTTCGCGCAACCCGGTGCACGCCGTGATGTTTTTGGTGCTGGCGTTCTTCCAGAGCGCGATGTTGTGGATGCTTATCGAAGCAGAATTCCTGGCGATCGTCCTGGTACTGGTGTACGTGGGCGCGGTCATGGTGTTGTTCCTGTTCGTGGTAATGATGCTCGATATCAACGTCGAGGCAGTGCGCAAGGGCTTTGATCGTTACGCGCCGCTGGGCATCGGGGTCGCGTTGCTCATGGCCTTCGAGTTGATTCAGCTGATCTGGCTGCGGGGCAAAGGTGCAGGCACAGCGGATGGTTTTGTGCCGTATGCGGAGGGCTATAGCAATACCAAGGCACTCGGCAGCGTTCTTTACACCGAGCACGTTTACGCGTTTGAAATCGCGGCCGTCATCCTGCTGCTTGCTATCGTTGCCGCCATTGCGCTCACCATGCGCAAGCGCCCCGGTCTCAAGGTTCAGAATATTTCCCGACAGGTTGCGGTGCGCGCCAGGGATCGGCTGCGTGTCATCAAGATGGACGCTGAGAAGAAACCATGATCGGCCTGCATCATTATCTGGTGGTTTCCGCGATGCTGTTTGTGCTGAGTATCGCCGGCATCGTCCTGAACCGACGCAACCTGATCCTGCTGCTCATGTGCATTGAGCTGATGCTGCTTGCGGTCAATTTCAATTTCATCGCGTTTTCTCGCCATCTCGGTGACGACACGGGCCAGGTATTCGTATTTTTTATCCTGACGGTGGCGGCGGCGGAGGCGGCGATTGGTCTCGCCATACTGGTAGTGCTGTTCCGCAATCGGCGCAGCATCAATGTTCAGGATATGAACGAGATGAAGGGCTAGGCGATGATGCTGAATTATTACCTGATCATCGTTCTCGCGCCGCTGGCCGCCGCTGTCATCGCCGGGCTGTTTGGCCGGCAGATCGGCCGCGCCGGCTCGCACTGGCTGACAATTCTCGCCGTCGGCATTTCCTGTGCCTTGTCGATTTTAGTGCTCAAGGCCATGTTCTGGGATGGGGCGGCGAGCGAGAACATCAGCCTGTATACCTGGGCGGTCACGGATGGCCTGCACATGGAAGTCGGTTTCCTGGTTGATCGCCTGACGGCCTTGATGATGGTCGTGGTGACCTTTGTTTCGTTGATGGTGCACATCTACACGATTGGTTACATGCACGACGATCCGGGCTACCAGCGGTTCTTCAGCTACATCTCGCTGTTTACGTTTGCGATGCTCATGCTGGTCATGTCCAACAATTTCCTGCAGCTGTTTTTCGGTTGGGAAGCGGTTGGCCTTGTGTCCTACTTGTTGATTGGCTTCTGGTTCAAGCGCGAGTCGGCGATTTTCGCAAACCTCAAGGCATTCCTCGTTAACCGCGTCGGCGACTTCGGATTCATTCTCGGTATCGCCGCGGTTGTGATGTTTTCAGGTTCGCTGGATTATGCAATCGTGTTCGCAGCGGCGGAGAATATTGCCGGGCAGTCTGTCGAGGTCGTGCCGGGTTCGATGTGGAATGCGATGACGCTCATCTGCATCCTGCTGTTTATAGGCGCGATGGGTAAATCCGCACAGGCACCGTTACATGTCTGGTTGCCGGATTCGATGGAGGGCCCGACGCCCATATCGGCTCTGATCCATGCCGCCACCATGGTCACGGCGGGCATCTTCATGGTTGCGCGCATGTCGCCATTGTTCGAGTTGTCCGAGACCGCACTCGCGGTGGTCATCACCATCGGTGCCATTACGGCCTTTTTCATGGGCCTGCTTGGCATCGTGCAAAACGACATCAAACGTGTGGTGGCCTATTCGACGCTGTCGCAGCTTGGTTACATGACCGTGGCACTGGGCGCTTCGGCCTACAGCGCGGCAATCTTCCACCTGATGACGCATGCTTTTTTCAAGGCATTGCTGTTCCTGGCTGCCGGCTCGGTCATCATCGCGATGCATCACGAGCAGGATATCCGCAAGATGGGCGGGCTCCGCAAATACATGCCGATCACCTACTGGACGGCGCTGGTGGGTTCGCTGGCGTTGATCGGCTTTCCCGGCAGCAGCGGCTTTTTCTCCAAAGACCTGTTGATCGAGGCGGTCAAGGAGTCGCACTGGCATGGCCAGGGGGCGGTGTACTGGATCGCCTACCTGAGCGTGCTGCTCGGTGTATTCGTCACCGCACTCTACTCGTTCCGCATGTTCTTCCTCGTATTTCATGGGGAAGGGCGCATGGATGCCGATACCAAGTCGCACCTGCACGAGACGCCCTGGGTGGTCACGGCGCCACTGATCCTGTTGGCGGTTCCGTCCGCGCTTATTGGCTGGTTTACGGCCGGTCCGGTGCTGTTTGAGGGTTATTTTGGCACTGCCATCGTGGTGGCGCCTGAGCATGACGTCCTGCGGCATCTCGGCGAGCACCTGTGGCATGGCAGCTGGGCCTTGGTAAAGCACATCTATGTATCACCGGCGTTCTGGCTGGCTGCCAGTGGTGCGCTGGTCGCGTGGTTCCTGTACCTGCGCCGGCCTGAGGTACCGGCGATGATCGAGGCAAAAGTATCGGGCCTGCACCAGCTGCTGGTGAACAAGTACTACTTCGACGATCTGTATATCAAGGGATTCGCGTTCTGGGGCCGCGCTTTCGGACGGTTTCTGTGGCAGAAGGGCGATCAACTCATTATCGACGGTGTGCTGGTCAACGGCACCGCCAGGACCGTTGGCAAGCTGGCCGATGTCATGCGCCAGCTGCAAACCGGATACCTGTATACCTACGCATTCGCAATGATCATTGGCTTGACGGCATTGCTCAGCTGGCTGATCTGGTTCCGCTAGGGTGCATCGATGAATCTGTTCACACAGCACCTCCTGAGCCTGCTCGTATGGCTGCCGATACTCGGCGGCCTGGTGTTGCTGGTCATCGGCGACGATGGCAACGCACGCTCGGTTCGCGCCGGCATGATGCGGATGAGCGCCTTGCTGATCACGCTGTTGACCTTTGTGTTCAGCACAGCAATGTTCGCCGGTTTCGACAATGCTGAACCCGGCATGCAGTTCATCGAGCGTCTGGACTGGATTCCAGTAATCAACGCCTATTACTACCTCGGTATCGACGGCATTTCGGCGCCGCTTATTTTGCTGACAACGTTTATTACACCACTGGTCGTGATCGCCGGCTGGGACTCGATCAAATCGCGCCCGGCGCAGTACTTTGCGGCATTCCTTTTCCTCGAAGGGCTCATGATCGGCGTGTTCGCGGCGCTGGACGGCCTGCTCTTCTACGTGTTCTGGGAAGCCATGCTGGTACCGATGTTCCTGATTATCGGCGTCTGGGGCGGTGAACGGCGCGTCTACGCGACCGTCAAGTTCTTTCTCTACACATTCCTGGGTTCGGTGCTGATGCTGGTGGCGTTTATCTACCTGTTCGGCAAGACCGGGGGATTCGACCTGCTGGGATTCATGAATGTGCCCTTGTCGATGACGGCACAGAAATTGATTTTCCTTGCATTCCTGGCCGCGTTTGCCGTCAAGGTGCCTATGTGGCCGGTACACACCTGGCTGCCGGATGCGCATGTGGAGGCACCCACCGGTGGCTCGGTCATCCTGGCGGCGATCATGTTGAAAATGGGTGGTTATGGATTCGTCCGGCTTTCGCTGCCGATCGTTCCGGATGGCAGTGCTTACTTTGCCAATTTCGTGATTGCACTGTCATTGATCGCGGTGGTTTACATCGGTTTCGTGGCGCTCATGCAGAAAGACATGAAAAAACTCATCGCCTACTCATCGATTGCACATATGGGTTTCGTTACGCTGGGCTTTTTCCTCGTGTGGTCCATAAGTTCCGGCACGGGTGCCGCACTCGGCATATCCGGCGGCATGGTGCAGATGGTGTCGCACGGTCTGATATCGGGCGCAATGTTTCTCTGCGTCGGCGTATTGTATGACCGTGTCCACAGCCGGCAGATCGCCGATTACGGCGGAGTTGCGAATACGATGCCGACATTTGCAGCGTTCATGGTGCTGTTCTCAATGGCAAATGCCGGTTTGCCCGGCACCTCCGGCTTCGTCGGCGAGTTCATGGTGATTATCGCGAGTTTCAAGGCAAACTTCTGGTATGCCTTCCTGGCCGCCAGTACCTTGATTCTCGGCGCTGCCTATACGCTGTGGATGGTAAAGCGCGTGCTGTATGGCGAAGTAGCCAACGACAACGTGGCCAAACTCGAGGACCTGAACACGCGCGAATTTGTGGTGCTTGGGGTATTGGCTGTTTCCGTGCTGCTGTTGGGTCTCTGGCCGGCGCCCCTGGTCGAGATGATGAACACGAGTATTGAAACTTTGCTGGCGCAAATCGCGCAGTCGAAACTCTGATGGACCCTGTGATGACACTTGCGAATTACATATCGGCCGCACCGGAAATGACCTTGCTGGGTCTGATTTGCGTTGTGCTGGTCGCCGATTTGTTCATAGATGACGAACAGCGCAACGTCACCTTCTGGATGAGCATGGTCAGCCTTGCGATTACGATGTGGGTACTGCTGGCTACCGCGCCGAGTGCAAGAACCATAGTATTCAGCGGTGCTTATGTCAGCGATCCCTTGTCACAGGCGATGAAAATCGCGGTCGTGGGTTTCGTTGCGATTGCATTCCTGTACGCACGTGACTATCTGCGCGCCAACGACCTGCACAAGGGCGAGTATTACGTGCTCGGTATGTTTGGTTTGCTCGGCATGATGATCATGATCTCGGCGAACAGCATGCTGTCGATGTACCTCGGGCTCGAGACGCTCGCTTTGTCACAATATGCGCTGGTTGCCTTCGACCGGAACAATGCCAACTCGACCGAGGCTGCGATGAAGTACTTCGTCCTCGGGGCGATTGCATCGGGCGCGTTGCTGTACGGCATATCGTGGGTTTACGGCGTGACCGGCACACTGGAATTTTCTGCCATGGCCAACAGTATCGCGGCCAACCCGGATATGAATGGCCTGTCGTTGTGGTTTGGACTGGCGTTCCTGATCGTCGGCATCGCATTCAAATTCGGAGCCGTGCCGTTTCACATGTGGCTTCCTGATGTTTATGAAGGAGCCCGTACCTCGGTGACCCTGTACATCGCGTCGGCACCAAAGATTGCGGCGTTGGCGTTGTTGCTCCGCATCCTGCTCGATGGGCTGAGCGAGCTGCATGCCGTATGGGCGGACATGATCATGGTTTTGGCGGTTTTGTCATTGCTGGTCGGCAATGTTGTGGCGATTGCACAGTCCAATATCAAGCGCATGCTGGGTTATTCCACCATCGCGCATGTGGGCTTCATCCTGCTCGCCATATTTTGCGGCACCGGCAAGGGTAATGCGGCGGCGCTGTTTTATACGCTGACCTATGTCGTGGCGACCGCCGGTGCCTTCGGTATGGTCATATTATTGAGCCGGCGTGGTTACGAAGCGGAGCTGCTGAGTGACTTCAAGGGGCTCAATGCGCGCAGTCCGTGGTCGGCGCTGATGATGATGCTCATCATGCTGAGTCTTGCCGGCATTCCGCCGCTCGTGGGATTCTTCGGCAAGCTGAATGTCATCGACGCGGTGTTGAGTTCGGGCTACACCGGCCTGGCTGTCCTCATGGTGCTGGCGTCCGTAGTCGGCGCCTATTACTACCTGCGGGTTATCTGGTACATGTATTTCGACGCGGCCGAGGACCAGGCGGTATTGCAGGCCAGTGGAGACACGCGCCTCGTACTGAGCATGAACGCTCTAGCCGTATTGGGGCTGGGTCTCGTGCCCGGATGGCTCTGGGCGCTCTGTACGCGTGTATTGGGATAATTGGGGTCAGAGCCCTTTCGCAGAAAGGGCTCTGACCCCTGTCGATTCCCAGCAAGACTTGCGACTTACGGCTCATCTGAGTATAGTCCCGCTCCTGCCGATGCGGGGTGGAGCAGCCTGGCAGCTCGTCGGGCTCATAACCCGAAGGTCGCAGGTTCAAATCCTGCCCCCGCTACCAATTTTAGGGCTATTTATACGCAGCTCTTGCAAGGGCCTTACTCCGGTAAGGCCTTTTGCGTTTGGGGCAGGGTGCGCCCACAAAATCCCATCCTTCGGAACTAACGTCACAGTTCCGAGCAGGGCGTGCAGGCTTGCCCTTGCAGCCTCCATGTCCTCAAGGGTGGTACAGGGGTTGCTGCCGATTGATTCAATTGACTCTGCAAGCTCCTGCACGCGCTCCATTATTAGCTTGGCCATTTTTGGGTGATAGCTCACTTGAGCCGGGACCCGCTTCAAAGCCTTCTCGGTCTCCGTCCTTTCCGCTTCTAGCTGATTCAGGCGAACGGCTAGCGTTCCGCTTATTCCTACTGATTCAATGGCATCGGCGACCTTTGCTAGTTTGCCATCAATAGTTCTCAGGCGATTGCTAAGCCGTGCCGTATCATCCGGCTGCTTTTCCAGCTCCCGAATTGCGCGCTTTACTTGCTCGGCTATGTATCGTTTGGTGTCGTGTCCAAGTAGCTTTTCCTTGATTTTTTCAAGAATTACTTGTTCAGCGATTGTGCGCTTGACGCGAATCGAATTTCGGCACAGGTTCGGGCCACTATTGGCGTGGCTTGAGCACATGTAGGAGCGCGAGTCGCGCATGATGAAATTCGCGCCACAAGCACCACATTTCATTATCCCGGAAAGCAGGTACTTCGACGGCCTGCCCCTAGACCTCTTGTTGGCCTTATGCGACTTTTTACGGACATCAGTCAGACGAGACTGCACGCGATTCCAAAGGTCATCATCGACAATCCGTAGCTCGGGATGCTGCACGACGATCCATTCGCTGGCCGGTCTAATATCTGCAATTCTTCGAGATGTTCCCGGAACACTTTTCCACTTGCAGCGATTCCAGACGACTTTTCCGACGTACTTTTCGCGTCGCAATATGCCGGTGCAACTTGCTGCCATACCAACCAAGGCAGATCCAAGCCAGCCACGGCAGCGCCGCTTGCTTCGCTTCCAGGTTGAGCCGGGGGAGGGAATTCCTCGCGCATTCAAGTCATCGCAGATTTGCCGCGGAGACTCTCCGCCAGCATAACGGCGAAATATCTCCCTAACGATGTCCGCTTCCGCGTCGACAATCATGTAGCGTTTCTTCGAGTTCGTGTCCTCAGGGTCTATTGGCTCAGTTGTATAGCCGTAAGTCTTACCGCCCGCCGAATAGCCCGCCTTGTGTCGTTCCCGCAGTCCGCGGTGCGTACGCTCCTTGACCTTGCGCAACTCTAACGAATCAATACCGCCGTAGACACTGGCAAGCAGACTCGCAGTTTCCTGTCGCGAGTCAAACCCTTTGCAGTCCACAATGAACTGATCGCGAAATGCGAGAATCTCCATCAGTCGCGGCAGCTCGCCGGCGCGACGAGTAAGCCTAGATGTTTCATCGACAATGATGCACTCAAACTGACCGCATTCCGAATCCGCGAGCAATTTTTGATATCCGGGCCGTGTATCGTCGCTGCCGCTGATTGCCTCATCGATGTAGCGTTTTTTGACCTCCCAACCATTTGACTCGGCCATTGCTTCGCAATTAGCAATCTGACCGATGATGGATGTTGGGTCTTGGAGATCTGTAGAGAATCGAGCGTAAATTGCGGCTCTCATTTTTTGGCCCTCTTGCACTTTTTCTTGGCTATTTTCTTTTTCTGATCATGTCGGCGCTTGCCATCACGATTTAATATGGCCTCGCACTCGGGCGAATGGCAGTACTTTCGCTTCTTTCCTCTAGATACCGTATCCAAGAAGATATTTCCGCATCCTTCGCGCTGGCATTCGGTTATTTTTGGCTGTAGCCCACTCTCGTATATGGTGGCTACTGCTAGTGCACATACGCTGCGGAGCGGAGCGTTTTCCACTCGCCATTTCCATACAAGTCTTTCTTCATAGCCGTCGCCTACAGGCACCTTTGCTCTGGAAGGCCAACCTTTGAGCGCGATTCCACTGTCGAGTCGAGTGAATTTTCCAGCCCTCCCATGTTTAGGGTTACCGGATTCCCACACGAGACCTCTAATTGCATCGTAAAAATCTTGATCATCGACCTGAGGACACAAAAGCCAAAATCGGGTGTCCGCCTGTATCCCCTGGCAGGTTGCCAGATCCGGTATGTCGTCGGGTTCCCATGCCCCTGTGAAATAGCGGCGCACTTTATCTTGGTGGTCTAAGTCGGTATTGGCAAAACTGAGTACGTTGCTAATCAGCGTTTCGGGTAATCCATTAAGGCCTATGTCCAATGTGGTAATCCATTACAGGTGTATTAATCAATTACCATACTACTGCATAATCTGTTCTTACTCAACAGGAGGAGCGACATGAAGTACGCAGATGTGCCGGTGGTACCAACAACGGCGATATTCCGGGAAGCGCGCGTATCGGCGACCCGCGGGCAATCAGTGATTCAGGAATTGGTAGAGGCTGGAAAAATTAGTGTGCTTTCCACTCCGACTAAGCGGGAGTTCGTAACCCCTCCGCACGGACAAGTGTTGTATGACGCGCTCACTGGCTCGCCGTAGCGGGTTAACCCCCGATACCACGGACGGTTGAGTTAAGTTCGATTTCTTTCTGTTTGAGTGCTTTCATCTTTCGCCGCCTTCTCGGATTGTAGAAGCACTCGATGTAGTCAAAGATATCCGCTCTTGC
>JAOUHU010000025.1 GCA_029884455.1 Gammaproteobacteria bacterium | reverse complement strand
GGCAGCCTCGGGTTCGACACCCTCGTTTTGCATCGTCAGCAAAACCTGCTGCAGGCGCTCTTCGGTGAAGTCGACGCCGTTGTTGGCCGACAACTGCACCGCCGGCACGCTGCCATAAATATTCGGCAACGCCAGCAACATGCCCGCCAGCAGCAGCATGAGCACGAGTGCATTCAGCCAACCGGGATACCTGTTCATCAAGAAGCGCCGGTGCCGTTCAGGCAGCGTCGAAGGTATCTTTGGGAACGACCTGCGATACGCTGGCCTTCTGCATCTTGATCTCGGTATTGTCCGCAACCTTCACGGCCACGTAATGATCACTGACAGCAGTGATCTTGCCGAGTATGCCGCCTGCCGTCAGAACTTCATCGCCGACCTTGAGGGCTGCGATTAATGCGGCATGCGCCTTTTGCTTTTTCTGCTGCGGCCGAATCAACAAGAAATAGAAAGCTGCAAAGATGACGATCATTGGCAACAGGAAACCAAACGGGTCAGCCGCCGGCGCGCCCTGTGCATGTGCGTTTTGAATTAAGAATTCCATGAGTCTCAAACTTTTTGTATGGGGCTGTCGGGTCTGCCCCGAAAATCAGCGCGGTATTATGGCATAGAGCCGATGAAATAAGGGCAGCTTCTCAAATCGCAAGTGCCGGCTCAGAGGCCAGGTAAGCGGCACGCATGCGCTGCACTGTGGACGCCAGGTCTCCGGCTAAAATTGCGTCCCGCAAATTCTTCATAAGTGATTGATAATAAAATAAATTATGAATAGTGGCGAGCCGCGGGCCGAGAATTTCGCCGCATTTTTCCAGGTGCCGCAAATACGCAAGACTGTAGTTCCTGCAGGTGTAGCAGCCACAATCCGGATCCGGCGCAGCAGTGTCATCGGCGTAGCGTGCGTGACGAAACCTGATCACCCCCCTGGACGTGAACAACTGGCCATTGCGCGCGTGTCGCGTCGGAATGACGCAATCGAACATGTCGATGCCACGCAATACGGCATCGGCGATATCGACGGGCGTGCCCACGCCCATCAGGTAGCGTGGCTTGTTCGCCGGCATCGCCGGCAGCAGATTGTCCAGCACCCGGATGCGCTCATGCTCGGGTTCGCCGACGGCAAGCCCGCCGACAGCGTAGCCGTCAAAACCAATGGTCGTGAGTCCGTGCAGCGACTCATCGCGCAGCGACGCGTAAATGCCGCCCTGCACAATGCCGAAAATCGCTTCGCCGCGCGCCGCATCCTGCGCACGCAGTACATCGAAATGCGCACGGCTGCGTGCCGCCCAGCGCAGCGATAATTGCATCGATTCGCGCGCTGCTGATTCGCTGGCCGGATACGGCGTACATTCATCAAAGATCATCGTGATATCGGCGTTCAGGTCGTGTTGTACCTGTATCGATTTTTCCGGCGTCAGGAACACGTCATCGCCATTCACCGGCGACTGAAAGCGTACGCCCTCCTCCGACAACTTGCGCATGGCAGCGAGCGAGAACACCTGGAATCCGCCGGAGTCGGTGAGGATCGGTCCAGGCCAGTGCATAAACTCATGCAAGCCGCCATGCTTGCGAACAACCTCGGTGCCGGGACGCAACAACAGGTGAAACGTATTACCGAGAATAATCTCCGCACCGCTTTGCGCAACTTCCTCGGGCGTGACGCTTTTCACTGTGCCGTAGGTGCCGACTGGCATGAACGTTGGTGTTTGCACAATGCCGCGCCGAAATGTCAGTTGCCCGCGCCGCGCGGCACCGTCGCTTGCCTGGATCTCGAATCTCATGCGCTCTCGCCCGGCGTCAGGAACATGACGTCACCATAGCTGAAGAAGCGGTAGCGTTGCCGCACCGCGTGGCGATAAGCAGCGAGCACACGGTCGGTGCCGGCAAATGCGGCGACCAGCATCAGCAACGACGATTGCGGCAGGTGAAAGTTCGTCAGCATGGCGTCCACACAGTGAAACCGGTAGCCGGGCAGGATAAAGAGATCGGTCTCGCCATGAAAGGGCCTGAGCTCACCATCGTTTGCTGCGCTTTCGAGCGCGCGCACCGATGTCGTACCAACGGCTATCACCCGGCCGCCGGCCGCCCGGCAGGCGGCGACCGCCTCACATACGCGCTGATCCAGCCGAACTCTCTCACTGTGCAAGCGATTCTCGGCCACATTCTTGGCGCGCAACGACTGGAATGTGCCGGCGCCGACGTGCAGCGTCACCCAGGCATGTTGCACACCCATGGCAAGCGTCTCCGCGAGCATGGCTTCATCAAAATGCAGGCCGGCCGTCGGCGCTGCCACCGCGCCGGGATCACGCGCGTAAATCGTCTGGTAGCGTTCGCGATCACCGGGCTCCGCGTCGCGTTCGAGGTAGGGCGGCAGTGGAACCTCACCGCTTCGTTCAAGCAGCGCCCAGATCGAGGTCGCGAATTCGAGCCTGTAGAGTGCCCCGGCACGCCCCAGCACGCGCGCATTGACGTCGTCAAAAATTATTCGGCTGCCGGGCTTCGGCGGCTTGCTGGCGCGCAAGTGAGCCAACGCCACGCAATCGGATTCGACCCGCTCGATCAACAGCTCGATACGGCCACCCGACTCTTTTTGCCCGTGCAGGCGTGCCGGAATCACGCGTGAGTCGTTGAAGACGAGAAGGTCATTCGGCCGCAGCAGTGCCGAAAGCTCAGCGAATTGCCGGTCGCGCAAGCCCGCACTGACTTCCAGCAGGCGGCTGCCGCGTCGTTCTGGCGGCGGGTAGCGGGCGATCAGCTCGTGCGGCAGTTCGTAGTCGAAATCAGAGATGCGCATGGGCGCGCATGGTAACAAACCCATGCGCAGCGACACGCAGCGTATTACTGTCAGGTCTTTTCGATCGGCGTGCTCACGCGTGGATTCTTGCGTGCCGGAGCGGGCGCCGGCGCGTACGCGGGCCGCATGGCCGGAGCGATTTCGGGCATGAGCCCACTGCTCAGGTCCTCCGGTACTTCGACATCGAGGGTGCGGTGTTTCTTGTCGCGCATGATTTCGAGCTTCAAGGTCTCGCCCGACTGGTACGAGCCGAGAATGCGCAAGGCGTGGCGCACCGAGGTCGGCTCGCGGCCATCAATTTTCTGGATGACGTCGCCATCCTCGAGTTGCAGCGCCTTCGATTTCGGCGCATTCACCACCAGCAAACCCTGCTCGGTCCCAAAATACCTGCCGAGCCCTGCGTTCAACTCGACAAGCTCCATGTCACCCCAGCCACTGTCCGAATGCCACTCGAAAAAGACGTTGCCGGGACCACCGGGCGCGATCATTGCGCGCGGTACCCCAGGCAGGCCGAAATTCCGACCATCAAACCCAAAGGCAAATACCTGCGCGTCGATTGCCCGCGGCTCAACCTCGACCTTGCCGGACTTGCCATCGCGAAGGTACTCGATATCGAGCTTGTCGCCTTCTACTACGCCGCCCATGAAATCGATCAGTTTCTGCGCAGCTGCGTCTGAACTGTCGCCTGCCATTGCCTCACCATTGACTGCTGTAATCAGGTCGCCGGCGCGCAAACCGGCGTCGTCCGCCGCGCTCCCCGGTGTCACACCAAGAATGGCGACACCCTTGACAGGACTCTTGTCATCACCGCCGATTGTCACGCCAAGTCGCGGGCCGCCATCACCTATGATTTCCAGGCGCCGCTGCAGATTGGCGCGATGCGGCAGCCGTTCCGCTGTCAATTCCGCCATCTGCCGTGCGGCTTCGGCCATTTGTTTCTCCGCTTCGTACAGGCGTCGATCGACCTCAGCGTCACCCATCGGTGCGGCTTGTTGTGCGGCCTGTCGCGTGCCGTCCTGCGCTTGCGGCTCCGATTGCGCGTACGCCTGCGCCGCGACCATAAATGCCGCAGCCAGCGACGCTAATATTTTCCAGCTACTCATTTCAGTACTCTCCTGTCGGGCTTGTTCGCCCTCCTGCATTATTAATAGGAAGCCCGCTGCGCTTGCGCATAACGCAGCTGAACCAGTGTTTTCATGAGTCGGACGCGTTCCCGCCAGAACAGCTCGGTTTCCTCTGGCGTCATCTGCACACCCGGATCGTTCAATTGGAAGTCAATCGCCGCGACCGCGTTTTCTATATCGGAAATCGTCGCCACCGTGCTGGCACGCATGACCCGTGGCTCTTGCGGCATTGCGCGCAGATTGCTCTCCAGCTGTCGCGACTCCACCATCAGTGCCTGCAAAGCCGTCACCGACATCGGTTCAACATGTACCGTTGCGGCCGGCACAGAATGTGTTGTTACCGGCTCACTGCCAGTCCGGATCTCTGGCAGCACGATAACTGCCAGCACGACCGTAGCGGCGAGTGCAAATCCGCCGAACCAGGTCGAGCGCCGCCATGCGACCGGATCGCGAATTATTCCTTCAGCGGTTGCCTGCCGAACAATGCGATCCCAGACCACACGCGGTGGCATGGTGTCGGTCAGCGCAGCCAGCTCCTGTTGCAAGAGGTACCGCTCGTGCACGGTCAATCCGTAAATCATCTCTTCGTCCTTCGTCATACTGCTCATGTGCGCATACTCCCGAGCACTGCGTTCTCCGCCATCGGCTCCTCGCCATGCTGGGCCAGCATGGGTCGCAGGCGCTGGTAGGCACGGGATAACTGCGATTTGGAAAAACTTTCTGTGCGGCCCATCATTTTTGCAATTTCCTTGTGCGTAAATCCTTCGACGTCGTGCAGCCAGACAATCGTGCGGCTGACCGCCGGTAAATTGGCGAGCGCCGCGTCCAGGTCCAGCGCATCACTCGGCTGGCTGGAGATGCCATGACTCACCGCATCGCCGGCTGTGGTCTCATCCCAATCCTCTCCAAGCGCCTGGCCCTTCGCGGTCCAGGCAGAGCGCAGGAACATCAGCGCCTTGGACACGGCAACGCGGCGTATCCAGCTGCCCAGCGCCGCTTCACCGCGGAACCTGGCGATCGATCGCATCACCTCGATGAACGTTTCCTGGACAAGGTCCTCGGCATGCGCCGGCACACGCGTGAATCGCAAACATAAGGAATACACGGGTGTGGCGAACGCCCGGTAGATGATCTCGTGCGCCCGGATGTCACCCCGGGCCGCTCGTTGCACGATCGCCGGGTCAATCTGGATGTCGGCAAATTTGCTCATGTCTCGAAGCTTTAGATGCGTAATCAGCGAAAAGAGTCGCACGCAAGGAATTATTTTGCCTCTGGCGACTGCGATCCTGCCCGCCTATACTGTGCGCCGTTTGAACTGGGCATGCCGGGATGGCGGAACTGGTAGACGCGCTGGACTCAAAATCCAGTTTTCGAAAGGAAGTGGGGGTTCGATTCCCCCTCCCGGCACCATGCCCTTACGCTGCTTAAGAATCCACTATGAAATATTGCGCTGATTGCGGCCGGCCGGTCACGCTGCGAATCCCTGAAGACGACAACCGCACACGCAGTGTCTGCGACGCCTGCGGCACCGTGCACTATGTGAATCCGAAGATCGTCGTCGGCTGCATACCCGAAAAGAATGGCCGCGTGCTGCTGTGCAAGCGGGCCATCGAACCCCGCTATGGCTACTGGACTGTACCCGCCGGCTTCATGGAACTGGGCGAATCCACCGCCGAAGGCGCGGTGCGTGAAACGCTGGAAGAGGCCGGCGCCAAAGTCGAGATTGGCCACCTGTTTGCGTCCGTCGACGTCGTTGACGCCGGCCAGTTGCACCTGTTTTTTACGGCGAAGATGCTGAGTGACTTTTCGCCGGGAAAGGAAAGCCTGGAAGTCAGGATGTTTGCCGAGAACGAAATTCCCTGGGATGATCTGGCTTTTCAAAGTGGCCGTTACGCGCTGCGCAAATATTTCGACGACCAGGGCCGGAACAACGGCGTGCATATTCACGAGCTGCGTCGCGCCAAATCCTGAACAGGGGTCAGAGCCCTTTTTAGTTGGCGGCTATGTCGAGGCGGGCTTTGAGCTGGTCCGGTGGCAGGTAGCCGCTGATCAGAGTGCCATCGTCGAGTACGATTGCCGGTGTGCCACTCAGACCGACCTCCTGGCCCATCTGATACTGGTTCTGCACAATCGACGCATCACAGTCAGTGAATGCAAATTGCCGATCGTTCTTGGCGGCCGTCAATGCGCCATTGCGATCACTGGCACACCAGACGTGCTCCGCTGTGGTCCAGGCATTCGAGGTCGGCCCATTACGCGGATACATCAGGTAGCGTACCTCGATGCCATGCGCCAGGTACTCGTCTATCTGGTTGTGCAGCCGGCGACAGTAGGTGCATTCCACGTCCGTAAATACGGATACGGAATATTTTTTCTCCGCCGGCGAGAACAGGATGACATCTTCGTCTTTGACCGAGGCCATGAGTTCGCGGCGCGATTGATTACGCGCGGCCTCGCTCACGTTGACATTCTGCTCCAGGTCGATCAGGTCGCCCTGCAGCAAATAGCGGCCGTCGGTCGAGATGTACGCGACAATCGAGCCTTTCTGAATGGTGTACCAGCCATCGACCGGGCTGATATTGACGTCTTTGGCCTCGATCGTGTCAAACATGGCCGTGACTTTGTCGCGCACCTGCTGGAGACTTGCATCCGACTCTTCGGCCGGTGCTGTGGGCCCCAGAAATACCGCCGCCGCGACCAGTGCGAGCGAAGAAAAAAGAATTGATTTAGGTGCCTGCATACGCGTTTTCATGGCTTTAGTTGACCAGCATTATCGGGCCAGGTTCCCCGCGGTGGCAAGTGTAACAAAGCTAACCTCGCGGGTGGTGTTGCGCGTGCAATTCCTTGAGGCGTTCCCGGGCCACATGCGTGTAAATCTGCGTGGTCGACAGGTCACTGTGGCCAAGCAACAGCTGCACTACACGCAGGTCGGCACCACGGTTCAGAAGGTGGGTCGCAAAGGCATGCCGCAGGCTGTGTGGTGACATCTTCTTGCGCACACCAGCCTTTTCCGCATAACGCTTGATGATGTGCCAGAACGCCTGGCGAGTCATGCGATCGCCGCGACGGGTAGGAAAAAGGTAGTCAGTTTGCCGCTCGAGCAGGATTTCCATGCGCGGCCCGTCGATAAAGTCGCGTAGCCAGCGTTGCGCTTCCTCGCCCAGCGGTATCAGTCGTTCGCGATCGCCCTTGCCGACGATGCGTATTACGCCCTGGTTGAAATTGACTTGTGACTGCTTCAGGTTGATCAGTTCGGAGACCCGCAGGCCTGTGGCGTACAGCAACTCGAGCATGGTGCGGTCACGGTGGCCCAAGGGTTCATCGGTGTTCGGCGCAAGCAACAGCGCCTCGACTTCGTCCTCGCTCAGCGTTTTCGGCAAGGAACGCCCGATACGTGGCATTTCGATGTCGGCGGTCGGGTCTGAATTTCTAAGCCCCTCACGCATTATGTAGCGAAAGAAACGGCGAAAACTGGACAATTGTCGCGCCGTCGACCGTGGCTTCGCACCACCCTCGACGCGCCCGGCGATGAATGCCAGCAGGTCCGATTTGTCAGCCGAATCGATCGACTTCTTTTGCTCGGACAGCGAACGGCCCAGTGTCATCAGGTCAGCGCGGTAGGCACCCAGCGTGTTCTGTGACAAGCCGCGTTCCATCCAGATAGCATCCAGGAACTTGTCGACCAACTCTTCGGAGTGGGCAACAGATCGGGATTCCGAGTTTTGTTTATCCATACTTGCCATATCATCCATTTGGTCGGACGTGCAATCCTTTGCGTCGCCGCCGCATATTCAGCACACTGCACCGCCAAGCGACGGATTTTTCAAGGATTTGAGTATGGGCAGGATACCTTGCAATCGGCGTGATCGCTGTCACAGAAACGGCAAAGCGTTGACATAAAGTGAGCTACGTCACACGCACCCGCGATACGCTGTTCGGGCTTTATGCCTGGCTGGTATTCAGTCTATGCATCGCCTTCGGCTTATGTTGCGCCTTGCTGGTGCCTGGCGCGGAGCGCCGGGCGCGCTGGCTGGCAGCTACCTCGAGGGCAATCTTTGTGCTGTCCGGCGTGCCGGTCGAGGTACAGGGCCTGCAAAACCTGCCGACCATCGACTGCGTCGTGGTTGCGAATCACGCCAGTTATGCCGACGGCCTGCTGCTCAAGGGTTACCTGCCCGCCCGTTTCTCTTTCGTTATCAAGGGGGAAATGCGCAACAATGCCATCGTGCATTTCTTACTGCGCCGGGCGGGTTCCCGTTTCGTTGAGCGCACCGGCTCACCGGCCAGCAGCCGCGATGCACGGCAAATCGTCAAGGCCGCGCAGAGCGGCCAATCGCTGGCGGTGTTCCCGGAGGGCACCTTCCAGGAGCAGCCGGGGCTGTTGCACTTTCACGCCGGCGCATTTGTCGCCGCCGTGCGCGGCGGTATGCCGATAGTGCCGATCGCGATTTCAGGCACTCGCCAGCTGTTGCCCGCCGAGCGCGACCTGCCGCACTGGAGCCGCCTGCGCATCGATATTCTGCCGCCGATCAACCCCGACCACCCCGCTTTTGCCAACCACCGCGAGCTCGCGAAACTGGCACGGCAGCGTATACTCGCAGTTCTCGACGAGCCCGATCTCGTTGCTCACGAAAATACTTCCTCCGGAGTGGCAAATGAGTAGTGATTCCGTCGTCATTGTTGCGGCGCAACGTACGCCTATCGGTGCATTTCAAGGTGTGCTGTCCGAGGCAACGGCGCCGGAGCTTGGCGCCACTGCCATCAAGGCGGCGGTCGCGAGCTCGGGCCTCGCCGTCGCTGACGTCGACCAGGTCCTGATGGGTTGCGTATTGCCGGCCGGACTGGGTCAGGCACCGGCCCGCCAAGCGGCACTCGGCGCCGGCATTGCAAACGGCACCGCGTGTACTACGGTCAACAAGATGTGCGGCTCAGGCATGGCAACCATCATGCTCGCGCACGACCTGCTCAAGGCCGGCAGCGCAACGGTAGTCGTTGCGGGCGGGTTCGAATCGATGAGCAACGCGCCATTCCTGCTGCCGAAAGCGCGCCGTGGCTACCGTATGGGACATCAGGAAGTTATCGACCACATGTTTTATGACGGCCTGCAGGACCCCTGGAAAGGACTGATGATGGGTCACTATGCCGATGCCACGGCTGAGCGCTACGGGTTTTCACGCGATGACCAGGATGCGTTCGCCGTCGAGTCCGTGAGCCGCGCTCAGGCGGCGGTTGCCGCCGGTACATTCGCCGCCGAAATTGCCCCGGTGACACTCAAGTCTCGCAAAGGTGAAATTATTATTGCCGACGATGAAACACCTGGTGCTGTCAGTATTGACAGGATTCCGACACTTCGTCCGGCATTCAATGCGGACGGCACGGTTACCGCGGCCACCTCATCGTCGATTTCCGATGGCGCCGCGGCGACGGTGTTGATGACCGAGGCGGAGGCACAACGACGCGGCATCAATCCATTGGCACGGCTGGTCGGACACTCGAGCTTCGCGCAGGAACCAGCCTGGTTTACCACGGCGCCTGTATCCGCCATCCGCAGGCTGCAAACGACGTTGGACTGGACTCCCTCCGATGTAGACCTGTATGAGATCAACGAAGCGTTTGCGGTGGTAACCATGGCGGCGATGCGCGATATCGGCATCGAGCACAGCAAGGTGAACGTCAACGGCGGCGCCTGCGCGCTCGGTCACCCGATCGGCGCCACCGGCGCGCGTATAACGACGACTCTGCTGTATGCGTTAAAGGCCCGCAAGCTGAAACGCGGCATCGCGTCACTCTGCATCGGTGGCGGCGAGGCGGTCGCTATCGCGGTCGAACTTATTTAAGAGAGCACACTATGGACTTAGCTACAGCAAAAGCCGTCATATCAGGCGGCGCCTCCGGGCTCGGCTTCGCCACTGCGCAGCGCGTCATTGCTGCTGGCGGCCAGGTGGTCTTGCTCGACATCAATGACCAGCAAGGCGTCGCGAGCGCGAACAAGCTTGGCAAACGCGCAAAGTACGTCAACACCGATGTCAGCAACGAGGCCTCGGTCAAGAATGCCTTGGGTATGGCGAACGACGCCATGGCTGGCATTACGCTGGCGGTAAACTGCGCCGGCATCGCCACAGCCGGGCGCACACTGGGCCGCGACGGCCCCTGGCCCAGCGAACTGTTCAACCGCGTAATCCAGGTTAACCTGGTCGGCAGCTACAACGTCACCAAGGAAGCGGCTGCGTTCATGCAACACAACCAGCCGAACGCCGATGGCGAGCGCGGCGTCATTATCAGCACCGCGTCGATCGCTGCGTTTGAAGGACAGATTGGACAGGCCGCCTACTCGGCGTCCAAGGGGGGTGTCGTCGGCATGATGCTGCCGCTGGCGCGCGAGTTCGCCGCTTTCGGTATTCGCGTCAACACCATTGCGCCTGGCGTGTTCCTGACACCCATGGTTGCGGGGATGCCACCCGAGGTGCAGGAGTCACTCGGCAAGCAGGTCCCGTTTCCGCCACGACTCGGTCGTCCTGAAGAATATGCGGACGCTGTGGCCTTCATCTACGGCACCGCGATGGTGAACGGCGAAACGATTCGCGTCGATGGCGCGATCCGCATGCAGCCGAAGTAACGCGTTTCGCGACGCGGCATCGCGGGCAGCCGGCCGCCACCTGTCATTCAGCCAGATGGCGTCAAGCTCGTCCCGTCGGTTGTCAATCCGCTCATGAACGCGATAACAACTGCCATTCCCGGATCATGCTTTGTCGGTCCGTACCGGGTGTACGATACGCGCAAACAGGATTGACCGGACTGCCATTCCGGCGGACAGCTGATCGCGGTATCCACGAAGATCGGCACGTCGTTTACTAGCGGCCATTGAATTCGAAAACTTAGTAAGTGAATTCCTGATCCGTTCTTATCCTGGACGGTGGTGCGCTCATTTCGAATGGTCTGGCCTTCGTTTGTGGCTGTCAGGTGCACCTGTTTGATCTCGGCCTGGATTAATGTGCTTGCCGGGTCGCGCGAAACCGGATCTTCGTCGGGACGCACGGCGCAAATCTCGACTTGCACCTGTGTGCCGTACAGCGGCGGCTCGGGCGCCTGTTGCAACAGCGCGCATGTCGCATCGCGCCCGTACAAGACCGCTTTTGCCGATGCCGTCAATTGCATCCAGTTGCCGAGCGCGGGCACAGTCAATGTCCAGCCCTGGCCGGCAACGCGCATGCCCGGCACCATGACCAGTTCACGCCATTCGTCCTGCGCGATTCCGGCACGGTCGGGTAGCGCACAAATTGCGGATACGAGCAAGACCACGTGCGCGTTGACGAATCGTTTGGTCATTGCAGGCACACGAGCATAGGATGATTCTTGAACGACGTCATGCCACTCTACAGCGCCATCGGCGCCTACATACCCGAATAGTTCGGGCCGCCGCCGCCTTCCGGCACGGTCCAGACGATGTTCTGCGTCGGGTCCTTAATGTCACAGGTTTTGCAGTGCACACAATTCTGCGCACTGATCTGAAATTTCTTCCCGCCGCCTTCCTCGACCACTTCGTACACGCCGGCCGGACAATAGCGCTGCGCGGGCTCGTCAAAATTCGGCAGGTTGTAGCCGATCGGCACATTCGCATCCTTGAGCGTCAGGTGCGACGGCTGATCTTCCTCATGATTCGTGCTCGACAGGAACACCGAGGACAGTCGATCGAAGCTGATGACCCCGTCTGGCCGCGGATACTCGATCTTCGGCGCCTCGCTCGCTTTCACTAACGATTCGTGATCGGCGGTCCGGTTATGCCAGGTGAACGGCAAGCAGCCGAAAAAAATATTCTGGTCAATGAAAGTAAATGCTGCACCCCAGAACATGCCGAGCTTGTGCAGCGCCGGGCCGAAGTTCCGGCCGCGGTGCAGTTCCTTATAGACCCAGGATGCCTTCACGCTGTCCTCGTAGTCGCTGAGTTCGGCGGCACCCGCTCCCGTCGCGAGCGCTTGGTGCACGCTTTCGGCCGCCAGCATGCCGGTCTTGATCGCCGTGTGGGCGCCCTTGATCTTGACGCCATTCAGGAAACCGGCATCGCAGCCAACCAGCATGCCGCCCGGGAACACGAGTTTCGGCAATGACTGCAAGCCGCCCTTGTTTACCGCACGCGCGCCGTAAGCGATGCGCTTGCCGCCCTCGAGGTACTGGCGAATTTTCGGGTGCTGCTTCCAGCGCTGAAATTCCTCGAACGGCGACAGGTGCGGATTGGAGTAATTGAGAGCGACGATCAGGCCGAGAAAAACCTGGTTATTCGCGGCGTGATAAAGGAAACCCCCACCCTCGGTGTGATTGTCCAGCGGCCAGCCCGTGGTGTGTACCACCAGACCTTTTGCGTGCATCGCAGGGTCAATCTCCCAGGTTTCCTTGATGCCGATGCCATAGTGTTGCGGATCCGCATTTGCGCGCAGCTCAAATCGCCGTATTAACTCCTCCCCGAGGTTGCCGCGGCAGCCCTCGGCGAAAATCGTGTACTTGGCAGTGAGTGCATAACCGCGCTGGAAGGAAGACTTGTGTTCGCCGGCTTTGCTGACGCCCATGTCGCTGGTTGCAACGCCGATCACGCGGCCGCTGTCATCATACAGCACCTCGGATGCCGCGAATCCCGGGAACACATTAACGCCGAGCGCCTCCGCCTGTTCGCCGAGCCATTGGCACAGGCGGCCAAGACTGATGATGTAGTTGCCCTTGTTGTGCATCGGCCGCGGCACGAACAGGTTGGGCACGCGAACGGACTTGCTCGCACTGGTAAGGTAATGCACATCATCATCCGTGACCGCTGTATTTACCGGCGCGCCCATTTGCTGCCAGTCGGGAAACAACTCGTTCAAGCCAATCGGCTCGAAGACGTTGCCGGAGAGAATATGCGCGCCAATTTCGGATCCCTTTTCGACCACGACCACGGACAGACCACTATCAAGCTGCATCAGGCGACACGCTGCGGCGAGCCCGGCCGGCCCGCCACCAACAATCACGACATCAAATTCCATGGATTCGCGTTCTGTACTCATAGTATTGTCACCACGCCTGCAGCTTGCCGAGCAAAAATGAGGATATCCGGATTATCGAACCTGCGCGAGAGTTACGAGGCAAGCCTGCGACAGGCAGGACATGAGCGCGATAGCGCGCAGGACGCAGTCGTTACCGAGCTGGAGCAGTTGCAGGCAGCCTTGCAGTCAGGTGCAGCGGGCCGGCGCCGCTTGCTCGGCCGATTGCTCGACCGCTTGCTGCGGCGCTCCTCGCCGCCAGTAACGTTCGTACCCGGCCTTTATATCTGGGGTGGTGTCGGGCGCGGCAAGACTTTTCTGCTCGACCTGTTCTTTGAAACACTGCCGCTAGCGGCCAAGAAACGTGTGCACTTTCACCGCCTGATGCGTGATGTGCATGCACGACTGACGCGTCTGGGCGACATCGAGGATCCGGTCGACAGGGTCGCTGCAGAAATCGCCAGGGAAACGCGCGTACTCTGTTTTGATGAGTTTTTTGTCAGCGACATCGCCGATGCGATGTTGCTCGGGCGGCTGCTGGCGGGCCTGTTTCAACGCGGCGTTACGCTGGTCGCGACCTCGAATTCGGCTCCGGACCAACTCTACAGGGATGGTCTGCAACGGCAGCGCTTCGTGCCGGCGATCGAGTTGCTGCAGCAATATACCAAGGTCGTCCACATGGCAGACGGTGCCGACTATCGCCTGCGCCTGTTGCAACAAGCCGGCACTTTCCTTACGCCGGACGACGCGGCGGCACAGCGGAAGCTGCAACACTATTTTGACGAGAGCGCATCCAGCGCGCTCAGCAAAAACCGCGCGATCGAGGTGAATGGGCGCAAAATCCACACGCGGCGATGCGCCAAGGGTATTGTCTGGTTCGACTTCAAGGATGTTTGCGACGGACCTCGCAGCCAGGACGACTACATAGAAATAGCGCGCTGGTATCCGACCGTCATTCTCGCCGCTGTGCCGGTGCTCGATGCCGCCAGTGAAAACCAGGCGCGCCGCTTTATTGCCCTGGTCGACGAGTTCTATGATCGCCGGGTAAAGCTCATCATTTCTGCACAAGCCACGCCCGACAAGCTGTACCAGGGTCGCCAGCTTGGCTTCGAGTTCGAGCGCACTGTCAGCCGCCTGGTCGAGATGCAATCGACCGATTACCTTGCGGCACCGCACCTCGCCTGAAGCTGTTGTGCGACGCCACAAATATGGTTACTGTTGAAAGCATGAAAGACGAGCTTATTCTGGAGCAATTCCTGCCCTACCGGCTGGCGGTCCTCTCACATACGGTGAGTACCACGATCGCCAAGGTTTATGAGAAAAAGTTTGGTGTATCGATTCCGGAATGGCGTGTTATCGCCATTCTGGGCCGCTTCCCGGGATTGTCAGCCGTCGAGGTTGCCGACCGCACCATGCTTGATAAGGTGGCGGTCAGTCGCGCGGTCAGCAAGCTGATCAAGAATGGCCGCATCGACCGCGAGTTCGCAGACGCCGACCGCCGCCGCTCGATATTAAACCTATCCATGGCCGGCCAGGCGGTACACAACGAAATCGCGTCGCTGGCACTGGCGTTTGAACGCGAGCTCTTGCAGGGTATCAGCAGCGAGGACTATGAGACGTTCAATGTCGTCGTAGAGCGATTGCTCGAACGAGCCCGACAACTGGGTGCCGGATAATCCCAGCGACCGGCCCTCCCAATCGCACAGTCCAGGCGACTAACCAGTGAAGAAGAATCAGCAACGACGAAGTAGCGACCGTAAGTCGTCCATTATTGAAAGCATAGTAGCCGCCAAAGCTTCGACCAGGGTGTTACCGAGCGCGGCGCAGACGCGCCGCTACCTGGAACGTTACTTTGCCAACATACCCGTTGACGATCTGGCCGGCCGATCGCCAGAAATCATGGCCCGCATCGCGCTGTCGCACCTGGAATTTGGCGCGATTCGCCGCAAGGGTACCGCGCTGCTGCGCATTTTTAACGTTACCAAGAAAACGCACGGATTTTCGTCACCGTACACATTTATCGAAATGATTAATGACGACATGCCGTTTCTCGTTGATTCGGTAACGGGCGCGATCAATCGCCATGAGTTGTCGGTACATATCACCGTGCACCCGATTTTTTCCTTGCGTCGCGACGCCGATGGCAAATTGCTGGGTATTACCGACCCCGGCGAGGACGGCGGCCAGCCCGAATCCTTCATACGATTTGCGATCGACCGGGAAACTGACACAAAAGAGCTCAAACTTCTCGAGCAGGAAATTCAACACGTGCTTGCCGATGTGCGCATTGCCGTTCGCGACTGGCAAACCATGCGCGAACGTATGCTTGAATGCGGCGAGCTTTTGGAGTTAGGCCCAACCCGTGTCGACGAGGATTTGCGCGCAGAAAGCCGCGCGCTGTTGGATTGGTTACTCGCCGACCATTTCACCTTTCTCGGTTATCGCGAATATAAACTGTTGCAGCAGGGCGAGAAACTCATGTTGCATCCTGTGCCCGGGACCGGACTGGGTTTGCTGTCGCGCGAGGAGCGCGGTGGACACGTCACAGAACTCACTCACGAAATGCGTCGCCTTACGCGCTCCAAGGACTGGTTGATTCTGACCAAGGCGAACTCACGCTCGACCGTTCATCGTAACGCCTACCTCGACTATATCGGCATCAAGATTTATGACCGCCACGGCAATGCATGCGGCGAGCGGCGTTTTATCGGACTCTTTACTTCGGTCGCCTATAGCGAAAGCCCGCGCAACATTCCGCTGCTGCGGCACAAGGTGACGAAAATATTGCAGCGTGGTCACGTCGAAAGTTCGGCGCATCGCGGCAAAGCGCTGATGCACATCATCGACACCTATCCGCGCGATGAACTGTTCCAGGCTTCGGTGCAGGACCTGGCTCGCACCACCATTGGCATTCTCAATTTGCAGGATCGCCAGCGCGTCAAGTTCTTCTTGCGCCGCGATACATTTCGACGCTTCTATTCGTGCCTCGTCTATGTACCGAGAGAAAAATACGATACGGCGATACGACACAAGATTGAAGAAATTCTCCGCGACGAATTAGACGCCGTCGCTATCGATTCGAGCGTGCAAATTTCGGACTCGGCGCTGGCGCGTGTATATATCGTCGCGCACACGACGGCGGACGAGCGCCCGCGTATCAGCATTCAGAAAATCGAGCAACGCATCGCTTCAGTGGTCATTACCTGGGCCGATCTGCTGCGTGCTGAAATAACCACCAGTTATGGGCTCGACGAGAGTCCGAGAATCCATCGCGCTTATCGCGATGCGTTTCCACCGGGCTACCAAGACGAGGTCAGCCCGCGCGAAGCCTGCAGCGACATTCGCCAGATCGAGGCAATGCTTAAGGCGGGACTCAGGAAGTCGGTCGACCTGTACAAGCCGGAGGGCAGCCTGCCGGGGCACATGCACTTCCTGGTATACAGCTTCGGCGAACCGATCGCATTATCGCACGCGTTACCGATGCTCGAGGGGATGGGTGTCGACGTGTACACCGAGCACCCGTATGAGTTGACCCTGCAATCCGGCGAGTCCGTCTGGATCCAGGATTTTCACCTGCGTCATGAGTCCGGCGAGGAGCTTGATTTTGACGCCGTTGAAGTACCGTTCGAAGAATGTTTTGACGCCGTGCTTGGCGGCCAGGCCGAAAACGACGGCATGAATCGACTCATCCTCAGCGCTGGGCTCAATTGGCGCCAGGCGGCCCTAATGCGTTGTTATGCCAAGTACCTGTTGCAGCTTGGCATACCATTCAGCCAGGCCTACATGGAAGACGTACTGGCGGCACATTCCGGATTCACGCAATTACTCGTGCGCCTGTTTGAGCTGCAGTTTGACCCGTCTGTTAGCAGCGCCAGGCGCAAGCGCGAGATCGAACTGTTGCGGCCGCAAATCAAGCGCGGCCTTGGCAAGGCAGGCAATGTCGACGAGGACCGTATAATGACGGCGTTTTCCAGCGTCGTCGATGCGACCTTGCGCAGCAACTTTTTTTTGACAACGGACGACGGTGCGCCCAGGCCCTGCATTTCAATCAAGCTGGACCCGACAGGCTTGCGCGAAGTACCGCTGCCGCGGCCAAAGTATGAAATTTTCGTCTACTCGACAGAATTCGAGGGCGTGCACTTGCGCGGCGGCGATATCGCACGCGGCGGTATTCGCTGGTCTGATCGCCGCGAAGATTTTCGTACCGAGGTTCTCGGCCTGATGAAAGCACAGGTCGTGAAGAACACGGTAATTGTTCCAACCGGCGCGAAGGGCGGTTTCTTCCCGAAAAAAGCGCCGCAGGGCGATCGTGACGCGATACTGGCCAACGGCATCGCCTGTTACAAGAAGTTCATCGCCGGTCTGCTTGATATAACTGACAATGTCATTGATGGCTCCGTAGTTACGCCACCCGGCGTTGTGCGACGCGATGGCGACGATCCTTACCTGGTCGTGGCAGCGGACAAGGGAACAGCAACTTTTTCGGACATCGCCAACGGTATCTCGGCCGAGTACGGATTCTGGCTCGATGACGCGTTTGCCTCAGGCGGGTCGGCCGGCTACGACCACAAGAAAATGGGCATCACCGCACGCGGAGCCTGGGAGGCAGTGCGCCGCCATTTTCGCGAGCAGGGTCTCAACGTGCAGAAAGATACATTCACCGTTGCAGGCATCGGCGACATGAGCGGCGACGTTTTCGGCAATGGCATGCTGCTATCGCGCAAGATCAAACTGGTCGCTGCGTTTAATCATCAACACATCTTTCTCGACCCGGAGCCAGATATGGCTGCCAGCTTCAGGGAACGGCAGCGACTGTTCAAGCTGCCGCGCTCCGGCTGGTCAGACTACAACGATGCGCTGATTTCCAAGGGTGGCGGAGTATTTTCGCGCCAGGACAAGACGATTCGCCTTAGCGCGGAAGTGCGGCGCCTGCTCGATACCGAAGAAAAATCATTGCAACCAACGCAATTAATCCGGCTCATTCTCAAAATGCCGGTTGATTTGCTCTGGAACGGCGGCATCGGTACCTATGTAAAGGCCAGCACCGAGAGTAATGTCGATGTCGGTGACCGCAGCAATGACGGACTGCGCATCGATGCACGCGAATTGCGCTGCAAGGTGATTGGTGAAGGCGGCAACCTGGGGCTGACGCAGCGTGCTCGCATTGAATACAGTCTTGCCGGCGGCCGTATCAATACTGACTTCATCGACAACTCCGGCGGTGTCGACAGCTCTGATCGTGAAGTCAATATCAAGATCCTTTTGAGCGAAGTCGTCAAGCAGACGGGCATGACGCGCAGCAACCGTAACAAGTTGCTTGCGTCCATGACCGACGATGTCGCCGCACTGGTATTGCGCAGCAACTACCTGCAAACACAATCCATAAGCATGAGTGAAGTTGGATCGGCGACGCGCATCGATGAAATTGCGCAGCTGATCATAAACCTGGAAAAAACCGGGCTCCTCAATCGCGAACTCGAGTTCCTGCCGGATGACACTGCAATTGAGGAGCGGCGCGCGCGAAAGCAAGGATTCACACGGCCCGAACTCGCTATCGTGCTCAGCTACGCGAAGATCGATCTATACAATGGCCTGATCGCGTCCGGCGCGGGTCTTGAAGACTTTCTGTTTGTCGACCGGCTGCGCTATTTCCCGGATGTACTGCGCAAGCGCTTTGCCGAGTTCATTCCCGGCCACCGCCTGAGCCGGCAAATCCTGGCCACCCTGATTGCCAACGATCTCGTCAACAACATGGGGCCTGCTTTCGTCAAGCGCGTGCAGGACGACACCAACGCCAATATCGTTACAGTTGCGCGTGCATATACTGCCGCGCGGCAGGTTTGCGATGTCGGCAGCGTCTACAAGATGATTGAAGCGCTCGATGACGAGTTGGCAGCCAGTGCACAGATGACCATGCTGTTTGAGTTGAGTCGCATATTGCGACACACCTGTTACTGGCTGATCGGCCGATATCGCGACGGGCTGCAGATTGCCGCGACCGTCGAGCGACTCAAGCCGGGCATGAAAGAAGTGTATGGCCGCAGCAGCAACACAATGTCGTCGTATGGTCGCGAGCGCGTGGCGAACGCCATGTCGGAATACCTGCAGCTCGGTGTTCCCGAACCACTCGCCCAGCGCATGGCGTCTTTGGTACTGACGCGTGCCGCGCTCGACATCACCGATCTCGCTGCCGAGTACAAACGCGAGGTGTCGGACGCGGCCGACCTGTATTCCTTGTTTAATGAAAATCTCGGTCTGCACCTGTTGCATGTCGGAGCCGAGGACCTTGAAGTCTTCGGTCGCTGGCAGGCCGCGGCACGCAACAACCTGCGCGAGGAGTTTTATCGTATCCGCCGCGAGCACGTGTCCGGATTCCTGAGAATGCGTGGCAATCAGCCTGTTGATGCCGCGGCCAACGCCTGGCTGCAACGCAATCAGAATAGTGTCCGGCAGTTCCGCACGATGCTGCAGGAAATGCAGTTACGTGGTGAATTTGACTTTGCTACCCTGTCAGTAGCGGCACAGGAATTCCGCAAACTAATTGCACTATAGGCCGCAAGAATTCTTGTAGAGATTTCCGTGGAGGATACATGGCGGGCAAGCTTGTACTTTGTCGGCACGGTCAAAGTGACTGGAACCTGAAGAACCTTTTTACCGGCTGGACCGATGTCGACCTGACCGAGCAGGGAAAGGCCGAGGCGCGCGCTGCCGGCCGGTTGCTCGCTGAGCTCGGCTACGAATTTGATATCGCCTATACCTCGGTGCTGCAGCGGGCAATCCGCACCCTCTGGATCATGCTGGATGAAATGCACCGAATCTGGATTCCGGTGGTGCGCGACTGGCGGCTGAACGAGCGTCATTACGGCGCCTTGCAGGGATTGAACAAGGCGGAGACCGCCGCTAAATACGGCGATGAGCAGGTACACATCTGGCGCCGCAGTTACGACATTGCGCCCCCGCCACTGGAAGTCTCCGACAAGCGCCATCCGTCACATGACCCGCGCTATGCCGGCGTTGCAGGTCTGCCAGCGACCGAGTCACTCGCAACCACGCTGCAGCGTGTGCTGCCGTGCTGGAACGACGTTATTGCGCCCGAACTGAAGCGCGACAAGGATGTATTGATCGCGGCGCACGGCAACAGCCTGCGTGCACTGGTCAAGATGCTCGACCGCATTTCCGACGACGAGATCACGGCGTTTAATATTCCGACCGGGGTGCCGCTGGCTTACGAACTGGACGACGATTTGCACCCGGTATCGCGCGAGTTTCTGGGCGATGCGGACGCGATCGCTGCAGCCGCGGCCGAAGTCGCCCGGCAGGGTAAAGCCGGTTAGGCCGAAAACCTAGTCTTGCAGTTTCGGGTCGCTGCGCTTGCCCGCGACCCCCGTCACCACGCGCACCAGGCCCTCCTGTGCGGTCGACGCAATCAATTCGCCGTCGCGGCTGAAAAATTGGCCGCGTGCATAGCCCCGGGCACCGGATGCATTCGGGCTGTCCATCGAATACAACAACCACTCATCGATTTGCATCGGCCGGTGAAACCATAGCGCATGATCGAGGCTTGCCATGATCACGGACCCCGTGCCGAACGGCAGATCGTGCGGCAAAGTGCTGACGCCGAGGAGTTCGTAGTCCGAGGCATATGCGAGCAGGTTCTGGTGCAGTGCCAGGCCCGCTGGCAACTTGTCGACCGTGCGCAACCAGACGTTTTTTCGCGGCATATGGTCACGGCCGTCCTGCGGCGCAGGCCGGATTTCAAACGCCCGCTTGTCCGCCATGTGGCGGCGCATTACTTCCGGCATCTTCTGCAACTGGTCCCATTCTGTTTCGAAGATGTCACGGCAATCGTCCGGGCCAGGCACGTCCGGCATTCGCGCCTGGTGCTGCACGCCCTGCTCCGGATTCTGGAACGACGCCGCCAGGTTCAATATCGGCCGGCCATGCTGAATCGCAACCACGCGGCGATTTGAGAAACTGCCGCCATCGCGGGCACGGTCAACCTCGTAGACGATCGGCGCCTGCATATCGCCGCGGCGCAGGAAATAGGCATGCAGCGAATGCGCCACCCGGCCGTCGACCGTGTGCTGCGCTGCCGACAACGCCTGTCCCAGCACCTGGCCACCGAAAACCTGCGCGCTACCGATGTCGCGGCTCTCGCCACGAAATATATTGTCTTCTATCCGCTCCAGCTGCAGCAGCGTAATCAGGTCATCGAGTACCGGGTGCATGTCGTCAGGTCAGTCTGCGTCCGCCGTCAACCCTGATGCCGGTGCCATTAACGAAGGCAGCCTCGTCGCCAGCAAGGAAAGACACGACCCTGGCGACGTCGATCGGCTCACCGAGACGGTGCGCTGCCGATCGCGCGATACAAAAATCACGCAAGGCCTTGTTCTTGCGGAAAACCTCTCGACTCACGGGCGTCATGATCGCCCCGGGCTGCACGTAGTTTGCCGTGATGCCAAAGTCGCCGGTTTCCGTTGCCAGTGCCGCGGTCAGGTCCGCAAGGTCCTGTTCGCCCCTGGCAAACGCGGCGTCACCGTCAGCCGCAAACATGCTGCGCATGAAACCAACATTGATAATCCGCCCGCTCGGGCTCTTCTTCAGGTGCGGCAAAGCCGCACGGCACAAAGACAGGACGAGCGCCGAGCGCTGCTGCAACAGGTCTTTGAGATGCGCATCCCTGTCCGACAATGGCGCCTCAAGCTGCCACGGAAAGTCATTCACCAGGATATCAATTCGGCCGAGGCGCTTGACCGCCTCCTCGGCCAGCGCTGGCATGCGGGCCGCATCGCTCAAATTAGCTGCCAGGCCGTCAATTCCCTTGAGGCGTTTGAAGGTCTGCTCGACACCACTGTTGATCGTGTCGACCGCGAGCACGGCTGCACCGTGTTTCACCAGCGTACGTGCGGTTGCTTCACCGATACCGCTGCCGGCGTTGCAAATCAGAGCTTTCAAACCGTACAGGCGTAACGGGGCGGCCATTATCTCTCCACGATCAGGCAGGAAATTGATAGTCAGCGAATTGCCGGCGCAATTCAATCTTCTTGATCTTACCGGTGGCCGTGTGCGGAATCTCATCGACGAACACCGCGTCGTCCGGTATACACCAGCTTGCCACTTTGCCCTCGTAGAATTGCAGCAGTTCGCTGGCGCTCACATCGGTGCCGCTCGCCCTGACCACGATCAACAGCGGCCGCTCGGTCCATTTCGGATGCGGCAGGCCGATGACAGCCGCTTCGGCAACGCCGGGATGCGCCATGGCCGTGTTTTCCAGTTCAATCGAGCTGATCCACTCACCGCCGGACTTGATGACGTCCTTGGTGCGATCCGTAATCGCCAGGTAGCCTTCCGCATCTATGGTTGCCACATCGCCGGTATCGAACCAGCCATCGTCGGTGTGCGCACCGGCGGTTCCGTGCAATTTGAAATAGTCGCTGCATACCCATGGGCCGCGCACCTGCAACGCACCGTATGCCTCGCCATCCCATGGCAGTTCATGGCCGGTGTCGTCAACGATGCGCAATTCGCACCCGCAAATGCCGCGGCCCGCCTTGGCAGCAAGATCAAGTTTCTCGTCGTCCGACAGGTGCTCGAGGCCGGCCTTGAGCGTGTTGGTGACACCGAGCGGGCTCATCTCCGTCATGCCCCAACCCTGGCGCGCCTCGACGCCATGCAAATCGCGAAATTCCTTGATCATGGAACGCGGCACCGCGGCACCGCCAATAACGGTGCGCTGCATGTTATGCAGGCGCTTGCCCGACTCGCGGCAGTATTTCAGCAGCGCCAGCCAGACCGTCGGCACGCCAAGCGAGGCAGTCACATGTTCCGATTCCATCAACTCATAAAGCGCCTGGCCGTCTCCCATTTTCGGGCCCGGATAGACGATCTTGCAGCCCGCCATCGGCATCGAATAGGGCGTACCCCAGGAACTGACGTGGAATAAGGGCACTACCGGCAGCACGCAGTCTCGGCTCGACAGTCCCATGACATCCGGCGCCACCTCAGCGTAAGCATGCAGCAGGCTGGAACGGTGGTCGTACAATACGCCCTTGGGATCGCCGGTGGTTCCGGATGTATAACAAAGTGCCGACGCAGTGCGTTCGTCAAATGTCGGCCACGCATAGTCGCCCGGTCCGGTCGCAAGCAGGTTTTCGTAGCAGACGACATTCTGCAACGAGGTCTTTGGCATGTGCGCCTCATCCGTCATGATGATGAAACCTTCGACATTGCTGATTTTCCCGGCGAATGATTCCAGCAATGGCACAAACATGACGTCGGTCATGATCCAGCGATCTTCGGCATGGTTGATGATGAAAACGAGCTGTTCCGGAAAAAGGCGCGGATTGATGGTATGGCATACGAATCCGGCACCACTGATACCGTAGTAGGCCTCGAGGTGGCGGTAGTCGTTCCAGCACAAGGTGGCAACCCGATCGCCGCGGGCGAGACCCAGACTTTCCAGGGCACCAGCCAGCTGCCTTGCGCGTCCGAAACACTCGCGATAGGTATAGCGATGGCGCGGATTATCGGCGGTCACCGACACAATCTCCTGGCCGCCGTGAAATTTCCCGGCATGGGTCGCTATCGACGAAATCAACAGCGGCGTATCCATCATTAAACCCAGCATTATTCTCGCTCCGGTGAGGACTCCTTTAGCCGACCGTAATCTACCAGAAAAGCCAGTATCTGCGCGGGCTTAGTGGTCATTACCTAGACCGTGAACCGGTCAAATCGTGCTATTCTCTGCCGCAATAACGGCGCGGGGGCGCCGTCCCAATCAGGGGAACAAGAATGAACAGGTATGTTGCTTTGAATTCGCGGCGCTTCGGCGCAGTGTTATTGCCGCTGGCGACAGCAATGGCACTCGCAAGCGGCGCCGCCCTGGCACAGCAGGCGTCGGGCGAAATTTTTGAAGAAATCGTGGTGCTGGCCACCAAACGTGCGGCCAATATTCTTGACGTACCGGTCGCCGTCAGCACGCTGTCCGGCACGCAGCTCACTGAAGCCGGCATCTTCGACATGTTCGAGCTGCAACAGAATGTGCCGGGCCTGATCGTGGGCCAGAGCCAGTCGACGACTACATCGAATTTTTCGATTCGCAGTATCGGCAGTACCTCAAATAACTTCGGTGTCGAGTCCTCGGTGGGCCTGTACGTCGATGGTGTCTACCGGTCGCGACAGAGTTCGATGATCAATGACCTGATTGACATTGAAGCCGTCGAAGTCCTGCGCGGACCCCAGGGCACCCTGTTCGGCAAAAATACGGCTGCCGGTGCAATCAGCGTTCGCACGGTACGACCGAGTCACGATCGGGATGCATTTGTCGACGTCACCGCAGGTGACCTTGGCCTGATCAAGGTCTCAGCCGCGGCGAATGTGCCGATCAATGACAACATGGCGCTGCGCGGTACGGTCTTTTCGACGCAGCGCGACGGCTATGTGGACGACTACAACCTTGGCAGCGATGTTTACAACGACCGTGATCGCATTGGTGCGCGAGTGCAGCTCGCGATCAATGACCCGGAAGACGATTTCAACGCGCGCATCATTGCCGACTACTCCGAAATTGACGAAGTTTGCTGCGTCGGCATCGTGCGCGTCGACAGCATACTTTATAAGGGGGCTCTGCCCGGCATTCTTGCCGGCGCCATCGATGTCAACGACGCGGTTGGCTCGCAGTTCGTCAATGCGCTGGTCGGGGGCACGGTGTTTGCAACTTATGATTATCCGCAAGCGTTGCTCGATGGCCTGAATGCCCAACTCGCGTTTCTCTCACCTATTTCCCGCCCCATTGTCGCAGGCGCCAGCTTCGACGATTACCGGACCGCGCTCAGCTCGCCGCCGATATCCACGAATGAAGACGCCGGCTTATCCATGGAAATCAACAAAACACTGGGCAACGGCGTGCAACTCAAGTCGATCACTGCGTATCGCAGTTTTGAGACTTATGATTCCATTGATATCGACTTCTCGGATGCCGACCTGATTCATCGCGTCAACACCGGCGAGCAGTCGTCGATTTCGCAGGAGTTCCAGTTTATTGGCGAGTTTGGCGATGGCAGCTCCTGGGTCGCTGGCGCGTATTATTTCGGCCAGGATCTCGACAGCACCACAAATACCAGCGCCGGATTTTTTTTCAATGACTATGTCAGCTTCCTGCGGCCGTCGATTCCAGTCTTGCTCGCTGGCATAAACCAACTCGATGCCGGGCTCGAGCTGGCAGGCCTGGGCGCGCTTTTGAATCCTGCGACGATACCCTTTCCGGCCGGCGCTTATGCATTTGACGTGGTACAACAGGACCACTCGGGCTATGCGGTATTCGGCCAGGTGGATTATGCCGTCAACGATAAACTGACACTGTCACTGGGAGCGCGCTACACCGATGAGACCAAGGACATCAACGCGCGATACACGCAGACCGCCAACGGTCCCAGGCCTGACATACGTGCCTGTGCGCCCGATCCGCTTGACCCGACCGGCACCAGCTTCATTGGTGGCGCGGCTTGCGTGGCATTGTTTGAGGCCGGCGCCTATCTGCAAACTGGCGGCATGTTCGGCAGCCTCGATGGCCTGATCGCAGGCGATCTCGCCGGAGTAACCGAACCGAGCGTGGCCTGGGGTTCCTACCTGTTCGATCCGTTCTCGCCGCGTCCTGACGTCAAGGATTCGTTGAGCGAAGACCAGTCGACCGGCACGGTCAAGCTGACGCTCTTCCCGACGAACTCCACCATGCTGTATGCCTCGTACGCGACCGGTTTCAAGGCAGGCGGCACCAATACCGACCGCATCAATGTCGCTTTCGACCAGCTGTTCACCGCCGAGACTTCGGAGTCGATCGAACTCGGGCTGAAGGGACAATACGGCCCGGTGCAACTGGTGCTGACCTACTACCAGACCGACTTCGACGACTTCCAGGCCAACTCGTTCACGGGTACCGGCTTTAACCTGCAAAACGCGGGTGATCTCTCGATTGATGGTGTTGAAGTCGAGTTCCTGTGGCGGCCAATGCAGAATACCGAGATCCAGGCGCACTACACGCACAACGAGGGCAAGTACAATTCCTTCGAATCCGGCACCGCCTGGGATACCTGGGTAGCGCAGGTTGGCGTGTGGCAGGGCGAGGGTGATCCGGGATGCACTGCGCCCTTCGATCCCGCGAACCTGCCAACCAGTTGCCCACGCACAGGTGACCCGCTGCCGTACAACCCCGAAGATCGTGCATTCCTGGCGCTGTCGCAGTCCTTCGATGTCGGCGGTACCAATGCGATCGTCGCCCGGCTCGAATACACCTACGCTTCGGAACAGTTCACGGACGGCGACAACGATCCGTTCACACTGCAGGATGAAGTCACCCTGATTAACGCCAGAATCGGCATTAACTTCGGCAAGTCGAATTCGAGTCTGACCGTGTGGGGCCGGAACATTACCGACGAGCGCTGGTACAGCGGCTCGGCGGATCTGCCGGTCGCGGAAGACGGCATGTTCTCCTACCCTGCGGAGCCGGCATCCTACGGGGTGACCTACCGCAAATCATTCGACTGACGATCGAGGCTTTATGAAAGGGCTGGCGCGGATTGCGCCAGCCCGACTTCACCGCAAGATCTAACGTGCCAGGGATGCTCAACAAACGCTCGATTACATTGTTGCTGGTCGCATTTGCCGCAAATGCCGAAGTGCCGGACGGCTACTGGAGCATCGAGCAATCACAAGCCATCCTCGATACGACCCTGCGGGTAACCCTGAATCCGGATCTGAGCCAGCTCAGCAGCACCGAGTTTCAGGCGCTGGAGGAACTGCTGGCTGCCGGTCGCATCCTGCAGACCCTGTACGAGAATCAGTTGCATCGCGGCGCGGCGGCGGCCAAGGCCGAGCTGGAGCGATTACATGCAGTGAGCGGTGGCACGGCAGAAACGCAAAATCTGCTCGACCTCTTCTACCTGTCCAACGGACCGGTCGCGACAACGCTCGATAACGCACGTGCGACGATACTGCCAGCAGATGCCGAACAGCCGGGCAGGAATGTGTACCCTCATGGCCTGACCAGGGCCGAGATTGACCGGTTTTTTGCAGACCACCCCGGTAAAACAGCCGAGATCACGGACCTGCGCAGCGTGGTGCGGCGTGCAACCGCCGACAACATCGCGGCGGATATCGCCAGGCTTGATGCGCATCCCGCGGTCGATGCCCTGCACGACGGCTTGCGCGCGCGGCTGGCTGCGCAACCAACCGGCGAGGAATTGTTCTATGCCGTGCCGTATGCGCTTGCCTATGCCGTGGAACTCAGCCAGGTACGCCGCCACCTGGTCGCGGCAGCGCGACTGTCGCAGGCGGACTCGCCCGATTTCGCGGCCTACCTGGAGAATCGGGCACGCGATCTTCTCAGCGGCAACTACGAGTCCGGTGATGCGAGCTGGGTCAGCGGTGAGTTTGCCAATCTGAACATGCAGATCGGCAGTTACGAGACCTACGACGACACGCTGCTTGGCGCCAAGACATTTTTTGGCGCCAGTGTGCTGGTGCGCGATGTCGAGCGAACCGACGCACTCGTCAGGGTGATGGCGGGCCTGCAATCGATCGAAGATTCCCTGCCCTACGAGCACCACAAACAGGTACGTTCACGTATCCCGGTTGGCGTGTACCGGGTCGTAGCCGATTTTGGCCAGGCGCGTGGCACAAACACCGCGACGATTTTGCCCAATGACGCCGCCTACGCGCGCAAGTACGGGCGCACGATCCTGATTCGTTACAACATTCTCAGCAAGCCCGAGCTGATTGCGAACCGCAAGAAACTTTTTGATTCAGTTGTGCACGAGACTTTTCGCAATGACATGACCGGCGAAGGGTCCTTTAACCGCGTGCTGTGGCACGAAGTTGGCCATTACCTCGGCGTTGACACAACCGCAGACGGCGAGCGCCTCAGTGACGCGTTCACCGACACGGCCGACCTGCTGGAGGAACTGAAGTCGGACCTGGTGTCGCTGTTTGCAGCGCCTGCGCTGCGCGCGACCGGCTACTACGATGAGGCCGGGCTGCGGTCGCACTATGCAGAGGGCATCTACCGCAGCTTGAAGGATGTACAACCGCGCGCCGATCAGCCGTACGGGGTCATGCAGCTAATGCAATTCAATTTCTTCATGGAGCTCGGGCTGCTCGAGCTGGATGCGGAGTCCGGCACCTTGATCATTCACTATGATCGATATCACGATGTAGTGTCGCAGATGCTCGAACAGGTACTGCATATCCATTACGGTGGCGACTATCTTCAGGCGAAGGAATTTATCGAGCGCTGGAACTACTGGGACGATCTCTTGCACGGCGGGCTTGCCGAACAGATGAAGGCGGCCGGCATTTATCGACGCACGATGGTCCGTTATTACGCACTGGGCGATTAACATGACTCGGTTATACAACAACATCCTGGAAACCATCGGCAATACGCCGATCGTACGCATCAACAAGCTCGCGCCCAAAGGCATCAATGTCTATTGCAAGGTCGAGTCGTTCAACCCCATGGGTTCAGTCAAAGACCGGCTCGCACTCGGTGTCATCGAGGAAGCGGAGAAAACCGGCCAACTCAGGCCAGGACAGACCGTTATCGAAGCTACCAGCGGCAATACCGGCATCGGCCTGGCCATGGTTTGCGCACAAAAAGGCTACCCGCTGGTCGTCACCATGGCCGAAAGTTTCAGCATCGAGCGGCGCAAAATGATGCGTTTCCTGGGCGCGAAAGTAGTACTCACGCCGGCCCACCTGAAAGGCAGCGGCATGCTCAACAAGGCTGTTGAGCTGGCTGAAAAACATGGCTGGTTCCTGGTGCGGCAATTTGAAAACGAGGCGAATGCTGACGTGCATTCGCGCACTACCGCACCGGAAATCCTGAGCGCATTTGCGGACCGCAGGCTCGACTACTGGATCTCGGGCTTTGGCACGGGTGGCACCCTCAAGGGCGTTGCACGAGTGCTGAAAGAAAAAAGTCCGCATACCAAGGTGCTGGTATGTGAACCGGACAATTCGCCGTTGCTTGGCAGCGGCATTCCTCAGCCACGCGATGCCGACGGCTGGCCCAGCGAAAGTCACCCGATGTTTCGACCGCACCTGATGCAGGGCTGGAGCCCGGACTTCATTCCGAAGCTGACCGAAGACGTGATCAGGGCGAAGCTCATCGACGGCATCATTCCGATCAATGGCAACGAAGCACTGCACCTTGCCAAGGAACTGGCAACCAGAGAGGGTATCTTTGTCGGCATCTCCGGAGGCGCGACGCTCGCCGGCGCGCTGACCGTTGCCGACCGCGCCGCGGCTGGCAGCAATATCCTTTGCATGCTGCCGGATACGGGGGAACGCTACCTGAGCACTACGCTGTTCGAAGATATTCCGGCCGACATGACCGAGGCCGAGCAGGAATTGTCACGTTCCACACCTAATTATCGCTTCGATATGGCTGCCCCGGCCGCCGCCGCAGCGGCGGCGGCGCCAGCACCGGTCATTGCCGAGGCGGAGGCACTGGAATTTCTGCAGCAGGCAACCCACGACGATGAAAATCCGGTCGTGTTATTTGCCACGGAATGGTGTGAGTTTTCCTGGTCGGTACGCAAGATGTTCGCGCACTATGAGATTCCGTATCGCGCCTATGACCTCGACTCGGTGGCCTACCAGGTCGACAACAAGGGCGGCAAGATCCGGCGTGCGATTGAGCAGCGCACCGGGCTCAAGACGGTGCCGCAGATCTACATCGGTGGCCAGCACCTCGGTGGCGCGACCGATTTGTTCGACGCCTGCAAGGATGGTCGCCTCGCCGCGACGCTTGAGAAAAACAATGTCCGCTGGAACCGGTCCGTGAAAACGGACCCATATACCTTCCTGCCCGGATGGCTGCACGCCCGCGGCTAGCCGATGCGACTTATGGGAGGCGTGGGCATGGCGCCCTGCTGCAGGTAACGATCAGGCGTCGAAGAAGTACATGCCGAGCGTTTCCGCAACACAGGCGGGTTTGCGTTCGTTTTCGACCTCGATGCGCACCTCGGACGTCAGCAGCAGCGCGCCGGCACGCATCCGTGCCTGCAGCACTGTGGCGCGCGCCCGAACGCGTGCGCCCGATGGCACCGGCGTGTAAAAACGCACCTTATTCAATCCGAAATTGATAGCCCGTGCCAGGTTCCGAACTTCGATAAATTTGCCGGTCAGTGCCGGAATCAGGGACAGGGTCAGGTAGCCGTGCGCAATGGTCCTGCCATCCGGTAACTCGCGCCTGGCACGCTCGGTGTCAACATGAATCCACTGATAATCTGCCGTTGCCTCGGCAAATTCATCAATTCGGTTCTGGTCAATGACGATCCAGTCGGACAGGCCGACTTCTTCGCCTTCGAGTGCCCTGGCGTCCTCAATTGAGGTGATCAGTCGCGTCATTGTTTCCGTTATGCCCTGCCAGTTTGCTTTAGAATTCCCGGACCGTGCGCAGTGTAAACAATAAATCAGTATTTGCCATCGTGTTGGCTGCCGGCAGCGCATCGCGTTTCGGTTCTGCAAAGCAACTGGCGATGCTGAATGGCATGCCACTGGTTGGGTACGCCAGTCGCCTTGCCACGCAAACCTGCGGCTCACGCAGTGTGCTCGTCGCCGGCCACCAATGGCGCGCGGTGGCCGATGCCTGCACACCCTGGGCTGGCTACCTCGTGGTCAATGAACTCCACCAGCACGGCATCGGTTCGTCACTGGCCATCGCGGTGCGGGCAATTCGGCACGCCGCCGACGCAGTAGTGGTCATGCTCGCCGATCAGCCTCTCATCAGTGCTGCACACGTCAATAAGCTGATTGCAGCGTGGAGCGGTGACGAGCACGAGATCATCGCCTCGGCGTACGCCGGCACCCGTGGCGCACCCGCGCTCTTCGCGCGTGGCTGTTTTCCCCGGCTGGAATCGTTAAGCGCTGACCAGGGAGCGCGCTCGTTATTTGATGAACCGGGTTTCAAGCTGCGTGCCATCGAGTGTGCGGCTGCGGCCATCGACATCGATACCATTGCCGACCTTACGAGGCTCGAGCGCAACGCTCACAGTTGACCCAGCCGGAATTGCCATCGACATAGTGTTCTTTTTTCCAGATCGGCAGGCGAACCTTGACCTCATCGATAATGTAGCGACAGGCGCGAAACGCTGCATCGCGATGCGGCGATGACACGCCGACCCAAACCGCGCAATCGCCGATTTCCAGCAGGCCGATGCGATGCACGCAAAGCGCCTGCAGATACGGAAATCGATCCATCGCCTCGGCAAATATCTTGTCTGCTTCGCTGACAGCCAGCGGCTCATAGGCTTCGTACTCGAGACGCAGCACGGTGTGCCCCTCGTTCTCGTTGCGCACCCAGCCCTCGAACGCACAAAAGCCACCGGCGGCAGGGTCGAACAGGCGGCGGCGCAATACGTCCGGCTGAATCGGGGTGCTCGAGATCGTCAGCAACTCAGCCCCCCGCTACCGGTGGGAACAGCAACACCGTGTCGCCGTCCTCGACTTTCGAGTCCCAGCTCACCATCACATCGTTGATGGCGACTTTGCAGTGCCCCCTCGGCTCGGTCGAACCGTGCCGCTCACGCGTGGCCGCAAATACGTCCGCCGCGGTCTCGGCCGCCAGCGACAGTGTCTCGGTACTCAGCCCTGCGTGTTCGCGGAACATCGCAAAATAACGCACCGTGATGGTTTTCACGAACCGGCTCCCAGCACGCTGCGCTCGAGGTCGTCGGGCGTATTGATATTGTCGAGTGCGCCGGGATCCGGTTGCTCGAGCAGGTGGCTATCAGAGCGCATCATGACCTTGCGCGGGCAAATGACACCCTCGGCGACGAAATTGCGCAGAACGTTCGCGCTGCTGTTCTTATAAATGGCACACAGCGGCTCGGGCAGGCCATCATGACTGCTCCTGAATGCAGTAAACGGCTTCGCCGCTGAACGATGCTCGAGAAGAAAGCGCAAGGTCGGCTCATCGACATTGGGCAGGTCGCAGGCGACCACGAGCCAGTCCTTGTCCGGGTAGTCCTCAAGTGCAGAAAGGATGCCGGCCATCGGCCCTAAGTTCTGATAATGATCGACAACCAGGTCGAAGCGGCTGCGCTCGGCATCGTGTTGCTGCGTGCTGCGCGCCGAGACGAATACACGATCACATAAGCGGCCCAGCAGCGCGGCCAGGTACGCAAGTTGACTTTCCCCGTTGCGTGGCAGCAAGGCCTTGTCGCGGCCCATGCGACGGCTTTCACCGCCCGCCAGCACCAGGCCATAGAGTGCATTAGCCGACATGTTGAAAGTCCTGTTTGCCACCGGTTTTCGACAGCAGGCGGGTCTCGGCAATCACAATGTCGTGTGACAGGGCCTTGCACATGTCATAGATCGTCAGCGCCGCGACTGTCGCACCCGTGAGCGCTTCCATCTCCACGCCCGTCTTGTGGTGCACGCGACAGGCGCATTCGATAATCGCTTCGTTGCCCTTTTCGCCGCCGATGCTGATCGTGATCTTGCAGTTCTCGAGCCCGAGCGGATGGCAGAACGGAATCAGCTCGTGGGTCTTCTTCGCCGCCATGACCCCGGCAATGATTGCGGTCGCGAATACCGGGCCTTTCCTGGTGTTGATCTCGTCACCGTCGAGCACCGCGAGTACCGCCGCGGGCAGCACGACGATGCTTTGCGCACGTGCCTCGCGGCTGGTGGCTATTTTGTCGCCGACATCGACCATGCTCGGTCGATTGTGTTCATCAACATGGCTCAAGTTGCTCATTTACCCACCTATGCGGTACATCTCGACCTTGCTTTGCGCATGCGCTTCAGCGACTTCGGGCCGCCGCAATTCACTGTAACGATCGGCGCGCTGCAACCAGATACGTGACAGGATGTCGCGCAGATCATCGTCACTCGCCCCATTGCGTATCGGTTGCCTCAGATCCGTGCCCTGGGTCGCGAACAGGCAAGTATAAAGCACACCGTCAGCCGATAGCCGTGCCCTGCTGCAGCTGCCGCAGAATGGCTTGGTTACCGAGGAAATGAAACCAATTTCGCCCTGGCCGTCCGCATACTGATAACGCCGCGCGACTTCCCCCGGATAATTTCGCCCCACCGGGGTCACCGGCCATTGCGCCTGGATGGCAGTCAGCAGTTCCTGCGACGGCACCACCTGGTCCATGCGCCAGCCGTTACGATTGCCGACGTCCATGAACTCGATGAGCCGGACAATGTGGCCAGAGCCGCGGAAATGCCGCAACACATCGAGCACCGCGTGATCGTTGACGCCGCGTTGCACAACCACGTTGATCTTGATCGATGAAAATCCGGCCTGCTCGGCTGCTGCAATCCCGGCCAGCACCTGCCCGAGATCACCGCGGCCACCGCTCATCGTCTTAAAGATCTTCGGGTCAATGCTGTCCAGGCTGATTGTGACCCGATGCATTCCGGCATCACGCAGGCGCTGTGCGACGGGTGCCAGCAGCATGCCGTTCGTGGTCATCGCGAGATCCTCCACTGCCGCGATTGCCGCAATGCCCGCGACCAGGTCGACGATCTTTTTGTCCAGCAAAGGTTCACCGCCGGTCAACCTGATTTTTGACACGCCAAGCTCGGTAGCAACACGAACGACCTGCAGTATTTCCGCATGCGTGAGTTTTTGCGATCGCTTCAGGAACTCGTAGTCGGCATGAAATTCCGTCTCCGGCATGCAATACGGACATCGAAAATTGCAACGATCAAGCAGGGAAATTCGCAAATCGTGTAAAGGCCGGCCAAGAGCGTCTGCAGTCATGGCGACATTCTGCCCGAACTCTTTGCATTGTTCTTTATTTTGCACGCCGATTACTGCATCCTTTTGCAGATCCTGCCCATTGACACCGGTCACTGCATGCACGTTACTTTCAGCGCCGAGGAAATCGCGTTTCGCGACGAGGTCCGGAAGTTTTTCCGCGACCAGATTCCAGAGGATATTCATTCCAGGCAGCGCCAGCATGTGCCGCTGTCCCGCGAGCATCAGCAGCGTTTTCAAAAAGCGCTGTATGCCAGGGGCTGGGCGGGTTACAACTGGCCGGTCGAATACGGCGGCACCGGCTGGAGCCTGGTGCAAAAGTACCTGTTTCAGAAAGAAATGGCTGATGCCAACATGCCCGCGATTGTGCCGTTCGGCCTCGGCATGGTGGGCCCGATCATTTACACCTATGGCAGCGCGGAGCAAAAGCAGCGTTTCCTGCCCGATATCCTCGCGAGCAATACCTGGTGGTGCCAGGGCTACTCGGAACCAGGGTCCGGTTCGGATCTCGCCTCGCTGAAAACCCGTGCCGAGCGGGACGGCGATCACTACATCGTGAATGGCACCAAGACCTGGACCACACTGGCGCAGCATGCCGACTGGATTTTCTGCCTGGTCCGCACTTCTTCCGACAGCGCGCGCCGCCAGGATGGCATCAGCTTCCTGCTGGTCGACATGGCGACGCCCGGCGTCAGCGTGCGGCCAATCATAACGATCGACGGCTCACACGAAATCAATGAGGTGCACTTCGACGCCGTCCGTGTACCACGTGACAACCTGGTCGGCGAGGAGGGCAAAGGCTGGACCTACGGCAAGGTATTGCTGCAGCACGAACGCACCGGAACCGCGGGCGTCGCACGCACGCAGTATCGACTCCGCGAATTGCGTGCGCAGGCAGGACGCTCCGTGCGGGGCGCCGCTCCGCTTAGCAATGACGCAAATTTCATGCGCAAGATTGCGGCAGTGGAAGTGGAGTTGAAGGCGCTGGAGTACACCGAACTGAGAACCCTGGCAGCGGTTACCTCCGGCAAGGCTCCGGGTGCCGAGTCCTCAATTCTCAAGTTCAAGGGCACCGAGTTACAGCAGGCCGTTGATGAGCTCTACCTGGAGGCTGCCGGCTATTACGCGCTGCCCTATGTGCCGGAGCAATATGTTTATGATTTTCCGGACCAGGACCGCGTCGGCGAAGGCGTTGAGACCGACGCGGCACCGCGCTATTTCAACTTTCGCAAGGCATCGATCTACGGCGGGTCGAACGAAATCCAGAAAAATATTATCGCCAAACACGTGCTCGGGCTGTGAGCGGCATGGATTTTTCTCTAAACGAATTTCAGGCCATGCTCAGCGACAGCGTCGCAAAGTTTGTGAGTAACGAATACGACTTCGAGACACGCCAGGCATCGGCGGCTGCACCGCGCGGCTTCAATGACGCGATCTGGCAAAACTTTTGCGATCTTGGCTGGACGGCACTGCCATTCAGCGAAGCTGAAGGCGGGCTTGATGGCGGTCCGATCGAAACGATGCTGCTGATGCAGCACTTCGGGCGCGGGCTGGTCGTTGAACCCTACCTTGCGAATATCGTGCTCGCCGGCGGTGTACTGCGGCGCCTCGCCAGTGATACGCAGAAAAGCCGCTGGCTCGCACCGATAATTGCTGGCGAATTGCAGGCCGCGCTGGCTTTTGCCGAGCCGCAAAGCCGCTACGACATTGGAGATATCGGTACAACCGCGACCAGGGACGCCGACGGCTGGCTTATCAATGGCAGCAAGGCCGTCGTGCTGAACGGCGGTAACGCGGAGCTGTTGATTATTCCTGCGGTACTGGACGGTGTGTCGTTATTCGCTGTTGCCGCAGATACTGACGGCGTTACGCGCAGGCGTTACAGCACCGTGGATGGCGCCACCGCCGCGGAAATAACATTGCGCAATGTACGAGTCGATTCCGGGGCCTTGCTGGGTACGGCCGGCGATGGCCTGGCAACGCTCGAGGCCGTGCTGGACGAAGCCATACTTGCAGTCTGCGCCGAAGGCGTGGGCATTATGCAGGCCCTGACCGAGAAAACGGTTGAGTACAGCAAGAACCGCGTGCAGTTCGGTGTGCCGATCGGCTCCTTCCAGGCATTGCAGCACCGCATGGTCGACATGTTCACCGCGACTGAACAAAGTTATTCGCTGCTGCTCTGGGCGACGATGGCGAGCGCCGCTGCGGCGGACGATGCAAAGCGCGCCGTGAGTGCGATCAAGTACCAGATCGGTACCGCTGGCAAGCGGGTCGGCCAGGAAGCCGTGCAATTGCATGGCGGCATGGGCATGAGCTGGGAATTCGACGTCGGGCATTATTTCAAACGATTGACCGTGATCGGTCAGCTGTTCGGCAACGCTGACTGGCACCTCGACAGACTGGCGCAATAACGATGCGCGCATGCGGCGTCATCACCATTACCACCGACTTCGGTCACAAGGGTCCGTTTACCGCGGTTATGAAGGGTGTGATTTACACGCGTTTTGCCAGCGCAACCGTCATCGACCTCGCGCACGATATTCCGGCGCAGTGGCCGCCCGAAGCGGGCTTTTGGGTGAGCCGCTCCTATCGCTACTTCCCGGCCGGCAGCGTACACCTCGCGATCGTCGACCCGGGCGTCGGTACGGAACGCGACATCCTGCTGGCGGAACATGACGGCCACTGTTTCATCGCGCCGGACAACGGCCTGCTCGCACGCATGCTGGACCGTGCCACCGATGCCAGGGTATTCAAGCTGGACCCTGGCCGTCTCGAGAAACTCGACATCGACCAGCCGAGCATGACCTTCCATGGCCGCGATATCTTTGCACCGATCGCAGCCGAGATTGCAGCGGGACGAATTACCATCGCCGAGATTGGCGTCGCGAGCAAGGAATGGACGCCGGCCTGGCTTGACGAGCCCGAATTGATGGGCCGCAAGGTGACAGGTGTGGTGATCACGGTCGACAACTTCGGCAACCTGATCAGCAATATCGATGCAGCCTTGCTGCAGGGGTTTGCGAAGCCAAGAGTGCATGTGGCCGGCCACGACATCGCGGTGCTCGGGACCTATGGGCACGCGAAACCCGGCGATTACCTCGCGCTGATCAACTCCTTCGGCGTCATCGAAATTGCGCGCGCCGAGGGCAGCGCAGCCGAGGGGCTCGGCGCGGAACGCGGCGCACCCGTGACCGTCACCGACTGAGGCTGTGGCACCTCAGGCCGTTATCTGCCCTATCGCAATTGTCCGCATTTTTCGATAGCGGCCATTCAACACAGTGTTTTGGCGAAATTTGCAAGGGCTGGAAACGGCCAGAAGCAGACAGTCAGTCTGGCGCGTAAACCAGAAAAGCCGTGGTGATGAATGCGATCCAGCTCCCGATCAGAACCACGAATGCCGCGAGCCGTGCATTGCTCAGTTGGTCTTCTGAAAATTCTTCCTTCTTCGCGCCAAACCATGTGTGTTGGATCTTCCAATCCGAGCCCAACGCGAGGGCGATGCCAAGCCCAATTTGAATCTGAAGACCCCAAGGAATCGACTCTCCAGTCCACTTCCTGACCAGTCCGTCTAGGATTGAAAACGCCGACAGCATGTAGAAGAAACATGCCAGAGTACACGACGCCCATGCAGAGAAATCTGGCTTTGTGGACAGGCGACTTCGGTCAAAGAAACTGTAGTAACCGTTGTAAAGAAACGTCGCTACTTTCACCTACAGTATCCCGATTTGTTGCGGAGAGCGAATGACCGGATAGGGTCACAGGCGGAAAGTATAGCCTGAATTTCCTGGCCGGCAGCTTCCGAGCACTTAGCAGTCACTCATTTTGAACCAGTACGACGGGCGCAGAACGGCCAACTGGAGACGTAGTTGGGTCCGCGACGCAGTCGTTAGGGAAGGCTCGCGCCAATAGCTTCCCAAGTTCGCTCAAGACAAGAGGTCAGATGCAAATCGAATTCTGACGACAATCCTTCTCCTTTCAGAACGAATGACCCATCGTCACTTACCATCTCAGCGATCGGAGTCTCAGTTGTCTTCGAGTACGTCACAAGAGCATCCGCCAAGCAATCTCCCGAAGCTTCGGCCCATTCTTTTATCAGCCTGTCTTTGTCGGACGGAGCGAGTCCACTTTCGTGAAAGGTCTCGGGTAGTGTCCACGATGCTTGTTCCAGATAAACCTTCGTCGCATTTGTCCTGACGAGTTCCAGTATTTCCTCGTCGCTTTGCGCATTCACAGTCGGTGCGGTGAGCAAGACAATCCCGAAAAGACTTAAGTTTCGTAGCATCTCGACATCCTCGACCTGACAGGCAGGATTGGGTCACAGGCCGACATTTTACCTCAGTTTAGTCGGGCGGCCGCTATGCGGCGCGAAGCAGCCCCACAGCTAGCTTCCTGGCGACAGTCGCAGTACGGCCAGAACAAGCCGCTAAGTGAGCTAGAAAAATAGCGACCAGATACCGCTTACGCCGATCAATCCAACGCTCGCCAATTCGAGAACTTGACCAGCTTTGGAAGCTGACGGGTACTTCTCACGCATCTGCTTTTCAAAGGCCCAGAATTGGAAACTTGGCGGTCGTTGCTGCGTTTCACTCTCATACGAGTGGAGAACGATCATCGACAAAACCATGTAAACGACGCCCAGAATCAATGCCAAGAAAACTGCGATGCCAGGAACTGTGGCCATAATTCAGATCAGAATGAGTAGAGAAATGCGACCGGCTGGTTTGGGTCAATAGCAGAAATTGTAGCGCAATTTTCCTGGGCGGCTGCTTTCAAGGTGCGGATTCAATCGGTCGACGCAACACATTCGCTAAATCGTTCAGCTGGTGTTCTGAAGTTTAACGTTTTCCTTGGTCGTTCGTTAAGCTTACGAGCAACGGCATCCAGTCTGTTTTGATGGACCTTCGAGAGGTCCAGGCCTTTGGGGAAATACTGTCTTAGCAGCCCGTTTGTATTTTCGTTTGAGCCACGTTGCCAAGGGCTGCTTGGATCGCAGAAATAGACCTTGATGTCAGTATCCAGACTGAAGCGCTTGTGCTCGGCCATCTCTTTGCCACAGTCCCAGGTTAACGACTTGTAGAGCTCCCGCGGCAACTTGTGGGCCTGCTTGATTAGAGCGTCGATTATTGTCCTGGTGTCTTTGCTCGGCACCCTGACTAACATCACGTACCGGGTGTGCCGCTCGACCAGTGTCGCGATCTGACTGTTATTGGTGCCAACCAGCAGATCTCCCTCCCAGTGGCCCGGCACGGCGCGGTCCTCAACCGAGGGTGGCCGCTCGCGGATCGATACCATGTCCTTAATGCGGCCATGGGTTGGCGTCTTCTGCGTGTGACTGCGCCCGTGACGCATCATCCGTTTGCGCCGCAAGTGCTGCAATAGCTCTTTCTTCAAGGCCCCGCGGGCTTGGATATACAGAGTCTTGTAAATCGTCTCGTGCGACACCTGATAACTCTCGTCGTCCGGATACGTGTACTTAAGCCAGCCAGCGATCTGTTCCGGGGACCAGAGATCTCTGAGCTTACGTGCTACCTCACACGCCAGTCGCCGATTTTGCACCAGTTTGCAGGTCTTCGGACGCTTGGCCCGTTCAAAGGCAGCGTCATCTGCCTGGTGTGCTCGATAATCTCGGCGCCCGCGATTGCGCCTTATCTCTCGACTTATCGTCGACGGCGCACGACCGAGCTCGTTAGCCATCGATCGTAGCGATCTTCCGGCAACCAGGCCTCGGGAGATCTCCTCTCGCTCGGACAATGACAGCGATCGCACTGACCGTCGCCGCCGAGCCGGCCTAATACCGCCACTCTTCCAGATAATCTTCTGGATCGATGAGTGCCCTTGAATACCAAAGGCGCGGCCAATCTCGTTCAACGACTCGCCTTTGCGCCAGCGATCCCACATCTCGGCCTTCTCAGAATCTGTGTAATGACGTCTCTTGCTGTTACTCATCTGCAACATCCTCCTCTATCGGCTAGAGTTTAGGTGTTGCATTCACCGATTGAATCCGCAAGATCAAACGGCCCGCTGCCGCTGTCAAATTTCGACCATCTCAGAATGACCGTTCGCAAAAACAGGCGATTGCCAGTAGCCGCATTTCTATTATAGATTGGGTCGCGCGCTCGATTGCATTTGAAGTGCCGGGGGAATTATTCCATGACACCA
>JAOUHU010000079.1 GCA_029884455.1 Gammaproteobacteria bacterium | reverse complement strand
GCCAGCGCTACCAGGTATTGGTCGTCGCTATCCGCGTATGTCGCTGCCGTTGTTATGAGCGACGCTCCCCGAAACGCCACATGATCAGGTAGGCAAGTCCGATAAAGAGTGGAAATGCCGCTATGCCCAGCAGTGCCCGTTCAGCATCTTCGCCGTGATCGGGAACCATGAACGCAAACACGCCGGTACCCAGTGCGGTCGCAATCCACAGTAACGACAGCCGCAAATCCCTGTCTTTCGGCGCCTTTGGTGAACCAAGACGATCGATAATTTCCGGGCTCAATTCCTGGCCTTTATCAATAGCCGCGCGGATCGTCGCCTGCATGTCATTGCGCGTGCGGTGGCGAAACCAGAAAAACAGGCAAAACACGAGAGTCATGCCGACGAACAGTGTAATCGGGATCAATACTTCAGCCACAATCTGTACTCCAAAAAGTTGTTGGTCTGCCTGCAAAGCAGGTCTCAGCTGGTAGATGTACGCCGCAGCCCTTTTGGATGCAATAAAAATAACTGATTGTTTTTACTACTATAATTGGTGACTTCGGACTTCAGCCAAAGCCGCTGCATTGCATTCTGCAGTCTTATCAGCTGTTGCCATGCGAAACCTGACTTAACGCCGATCAACCTTAAACCCGATCCGGTGTCGCGGACGTTTGTATCGGGCATGGACAGACGATTAAACACCCTGGACCCTCGCTACTACCAGATCGCCGTACTCAGCAGCTTGCTCTGCTTCGGCATATTCGTGCTCGATTTCGGAATTCGCGGTTACAACGCCATTGCGATCATATTGACCACACAATGTGTACAGTTTCTCGGTACACGCTGGGCCGGTCTCGACCGTTTCGACCCGCTGAGCGCAATGATTACTTCGCTGTCGCTAACCCTGTTATTGCGCACCGATCTTGTGTTGCTGGCGATATTGGCCGCATGCATTGCGATTGGCAGCAAGTTCCTGCTGCGTTGCAATGGCAAACACATTTTCAATCCCGCCAATATTGCACTGGTGTCGCTGATGTTCGGCAGCGACCAGGCCTGGGTCTCCTCAGGCCAATGGGGCAGCACCACGGTCGGCGCATTTGCTCTTGTTTGCCTGGGCCTGGTCGTACTCACCCGTGCGCGGCGCACCGAGACGACTTTTGCTTTCCTGACCGCGTATGCGCTGCTGCTGCTTGGCCGTGCCCTGTGGCTTGGTGATCCGCTCGGCATCCCCTTGCACCAGCTGCAAAACGGCGCGCTCCTGATCTTCGCTTTTTTCATGATTTCGGATCCGAAGACAACACCGAACAGTGCTGCCGCGCGACTCGTTTATGGCGCGTTGGTGGCGTGCATTGCATACACGATCCAGTTCGTTTTCTACACACCTAACGGGCCGATTATCGCGCTAATGCTTGCAGCGCCACTCGTGCCGCTTTTTGACCTGGCCATGAACGGCCGTATCTATCGCTGGCAACAGCAACAAGGAGTTTCGTAATGCGTATTCCGGTACTTTTTCTGTCCGCGACCCTGACAGTCGCGATTTCGGGCACCGCCGAGGCATTTTGCGGCTTCTACGTCGCACGTGCCGACACCAACCTGTACAACCAGGCCTCACAGGTCGTACTGGTTCGCGATCAAAATCGCACGGTCGTCACAATGGCCAACGACTTCCAGGGAGCCGTAACGGACTTCGCTGTCGTAGTGCCGGTTCCCACGTTCATCGAACGCGAGCAGATCAATGTCGCGGATAACGCCTTGATCGATCACCTCGACGCCTACACCGCGCCACGCCTGGTTGAGTATCACGACCCGGACCCCTGCTCGCGCCATGAGCTGTACAGCAAAAGAGCGATGAATGACGCACCATCGACAACCCTCGAGCTGCGCAATGTTGCACGCAGCCAGGCGCTCGGCGTGACTATCGAAGCAAGCTATACCGTGGGTGAGTACGACATCCTGATCCTGTCCGCCGCAGAAAGCGGTGGCCTGATCAGGTGGCTCACCGAGAATGACTACAACATCCCGACGGGCGCGGAGAAAGTCGTGGCTAGCTACCTCCGGCAGGACATGCGCTTCTTCGTTGCGAAAGTAAACTTGCAGGAACAGTCGAAGCTCGGCTACGCCAGGCTGCGACCACTGCAGGTTGCCTACGAGAGCAACAGGTTCATGTTGCCGATCCGCCTTGGCACGCTGAACGCGAAAGGAAAACAGGAGCTGTATGTTTACACACTGACAAGAACCGGGCGCGTTGAGAGCACCAACTATCGCACCGTCAAGCTTCCCAGCGACAACGAAATCCCGGAGTTTGTGCAGGCTGAATTCGGCGATTTTTATCGTGCGATGTTCGTGCAGGAAACGCGCAGGGAAAATGAACGTGCGGTCTTTCTTGAGTACGCCTGGGACATGACCTGGTGCGACCCCTGTGCGGCCGATCCGCTGAGCAGTGACGAGTTGCGTCGTCTCGGTGTGTTCTGGATCGGCGGCAAGGGCAGCGACAACGTGCCATCAGGGGCACAGGATGCTTTCGTAACTCGCCTGCATGTCAGCTACGACAGCAAGCATTTTCCGGAAGATCTCGTATTCCAGGAAACCGGAGATCGCCAGAATTACCAAGGGCGCTACGTGATTCGCCGCCCCTGGAAAGGTGCGACAAGTTGCGACGCCTCGGCCTACCTGGCGGCCACACGTGAGCGCCAGGAGCGCGAAGCGCAAACGCTGGCCAGGCTCACCGGCTGGGACATCGCCGCGATCCGCGCCAAGATACCGTATGTTGGTGGCAGTGCAGCGGAGCCCGATGGGGCACCGTGGTGGAAACGCATCTGGCAATAAGCGCACAAGGCGATGGTGCATGCCCCGGCCACAAGGTCGGGGCAGTTGTTATTCAGCCGTTTTGACTTTTCCAGAGGGCGATCAACTGACGCTTGAGGCCGCAGCGGCATCGCCGGACCGCGGGTGCCGGATTGGAAACATGCCCCAGTTTTGCGTCGTAGTGTTCGCCTCGGCCGCCGCAACAAACGCTTCGTCGACCCATACCGGAGCAACTTTGCTGGCGGCAACCGCCTGGCTGTCGGCCAGCAGTTCTCCCATCGAGTAGGAACCTGTCGGCGTAACCGTGTTGAACGTACCGCTGATGTGCTGGTCGAGACAATCAATTGTGAAATTCGCGAGATCACGCACGTCAATAATTTTGTATCCGGTCATCCGGACTACCGGGCAACAGCATTTCGCCACCTTTTGACGCCCTGATCGGCCAATAGGAAAAACGGTCTGTGTGGTCGCCCCGACCGCAGATGTAGGTCGGCCGCAGAATTGTCAGCCGCCCGGCGTCGATCGCGGCGCGCGCGCGCATTTCGCACAGCGCCTTCAACGGACCGTATGTCTCGCCGTTTGCTTCCTCAGTGCTTTCATCGGCGATCGTGGCAAGCGCCGAATTCTCATCTCTGGGTTGTGACAGATCTTGGTACACAGAAATCGTCGAAATATAAAGATATCGGGCAACACTGCCCGATAACAAAGCCGTGGAGTTCGCTACGTGTCTGGGGACATAGCCCGAGTTGTCAATGAAAGCATTCCATGCTCTGCCCTTGAGGCCGGCAAGATCGCCGCTGCGATCGCCCTGATCGTCTCGAGATCCGGAAACAGGTCATCATTGGTTCTGCCACGATTGAACAGCGTCACAGTGTGGCCGCGGCGCAACGCTTCGCGCACCATGTACGGCCCGATGAAACCGGTTCCGCCGAGAACGAGGATGGATTTCGGCCCGGATTTGCCAGCCGCCGCTGCTGAGCCGGATGACTGCGCCAACGCACCGCTGGCAATTGCGGCGCTGCCGAGCAGGCTGCCCTTGATGAACTGGCGACGATTGTTAGCCGTAAAGACTCCCCATATCTATCGATATCGAGCAGTGATTTTCTTCAGCTCAGCCGCGCCCGGGTGCAGGGACTCCAGCGGCAGCTGGCAGAGTGGCGTGCTCGTGTTACCCATTACCTCGTGCATTTCCTTGCGCAAGCTGTCGATATACAGAAGCCCTGTCGTGATTTCGCCGGCATTGACGCGCTCGCGCAGGTAGGCAAATGCGGCAGCGCGACTGGTCGGGTCATAGGCCTTATCGACTTTGCGCAACACGATCCTGCTGCCGTCATGCAACTCGACCGGCATGGAAGATCCTTGCTCGTACGCTGCCTTGATTTCCGCAGCGGGAGGAACGAAATCCGCATCGACCACATGGTGATAAAACTGGCGCGTGTGCTTGTAGCTTTTGGTCGAACCCTCGTGATCATTAAAAGTTACGCACGGGCTGATGACATCAACAAGCGCAAATCCCTTGTGTGTCAGTGCACCCTGGATCAACGGTACCAACTGTTCTTTGTCACCCGAGAAGCTGCGCGCAACATAGGTTGCGCCAAGCGCCAGCGCAACGCTCACGGGGTCGATTGGCTCCATCTCGTTTGGCTCACCTTTCTTTGGCTTGCTGCCAACATCCGCCGAGGCGGAGAACTGGCCCTTGGTCAGGCCATACACACCATTGTTCTCAATGATGTAGCACATATTCAGATTGCGCCGAATTGCATGCACAAACTGCCCTGCTCCGATCGACAGCGAGTCGCCATCGCCAGAAACACCGATATAGGTGAGAGCCCGGTTCGCGGCATTGGCACCGGTAGTTACCGAGGGCATACGCCCGTGCACCGAATTGAATCCATGTGCACCGCTGACGAAATATGCCGGTGTCTTTGACGAGCAACCGATGCCACTCATCTTGGCCAGCATGTGCGGCTCGATATTGAGCTGGAACACGGCCTGGATTATGGCGGCCGTCACCGAGTCGTGACCGCAACCGGCGCACAACGTCGAAACGGTGCCCTCGTAGTCGCGCGCGGTCAGGCCAAGCTTGTTTTTCGGCAGGCTTGGGTGTGCAACCTTGGGCTTGGCTATGTAGCTCATGCGGCACGTCCTTTCGCAATTTCTTCGAGCACACGCTGGACCACAAACCCGGCATTGATCGGCATGCCATTGTAGTGCAGCAAGGGCACGAGTTTGGTCGGTTCCGCGTCGATATCCAGCATCAACATGGATCGCAGTTGCGCGTCGCGGTTTTGTTCCACGACGTATATGACTTCATGTTGCGCAATGAATTCCCGCACCGCATTGCTGAAAGGAAACGCCCGTACCCGGCAATAATTCACGTTGATTTTTTGCGCCGCCAGGCGGTCGCGCGCTTCCAGGCAGGCGCCGTCTCCGCTACCAATTGTCAGGATGCCGGCCTTGTTGAACTTGGAATATTCGATTTCAGGCCCTGGCACAATACTGCGCGCTGTCTCCCATTTAACCAGCAGCCGGTCCATGACATCCTGATAAGCTGCTGAGTCCTCGGTATAACTGCCATAGCGAGAGTGACCTGAACCTCGTGTGAAATACGATCCCTTGGCGTGCACACCCGGCAACGATCTCGGCGCAATGCCGTCGCCATCGACATCCATGTAACGATAAAACTTCTCCATTTTCTCAAGCTCGTCTGCCGTCACCACCTTGCCACGATCAGGAACCCTGCTTTCGTCAAACTCGAAGTCCGGTACCATCCAGTCATTCATGCCAATGTCGAGATCCGACATGACGATTACCGGGGTTTGCAGGCGCTCCGCCAAATCGAATGCGGACTGAGCCATTTCGAAGCACTCGTGCGGATTCGCAGGGAACAGCAACACGTGTTTGGTATCACCGTGTGACGCGTAGGCACAGCTCATCAGGTCGGACTGTTGTGTCCTGGTCGGCATGCCTGTCGAGGGCCCGGTTCGCTGCACATCGAAGATGACCGCAGGAATCTCGGCGTAATAGGCAAAGCCGATGAACTCACTCATCAGCGATATGCCCGGACCGCTGGTCGGCGTGAATGCGCGCGCGCCGTTCCAGGCAGCGCCGAGCACCATGCCAATTGCGGCAAGCTCGTCCTCGGCCTGAATAATGCAAAAGGTCCTGGCGCCGGTATCGGGCTCGACCCGGTACTTTGTGCAAAACGAGCGGAATGCGTCCATCAAGGACGTCGAGGGCGTAATCGGATACCAGGCGCCAACGGTAGCGCCCGCATACATACAACCGAGGCCTGCAGCTGTGTTGCCGTCAATCACGATTTTACCGGCGGTGCCGTTCATGGCCTGGACCTTGTTCGGCAGCGGACATGAAAAATGTTGCTGCGCATAATCGTAGCCGAGCCGAATAGCCTGCATATTTGAGTCGACCAGGTGTTTCTTCGCAGCAAAGGTCTCCTCAAGCAACTTGGTAATGACCGCCAGATCGATATCAAGCAACGCCGCAACCACACCGACATAGGCAATATTTTTCATCAGGATGCGCGCGCGGGCACCCTCGAAGTTCTCGTTGCACAGTCTCGACAGAGGCACGCCGAGCACGGTCACTCCATCCCGATGCAGCTCCTTCTGTCGTGGCCAGGTTGAGTCATACAGCAGGTACCCGCCCGGCCTCACGTCGGCGAGGTCGCTCGCGTAAGTCTGTGCATTCATCGCAACCATGAGATCGACACGATCGGATCGTGACTGGTAGCCGGCGCCCGTGACACGGACTTCGTACCAGGTCGGCAGACCCTGAATATTGGAAGGGAAGTAATTCTTGCCGACAACCGGAATGCCCATGCGAAAGATGGACTTCATCAGCAGGCCATTGGCACTGGCCGATCCGGTACCGTTTACCGTTGCGATTTTTACGACGACGTCGTTGATGGTTGCCACGCGAAATATTCCAGTATTTGTTTAGCTGCCAGCTGCCATTTTCTTCCTGCGGCCGGCCGCTTCTTCAACCGCATACGGAATCAATACTTTCGATTTCTGCATATCCCAGGCGCCGGTCGGGCAGCGCTCCGCGCATAGGCCGCAATGCACGCACAGGTCCTCATCTTTGACCATGACGCGCTTCGTTTGTGGCAGTCCGGCCGAAACAAACAAGGCTTGCTCTGTGTTCAGCGCTGGCGCCGCGAGCCGCGTACGTAGATCCGCTTCGTCACCATTTTCGGTAATCGTCAGGCAGTTGACCGGGCAGATATCGAGGCATGCATCGCATTCAATGCACAGCTCCGCAGCGAATACCGTCTGGATGTCGCAATTAAGACATCGCTCCACTTCCTGCAGGGTCTGTTGCAGCGTAAAGCCCAGCTCGACCTCGATATCGAGTTTCTTGAAGCGCTGTTTCAGATCGACATGCGGCATCAGGCGCCGTGCGGATGGATCGTAGTTGTTAGAATAACTCCACTCGTGCATGCCCATTTTCTGGCTCGCGAGATTCATACCAACCGGCAAGCGATCGGTCAGGCTCTCGCCCTGGCAAAACTTATGAATTGAAATAGCCGCTTCATGGCCATGCGCGACGGCCCAGATGATATTTTTCGGGCCGAAAGCAGAGTCGCCACCGAAAAAAACTCCATCACGAGAACACATCATCGTGGTCTCGTCGACAACTGGGCAATCCCATTCGTTGAACTCGATACCGAGGTCGCGCTCGATCCAGGGAAAGGCATTGTCCTGACCGATCGCGAGAATTACGTCATCGCAGGGAATTACCTTTTCACTGACGACTGTGCCGCGGTCAATTCGACCCTTGTCGTCTGTCTTGTACTCGAGCAGTTCAAACCTCATCCCGACCAGCTTGCCGTCTTCGATCACGAATTCCTTCGGCGAATGATTTATAAGGATTTCGACGTTCTCCTCCTCGGCATCCTCGAGTTCCCACGCCGATGCCTTGAAATACTCGCGCGGCTTGCGCGCCATAACCTTAACGTCTTTGGCACCGAGCCGCAGGGAGGTGCGACAGCAGTCCATCGCCGTATTGCCAACCCCGATAATGAGCACGCGCTTGCCGATTGCCTGCAGGTGTTCAAAGGCAACCGACTCGAGCCAGTCGATTCCAATATGAATATTCTCGCTGTCGTAACGCCCCGGGATTTCCAGGTCCTTGCCACGCGGCGCACCGGTGCCGACGAAAATCGCGTCAAAGCCCTCGTCAAGCAACGCCCGCATACTGTGAATGCGGTGATTCAGCTTTACGTCGACGCCCATATCAACGATGTAACCGATCTCCTCGTCGAGCACCTTGGGCGGCAGGCGAAACTGCGGGATGTTGCTACGCATCAGGCCACCCATCGATGCGTGCGCTTCAAAAATCGTGACCTCGTAGCCAAGTGGCCGCAGGTCATTCGCCACCGTCAGTGACGCGCAACCCGCACCGATCAACGCGACTTTCTTGCCGTTGCTTGGCCCACCCTTCGGCAGGCGGGCGACAATATCGTCCTTGTGGTCGGCTGCGACCCGTTTCAGGCGGCAAATCGCCACTGGTCGTTCCTCAACCCGGCCGCGACGGCAAGCCGGTTCGCACGGTCGATCGCAAACTCGCCCGAGTATCCCCGGGAATACATTTGATTGGCGGTTTTCGATGTAGGCGTCGCTGAAGCGGCCCTGGGCGATCAGGCGGATGTACTCCGGCACATCCGTATGCGCTGGACAGGCAAACTGGCAGTCGACAACCTTATGGAAGTAACCGGGGTTGGAGGTGTCAGTCGGTTTCATTGCTGTAGCGTGCCAGCTTGTCTGTGCATGCCAGCCGGGGATCCAGTCCGTAGTTTGGCGCTAGCATAACCAGATCGAACGGAAAGGCAAACTTTATCGTGAGCGCGTAAATTCCAGCCGTTGCCCGGCGATTTCGCGCCGCAACTTGCCGTTCTGGAAGACCACCGCGCCATTGATAATCGTCGTATCAATACTGGCGGCAAAAGTATGCCCCTCGAACGGCGACCACTGACATTTGTAAAGTACATTCGCAGACCCGACCGTATAGGGCCTTGCGTCGTCGACGATAACCAGGTCGGCGAAATAGCCCTCGCGCACATAACCGCGGTCCCTGACGCCAAATATGTCGGCCGGTGCGTGACAGGCACGGTCGACAAGTAACTCCGGGCTGATTTCCTTGCTGGCAACGAGATCGAACAGTATTTGCAAAACATGCTGCACCAGCGGCAGGCCTGCAGGGGCCTTGAAATAGGAATTCGCCTTCTCGGCCGCCGTATGCGGTGCGTGGTCCGTGGCAATGATATCGAGCCGGCCGTCGTTAAGTGCCGCCAGCAATCCCTTGCGATCCTTGCTCGTCTTGATGGCCGGGTTGCATTTGATACGGGTACCGAGATCCGCGTAGCGCGATTCGTCAAAGTACAGGTGATGCGCGCATACCTCGGCTGTGATTCGTTTTGCCGAACGATGCGCGGTCGAAAACAGTCCCATTTCCATGGCGGTTGTCAGGTGCAAGACATGCAGCAGGGCATCGTGGCGTCGCGCAAGGTCGACCGCGACACTGGAGGAGGCAAAACAGGCCTCGGCCGAACGGATGCGAGGATGCTCCGCAATGGGGACATCTTCACCGTATTTTTGCCGGGCAAGGGCCTCATTTTTCCAGATCGTCGGCGAATGTTCGCAATGCGTGACCACTATTAACGGTGCATCCGCGAAAATCTTTTCGAGCACCAGCGGGTCATCCACCAGCATGTCGCCGGTCGATGCGCCCATGAAGGTCTTGATGCCGCAGGCCTCGTTTTGCCGCAAACTCCGGATCTCCTCGATATTCCTGTTGGTGGCGCCGAGATAGAAGCCGAAATTCGCCATG
>JAOUHU010000024.1 GCA_029884455.1 Gammaproteobacteria bacterium | reverse complement strand
CGACAGTAGATTACCTGCACTGCAAAAGCCTCGTTGAGTTCCCAGAGACCGATGTCGCTCATTTTCAGGCCATTGCGCCTGAGCAGCTTGGGGACGGCGTAAACAGGACCGATGCCCATCTCGTCGGGCTCGCAGCCGGCCACCGCGGTGCCGCGATAAATGCCGAGCGGTTCAATGCCGCGCTTCGCCGCGACCGAGGCTTCCATGAGCACTGCCGACGAGGCGCCGTCGGACAACTGGCTCGCATTGCCGGCCGTGATCACACCGTGGTCGCGAACCGGCTTGAGTGCCAGAAGGCCCTCAAGCGTCGTCGATGGCCGGTTGCCCTCGTCCTGCTCGAGTAACACATCCTTAAAGGAAACTTCCTTCGTCTCCTTGTCCATCACCGCCATCGACGCTGCCAGCGGCACAATCTCGGCGGCGAACCGGCCAGCTGCCTGTGCCGCCGCCGTGCGTTGCTGGCTTTGCAGCGCATATTCGTCCTGCGCTTCGCGGCTGATGGCATAGCGTTTGGCAACTACTTCCGCCGTATCGATCATGGCCATGTAGGTGTGTGCGTGCAGCGCCACCACTCGCGGGTCGATGGCACGGTAGGTGTTCATGTGTTCATTCTGCACCAGGCTGATCGACTCGAAGCCGCCGCCGACGACAATATCCATGCCGTCGGCAAGGATTGCCTTGGCGGCAATACCAATCGCCATCATGCCGGATGAGCACTGCCGGTCGACCGTCATGCCCGCGACGCTCACCGGCAACCCGGCCGCAAGCAGCGCCTGGCGCGCCACGTTCTTGCCCTGCGTGCCCTGTGGCATCGCGCAGCCCATGATGACGTCGTCAATCTCCGAGGTGTAGACGCCTGCGCGCTCGACCGCGTGCCGGATCGCATGCCCGCCCAGCGTTGGCGCTTCTGTGTTGTTGAATGCGCCGCGATAGGCTTTGCCGATCGGCGTGCGGGCAGTGGCAATAATGACGGCTTCTCTCATGGTTTGATCCCTGTTTTTGCGGCGCTCAGGGCCGCGAGTTTGCTGGCCTGTTCGAAGCCGCTGGCAAAAATTTGCATATTGTCGTGATTGGTAATGTCATGCCAGGCCGCAGCCACGCCCTCGGCGCTCAATTTGTCCGGCAGCAAACTCACGCCAGTTGTTTCGAAGCCTTGGTAGATCGCAAACGCGCCACCTCCCGCCGCCAGCACGACCCGGCTTGGTGCATCGCGGCTGACCAGGAATATTACGCCCGGGCTGACCGACGCCGGCGTCAGCAAATCGAAAACCGCCGCTGGCAACAGGCCATCGGTCATCGCTGTGCCCGCTGCCGGCGCGAGGCAGTTTACGCGTATGTCGTACTTTGCGCCTTCGAGATGCAAGGTATGCATCAGTCCGACCAGTGCCATCTTCGCCGCGCCGTAATTCGCCTGCCCGAAGTTGCCATAAAGCCCGCTGCTCGAGGTAGTAAAGATGATGCGCCCATAGGATTGTGCGCGCATGATGTCCCAGACAGCCTTGCTGCAGTTGGCGCTGCCCATGAGGTGCACGTCGACAACCTGTCGAAAGTCATGCATCGACATTTTCTGGAAACTCTTGTCGCGCAGGATTCCGGCGTTGTTGATGAGAATATCAACGCGGCCCCAGTTCTGTATTGCGCGCTCGACCATTGCGGCAACCTGCGAAAAGTCGGTGACATCGGCCAGATCTGCGATTGCCTGGCCACCGGCCGCATGAATTTCAGCAACCACCGCGGGTGCATCGCTGAGGTCATTGACGACGACAGAGGCGCCACGTTCCGCGAGCGCCAGCGCGTGGGCACGACCGAGTCCGCGACCGGCACCGGTTACAATGGCCACCTGGCCCTTCAAACTGATCGTCACAGCGGCTCCTTGCCGATGATTGGCTGGCACTACAATATACAAGAATCAGATTTCGTTCGATTGCGAAGGAGTTACGGTGGGTCAAGCAAACAGGGTTCAGCTCGGCACGCTTAAGGTGGATGCCGCATTGCACGCTTTTATCGGCGACGAGTTGCTGCCCGCTACCGGCATCGACGCAGTGCGCTTCTGGACCGGGCTCGAAGCGATCATTGACGAGCTGACGCCAATCAATCGTGAGCTGCTGCGCAAACGCGATGCCTTGCAGGGCGAAATTGACCGCTGGCACAAGCAGCACGCTGGCGCGTCAATCGACCATGCCGAGTACACGCGCTTTCTGCGCCAGATCGGCTACCTCGAAGAACCGGCCGGGCCCTTCAAGATCACCACCGCGGGCGTGGATGCGGAAATTGCCAGCATCGCCGGCCCGCAGCTGGTTGTGCCGGTCAGCAATGCGCGATTTGCGTTGAACGCAGCGAATGCGAGATGGGGCAGTCTGTATGACGCGCTTTACGGCACCGACGTGATTGCGGAGCACGATGGTTGCGAGCGGGGTGCGGGCTATAACCCGCGGCGTGGTGCGGCGGTAATCTCGGCTGCTGCGGCATTTCTGGATCGGGTTATCCCGCTGCGCTGCGGAACGCATGCAAAGCCCGATGCTGCGGCGTATCGCGATGCACCCGGCTTCGTCGGCTACAGCGTGCAGGGATCGCGCACGTCCTACCTGTTTCGCCACCACAATCTGCACATCGAAATCCAGACCGACCCGGCGCACGTCATCGGCCGCGGCGCGCCCGGCAATGTCAGCGATGTGGTGCTCGAGTCCGCCATTACTACCATCCAGGACTGCGAGGATTCGGTGGCCGCGGTCGATGCGGCAGACAAGATCCTTGTGTATCGCAACTGGCTCGGTCTGATGCAGGGCACGCTGAGTGCGGAATTCGCGAAAGCAGGCACATCAGTAACGCGCGAGTTGAATCGCGATCGCCACTACACGACGGCTGACGGTCGCGCACTGGTATTAAGCGGCCGCAGCTTGTTGCTGGTACGCAATGTCGGCCACCTGATGCAGACCGACGCTATCCTTGATCACAACGGTGACGAGGTTTTCGAGGGTATTCTCGATGCGGTCATTACCGTAGCCTGTGCAATCGCCAATACGCAGCAGACCGACAGGTTGCCAAACAGTCGCAGTGGCAGTGTTTATATTGTGAAGCCGAAAATGCACGGCTCGGCCGAGGTCGCATATACCAACACGCTGTTCGCGCGTGTCGAGCAACTGCTGGGGCTGGCACACAACACCATCAAGGTCGGCGTCATGGACGAGGAACGCCGTACGACTGTCAACCTGCCGAACTGTATTCGTGCGGTGGCCGAGCGGCTGGTATTCATTAATACCGGGTTTCTCGATCGAACCGGCGACGAGATTCACACCAGCATGTACGCCGGTGCCGTGCTGCCGAAGGAATCGATCAAGACACAGCCGTGGATCAAGGCTTACGAAGACTGGAACGTCGATGTGGGAATTCGTTGCGGCCTCCCCGGGCGGGCGCAGATTGGCAAGGGCATGTGGCCGAAGCCCGATGAAATGCGGCAGATGATGGACAGCAAGCAGGCGCACCCGGAGGCCGGAGCGAATTGCGCCTGGGTGCCATCGCCGACGGCCGCGACGCTGCACGCGATGCACTACCATTACGTCGATGTGCAACAACGGCAGCAACAACTGGCGTCGCGCGAACTTGCGAGCCTCGACGACATCCTGAGGCCGCCGCTGGGTGATCCGGCCAGACTCGACGCGCCGACGATCCAGCGCGAACTCGATAACAACGCGCAAGGCATCCTGGGTTACGTCGTGCGCTGGATCGACCAGGGTGTCGGTTGCTCGAAGGTGCCCGACATTGCCAACGTGGGGCTCATGGAGGACCGTGCGACGCTCAGGATTTCGAGCCAGCATATCGCGAACTGGTTGCTGCACGGCGTGATCACCGAACAGCAGGTCATGCAAACCTTGCGGCGCATGGCGGCCGTGGTTGACCGGCAGAATGCCAACGATCCGGCCTATGTACGCATGAGTGATGACTTCGCACACAGCATCGCCTTTGCTGCGGCCTGTGACCTGGTATTTAAAGGCGCTGCACAGCCGAATGGCTATACCGAGCCGTTGCTGCATGCGCATCGGCGCCGCCGCAAGGCGCAGCTGCAGTGCGCCTGAGCGGCGCAATTCTATTTTTTTGCCTGTCACTGACCGCGACAGCGGACACGGTGACGGTCGCGGTGGCGAGTAATTTTCGCAGCACCGCGGAACTTATCGCGGCGGAGTTCACGACCCAAACCGGGCATGCAGTTCGCCTCAGCACGGCGTCCACCGGCAAACTGCACGCGCAGATCCTGCACGGTGCGCCCTTTGACGTGTTACTGGCCGCGGACGCGGACAGCCCCCGCCTGCTGGATGAGTCCGGCGCCGGGGTGGCGGGTACGCGTTTCACTTACGCCATCGGAATCCTGGTGCTCTGGTCCGCCGCTGCTGACGCTGCCAATTGCCGTAGCGACCTGGACAAATCCGGACAATTCCGGGTCGCAATTGCCAATCCCCTGACGGCGCCGTACGGGCGTGCCGCCGAGACGTTTCTGCGCAGTGCCGGTCTCTGGGAATCGTTGACGCCGCAACTCGTGTACGGCGAAAACGTAGCACAGGCGCTGCATTTTGCAGTCAGCGGCAATGCCCGCTATGCGCTGGTGGCGAAATCGCAAACGCTGGATGCTACGTTGCCGTCGGCGACCTGTGCCTGGCAGGTGCCGGCCGACGCGCACGCGCCACTGCTACAGCAGGCGATCCTGCTGCAACATGCGGCGGGCAATACGGCCGCGAAAGACTTTCTGTCCTTCCTGCAGGGCGAGATTGCGCGTGACACAATTCGCCGTTCAGGATACGGAGTCCCCTAGATGGATCTCGGGCCCTTATGGCTCTCGGTGCAGCTGGCAAGCATTACGATGCTGCTGTTGCTGCTGATTGGTACGCCGCTCGGCTGGTGGCTGGCGCGCACGCGGTCGCGCCTGCGGCCTGTGCTGCAGGCAATCGTTGCCTTGCCGATTGTCCTGCCACCGACGGTACTGGGTTTCTACTTGTTGATCCTGCTCGGACCGGCCGGCTCGCTGGGCGAATGGTGGTTCCGGCTGAGCGGCGAGTCGCTGACGTTTTCGTTTGCGGGGCTGGTGATCGCTTCCTGTATCTACAGCCTGCCATTTGCGGTGCAGCCGATCATGAGTGCATTCGAGGCGGTCAGGCAAAGCGACCTCGAAGCAGCCTGGACCCTGGGTGCCGATCGACGCGATGCGTTTTTCTCCATCGCGCTGCCGCAGTCGCTACGCGGCTACCTGAATGCCGCGATCCTGAGTTTCGCGCACACACTGGGGGAGTTCGGCGTGGTGCTCATGGTCGGCGGCAATATTCCCGGCGAAACCCGCGTTATCTCGATCGCCATCTACGACCAGGTCGAATCGCTGCAGTACGCGGCGGCACACCAGCTCTCGGCAATACTGCTGGTATTCGCGTTCGCAGTGCTGTTGGCGATGTTTGCGCTCAACCGGCAATGGCGGCAGCAATGAGTTCGGTCGGTGAAATAGCACTTCGCTATCAGCTGCAGCGCGGCGACTTCTCGCTTCAGGTCGCACTGCAATTACCGCTGTCCGGCATTACCGGGATTTTCGGCGCATCCGGCGCGGGCAAAACCACGCTGTTGCGCTGTATTGCGGGGCTTGAGGAAGCGCCGGGCAGTGAGTTGTTGGTCGCCGGTGAACGTTGGCAGGATGCGATTTCTTCGCGGCCTGCGCACGCACGCGAGATCGGTTACGTATTCCAGGAGCCGCGGCTATTCAGTCATCTTGATGTGCGTGCCAACATTGAATATGGCATGCGCCGCAGCCCCAGGCGCGAAGCGGCCGAATTCGCGGCCGTGATTGCGCTGCTGGGGATCGATAAGCTGCTCGATCGCAAGCCGGCAGAGTTGTCAGGCGGTGAGGCACAGCGCGTCGCTATCGCGCGTGCCTTGATGCGCGCACCGCGCTTTGTGCTCATGGACGAACCGCTGGCGTCACTCGATGCTGCACGCAAGAGCGAGATCCTGCCGTACCTCGAACGCCTGCATGCAGAGTCGTCAATACCTATTTTCTATGTCAGTCACAACATTGATGAGATCTGTTGCCTGTGCGATCACCTCGTGGTCCTGGACAACGGGCACGTCGCGGCAAGTGGGGAACTACAGTCAGTACTTGTACGGATGGATTTGCCGCAAGTCATGGGTGACGCTGCCGGCTCAATACTTGATGGCAGGATCGCGAACTTCGATGCCAACTACAGTCTAAGCCTGCTGACATTTGCAGGTGGCGAGCTATGGCTGCCGGGCCAGCTGGGCAATATCGGCGACCGCTACCGATTACGTATACGCGCCAACGACGTCAGCCTGAGCCGCAAGCGGCCGCGGGATACGACAGTGCTGAACCTGCTTGATGTTGTGATTGAAGCGGTGCAAGATGCGCCGCCCGCGACGCAGCTGGTGAGGTTATTGGCCGGGCAGCAGCGCCTGGTCGCCCGGATTACGCGTCGTTCGCGGGAAGAATTGAATTTGCAACCCGGTGACAGAGTGGTTGCGCAGGTTAAGGCGGTTGCTGTTCGGCGACCAGAACTTGGAGAGTAAGAAATGAAGAGAGTTTGTATTCTGATTGCCGGCCTGGTGTTGTCGGCAAGCGCAGCAGCACAGCAGAGTAACCGGGAAGGCATGTGGGAGTTTGGCCTGCTGCTCAACAACCTGTCGTCGGAATCCCTGAGCAGCAGCGACGGCGCATCCATCGACATCGACAGTTCCACCGGTTATGGCTTTTCGGTGGGCTATAACTTCACTGAGCGGCTGGCCCTGTCGGGCGAATTCAGCTGGAACAGCCCGGACTATGATGCGGTGTTGATCAGCGATGATCTGGCCAACACGCCGGTTGAAATCAGCCACGAGCTGGACGTCTACTCGCTGTTCTTCAAGGGCACGTTCAATTTCATTGAAGGCCCGTTCACGCCGTACGTTGAGGCGAGCTTTGGCTGGACCGAGGTTGACTCCAACGTCGCGGACAGCCCGCCGGTCACGGGTTGCTGGTGGGATCCGTGGTGGGGTTATGTCTGCGAAACCTTTTACAGCACCTACTCGAAAACGCAGCAGTCCTATGGTGCGGCGGCCGGCCTGCGATTCGATTTCAGGAATCGCATGTCCCTCAAGGGTAGCTACGGCATCCAGGAAACCGAGGCCAGCAAGGCAAGCGGCGACGCGAGTCTCGAGGTTATTCGCGTAGAGCTCTCCTGGTTGTTCTAGGCAGCCGAAGGCGGCGAAATATTGATGAGTTAGTGCTACTATCGTGGCGCACTTGAAATAGCTATGCATAATAAATTCAACGAGTTACATATTGTTTCGTAAATAAATGCGTGTGCAGCGCGGGGGGCATTTAAATGAATATCAAAGTATTGGCGCCAACGGCATGGGTTTGCGGGCTGGCCCTGTTTGCCCAGGCGGGCCAGGCCGCGGTGCTTGAAGAGATCACCGTCACAGCCACCAAACGGGCAACAGGAATACAGGACGTACCAATCAGCATAAGCGCCGTGACCGGCACAGAGCTTGAGAATGCTGGTATTGAAGACTTCGACGATCTGGTTGCTGCAGTACCGTCCTTGTCGATGAAGTCGTCAGGGCCTGGCCGAACGCAGCTCAATATCCGTGGTATTGCTGCGGCGACCGGTTTTGCGCCAACCGTAAGCTACTACATCGATGAAATGCCGATTTCGACGATTTCCTCCGGCTCTTCGACGTCGTTCGCGCAGACCGTAATTAGCCCGAAAATGTTCGACCTGGACAGGGTTGAGGTTCTGCGTGGACCGCAGGGCACATTGTTTGGATCGAGCGCGATGGGAGGCACGGTGCGCCTGATTACGAATCAGCCGAGTCTCGACGGTTTTGAGGCCAAGGTGGCCGGTGAAGTATCGTCGACCACGGACGGTGGCACGAATTTCGGTCTCAACGGTATGGCGAACCTGGTGCTCGGTGACAACGCTGCATTGCGACTGGTTGCATCGAATACGGACCGGGATGGTTATATCGATCGCGTTTTTGATGACGGCGCTGGCAACAGCGGCAGGGTCTCGGACGTCGACTCGGAAGAAACCAGTTCCTTGCGTGCGTCGTTACGCTTTAACGTCACCGACACTTTCTATGTGCAGCCGACTTACTTTTATCAAAAGATGGAGATGGGCGGGAAGCCGAATTTCGATGGTCCCGACAGCGATCCATTGAACCAGTATCGAAGATTCGATGCTGCGGAACCGTTTGACGATGAGTTTACGATGGCCAGTCTCACGGCCAACAATGACTTCGACAGTTTCAGCGTAATGTTCAATTACTCGAAGCTTGATCGCGAATTCGTCAATGTGGAAGACATGACTGATGCAATTGATTTTCTCGGTATACCACAGATATTCGATTATGGACTGGCGCCAGAAGCCAACTATGTCGATGAGTGGATCGATCTCGACGACGAGACCATCGAGCTTCGTGTCACGTCCAACACGGACTCCGATTTGCAGTGGCTGCTTGGGTATTACAGCAAAGACGCTTCGTCGACGGCGAACTACCGCATGCAGCGGGGCTTCGAATTCGTGACCGATCTTGGCGTTGCCAACACCAGGGACGTAAGCGATTACCAGGAGGATGCGTTCTTCGGAGAAGCAAGCCTTGAATTTGCTGAGGATTTCGAATTCACGCTCGGTTTGCGTTCTCTCGATTACGATTTCGCGCAGATGAAGGAAGACTGGGGCTATGTTTACGATCCGGGTGCAGGTGGATTGCCGGAGGATCAGGCCAGCACACTCGACGTTTCGGCGTCGGATTCGGAAACGCATTACCGGGCGACGCTGGCCTGGAATGTTCTCGATTCGACCCAGTTGTACCTGACATCGTCAGATGCAACTCGCCCGGGCGGCGGCAATCGCTCGATTCCGCGCAGCACAAATCCGGCTGACGGCAATGCCTACGCCTGCGACCAGGAACTGACGGCATTAGGAATTGTGGGCAACCCGACGTCCTACGGCGGGGATTCGGTCGAAAACCTTGAGCTTGGCATCAAGGCTGAGCCAACCGATGCGCTACGATTCAATGCTGCGATTTATCGGCTCGATTGGACCGACATTCAGCAGCGTGTGAGCACGACCGGTGCCTGCGGATTCAACTTTACGGCCAATCTCGGCAAGGCGGAATCGACCGGTATTGAAGCTGAATTCGTTGCCGCAGTGTCTGACCAGCTCACGCTCAGCGCCGGCATCGGCTACACGAAATCGGAGCTGAAGGAGACGATTTCGCAGCTGGGAATTACCAGCGGTGATCTGCTGCCGGACGTTCCGGAGTTGTCAGTGAGCGCCAATATGGACTGGACACGGCCTTTGGGGTCGGGCGAACTGTATTTCCTGGGCAGTGTTAACTACGTCGACGAAACCCTGGAAATTTTCGGCAGTGCCAGCAAGGACGTTTCCAGCTGCTGCACGATCGATTCCAGCAATGTTCGGCCTAGTTATACATTACTTAATCTGCGGGTCGGCTTTATCAGCGACAGCAACTGGAGAGCCTCGGTATTTATCGACAACGCGACCGATGAGGAGGCTTACTTCTCGTACAACGACGCAATTGTTGTCAATGTGCCGGGATTTGACCGGACGGCACGTAATCGACCAAGAACCATAGGCGTTGCAGCCCAGTTCGATTTCTAGGTAACTGACCGGTTCACCAAAGGGCGCACAGAGTGCGCCCTTTTCTTTTCAAAATCGCGGTGTGGCAATCGCTGTCCGTTGCACTTTGGAGCACCCGTATAATTTTTCCGATTCGCTAAAAAGCGCGTAATGCGGCAGAATTATCAGCTACAAAGAACAAGCATAAAGATCGGGCACGCAGGGATTCCTCCGCATGACAATGTCACCGCTCACGTACATCCAGGTTGCGTCCGGAACCACCAGCCTGATCATTGCGATTATTTTTTTCATGGCCTGGAAAACGCTGGGTGACAGGCCATGGGCAATGCGCTGGTCGCTGGCATTTCTCTTTTCAACGCTGTACTGGCTGGCAATGCTTGGCGCAGGCCGCTTTCCGAGCCACGCGTCCTTCTGGCTACTGGCGAATGCTTTCGGTATTGCGACGATCACATTGGCATTACGCGGCCATTGCCAACGCACCCAATGCGAAAGGCTGCCGAAAAATCTCTGGCCGATCGCGTCGCTGATATTTGCCGGGGTTGCATGGACGACCCTGGTGCAGCCGCATGCCGGGCTCAGTGCTGCGATCCTGCCGTTTGCAGCGGCGGTTTCCCTGTTGATGTCCGCAACCATGGTAATCCGCCATCGCGAGCAAACGCGCGTTGCGGAGTGGGCATCGGCGATCACGATGATCCTGTTCGCACTCGTGCAGCTGCCAGCCGCCTGGCATATTTACGGCCTTGGTCCTGACCGCGACCTCGTCATGAGTCAGCTGTTCTCCCATGCCAGCGTGATGTTTATTCCGGCGGGACTGATCGGCATGGCGATGTTTGTCATGTTCATGCTCGCATCCGATTTGTACGAAGACATGAAGGAAATTGCGGTGCGCGACCCGCTCACCGGGCTGCTGAACCGGCGCGGCTTTGGCGAACAAACGATCGTGGCGTATGCGACCGCGCGGCGCACGGTGCAGCCGGTTTCGGTAATAGCGGCCGATATCGATCATTTCAAATCGGTCAACGATGAATTCGGGCACAACATTGGCGACAAGGCGCTGGTGCATTTTTCGCGTTTGCTGATGGCGGAACGCCGCGTGGAAGATATCGTGGCACGCATTGGCGGCGAGGAATTTCTGCTGGTATTGCCAGGCACCGACATCGCCGAGGCGTCGGCGATTGCAGACGAGCTCTGCGAGCGACTGGCGGCATCGCCGATGGCTGTCGACGAACGCAAGGTCGTAATGACGGCGAGTTTCGGCGTAGCTGCGATTTCCGACAAGGACGCCAGCCTGGCGGACGTGGTGATCAAGGCGGATCGGGCTTTGTACCGATCCAAACGTGCGGGCCGCAACCGGGTCGACCTGGAATCTTCCCAGACCTTGCGTGCGCTTGACGGTTCGCTCAAAACCGGAACGATTTAGGTTTGTCGCGCATCTAATCTCTTTTGACACAGCGGGGAAGCTCTCATGACTTATCGTAGCCGGCCGGTACTGGCCAGCATTGTTGTGCTTTGCCTGGCCGCCTGCGGCGCCGACAAAGAACAGCGTATTGCTGACAATGCGGATCCGTTTCGCCTGTCAGCCGATGTCCGGCCTGTTGCACAGACCTTGACTCTCGAGATTGACCCGGAACAAACAGATTACTCCGGCACCACCACGATAACGCTGCAGGTTGCCAAACAGCAGGCCAGTATTCGCCTGCATGCCAGGGATATGCAGATTACTTCATTGGGCTTGTCGCAGCACGGCCAGGCGATTGAGGTAGCGCACGAATCCGGCGAGCATGGCCTGTTGACCATCGTCGCAGCAAGGCCGTTTGCACCGGGTGACTACGAACTGCAAATTGCGTTCAGCAATAATTTCAATGATGACGGTGTCGGCATCAATCGAACTGAGCAGGAAGGCCGGCATTATATTTTCAGCCAGTTCGAAGCAATCGATGCGCGCCAGGCTTTTCCGTGCTTTGACGAGCCGGGCTTCAAGTTTCCATGGCAATTGACCATGGTCGTACCGTCCGGCGTTACGCCGATTACGAACACGCCGGTCGTGTCGGTCACCGAGCACGATGGCCGCCAGACCGTGGTATTCGATGCTACTCCTGCCTTGCCGTCCTACCTGATCGCTGTTGCCGTGGGCCCGTTCGAACTCGTGCCGATCGAGGGGATGTCGATTCCTGGCAATGTCGTGGTGCCGCAGGGCAAGTCGCATCTGGCCGCTGCAGCGGTCGAGACCACGCCAGCGTTGCTGGCGTTCCTCGAAGACTATTTCGGTGAGCCGTATCCGTTTAAGAAACTGGACCTGATCGCGACCAACCAGTCTTTTTCCGGCGCGATGGAGCACCCGGGCGCGATAACCTATTCCGATTTCCTGCTGCTGCTCGATAAGAATGCCAGCGCATCGCAAAGATCCACGCTGATCAAGGTCACCGCTCACGAACTCGCACATCAGTGGTTCGGCAATCTCGTGACCATGCAGTGGTGGAATGACCTGTGGCTGAACGAATCATTTGCTGACTGGATGGGCGACAAGACAGCAAACGCTGTGTATCCCGACTATGCGATCGAATTACCGGAGTTGCGCAACCTGTTCCGGGTCATGGACATGGATGCTCGCTCGACCACCAGGCCCATACGCCACGATTTCAAATCCACGGATGATTTTTCGGATGGTGTCTTTCTGTCTTACTACAAGGGCAAGGCCGTGCTCGGCATGTTCGAGGAGGCGGTCGGCGCGGAAATTTTTCGTGATGGTGTGGTGCGCTACCTGAGAAAGTACAGTCGCGGCAACGCAGCGGCCGACGATCTCTGGGCGGAAATTAACGCGGGCGCAGAGTTTGACGTTGCCGGCGGGCTTGCCGGATTTGTCAACCAGCCCGGCATCCCGTTGTTGACAGTGACAGCGAAGGGCGATGGCCGCTTCGAGTTTTCGCAACAACGACTGATGCCTGGAGAGGCGACTGGCGATCAGCCGCTGTGGGTCATTCCCTTGCACTACAAGTACCTGTCCGGCGACCGGGTCGTAACGGCCGAGCTGGTGGTCGATGAACCTATGGAAGTCGTGCGACTCGATGGCGAGGTTGACTGGATCCTGCCGAGCGCAGACCAGCGTGGCTATTACCGCTGGAGTATCCCGGACGATATGCTGCAACAGCTTGGCCAGGACGCTGCAACGCATCTGAATATCCGCGAACGCATGGGTTTTCTGACCAATCTTTGGGCTTTGCTCGCCGCCGATCAATTGGACGGCGATATATATCTTGCCGCCATGCGTGGTGTCGCGGGCGACACCGACCCGGCCGTAGTAAGCGCTTTGCTGGACCAGCTATCGAGTGTGCAATCGACGCTTATTACCGCAGACCTTCGTGAGTCGTTCGCGGTGTTCGTGCGTGAGCTGTTGTCGCCGACACTGGCGAGGATCGGCACCGCAGGCATCGATGGTGAGGATAGCGACATCACCGAATTGCGGGCGCAGGTACTGCTCTGGCTTGCCGACTATGGCCGGGACGAGACAGCACGTGCCGTGATCACGTCGCTGGCCGAGCAATATGTTGCCGGCAGCATTCCGCCGACCGATCTTGCCGCCGTCGCGCTGCGCACGGCAGCGCGCTGGGGAACCGTGGACACGTTCAAGGCGTATCGGGAACGGTTTGAACCGTTGCTGGAGACCTCGCCGGGCGATCGCCGCAACTATGTGCGCGCCATCGGTTCCTTTCGCGATCCCGCAGTTGTGCAACAGGTGCTCGACTATGCGCTCAGCGGCAAACTGCAGGCGGTTGATATTTCCACGATACTGACAAGGCTCGCGGGCTGGGAAGACAACTTGCCGATGCTGCTCGACTGGGCGATGCAGAATGATGCGCGCCTGCGCGAGTTACTGCCGGGGGGCGCGATGGCAAACGCACCGGCCACGTTAGCTGGCTGTTCGACCGAAAATCTCGAGACCATCGCCTCGTTTTACGGTGCCGAGCAGCGCTTTGTCGAGGGCATCGACGGTGCGATCAAGACCGCGCTGGCCGACGCAACCGAGTGCGCGGCCTTGCGCCAGCGAGAGTTCGCTGCGGTGCAAAACTTCCTGAGCCGGCAATGACGTGTTGAAATTTTGCGACAGGGTGCTCGAAAAATTTCCACGCGTATCTCTGGCCCACCTGCCGACGCCGCTTGAGCACCTGCCAAACCTGAGCAAGCTGCTGGGCGGGCCACAGATCTGGGTGAAGCGCGACGATTGCACCGGGCTCGCGAGCGGCGGCAACAAAACTCGCAAACTCGAGTTTTCCATGGCCGCCGCGTTGGCCGAAGGCGCGGATACGATCGTCACGGTCGGTGCTGTACAGTCAAATCATGTGCGGCAAACAGCGGCGGCGGCGTGCAAGCTTGGTCTTGCGTGTGAAGTATTGCTGGAGCGTCGCGTCCGCGAACCCAGCGAGCCGTATGCGAATTCCGGCAATATATTGCTGGACCGGATATTCGGCGCGCATCTGCGCGAGTACCCGGCTGACACGGATCTGGTCGCAGCCATGGACGAAGTTGCCACCGAGATCAGGGCTGCGGGCGGCAGGCCTTACCTGATTCCGGTTGGTGCGTCGAACGTCATCGGCGCGCTCGGTTACGTCAGTTGCGCCAGCGAATTGCTGGAGCAGGCGCATGCATCGGGTTTCAGGATCGACCACCTGGTCACGGCGACCGGCAGCGCAGGCACGCAGGCGGGCCTGATTGTCGGGCTCAGGGCATTGCAAAGTGCGACGCCGCTGCTGGGCATTGGGGTCAGCAGCCCGCAGCTCGCGCAGGAAGAAAAAGTGTATGCGCTGGCGATGGCAACGGCAGAGTACATTGGCCGGCCGGGTATTGTGGCGCGCAAGGATATCATTGCGAACTGCAATTACGTCGGCAGTGGCTATGGTGTGCCGACCGAGGCTATGAACGAGGCCGTGTTGCTGCTGGCACGAAGCGAGGGCCTGCTGCTCGACCCGGTTTACAGCGGCAAGGCACTGGCCGGCCTGATCGACCTGGTACGCAAGGGGGAATTCGACCACGCATCGAACATCGTTTTTCTGCATACCGGCGGTTCGGCCGCATTGTTCGCCTATGTCGACCAGCTGCGAACCTGATGACGCAGCTTGTGCTTGCTACGGGTCTAGGTATGATTTCGCGGCATGCAGCCCATCATCAGCGTATCGGGCCTGAATAAGACCTACGGCGATTTTCAGGCACTCAGGAATATCGACCTGCAAATCAATCGCGGCGAGATCTTTGGCTTACTCGGGCCAAATGGCGCCGGCAAGACGACCCTGATCAATATTATTTGCGGCATCGTGAAAAAATCGTCGGGCACGGTGACTGTTGACGGCTTCGACAACGTCGAGAATTTTCGTGAGACACGCTCGCGCATCGGGCTGGTGCCGCAGGAGTTGCCGACCGAAACCTTCGAAACGCCGTATGACGTGTGCCGTTTCAGCCGCGGCCTGTTCGGCAAGCCGGATAACCCGGCACACATCGAGAAAGTCTTGCGTTCGCTGTCATTGTGGGACAAGAAAAATAATAAAATCATGACGTTGTCCGGTGGTATGAAGCGGCGCGTGTTGATTTGCAAAGCGCTGGCGCACGAACCGGAGATCCTGTTCCTGGACGAGCCAACGGCCGGTGTCGACGTCGAACTTCGCCAGGACATGTGGAACGTGGTGCAGGCGCTGCGGGAGTCGGGAGTCACCGTCATTCTGACAACGCACTATATCGAAGAGGCCGAGCAGCTCGCGGATCGCATTGGTGTGATCAATCACGGCGAGGTGATTATCGTGCAGGAGAAAACCCGGCTCATGAAGGAGCTGGGCAAGAAGCAACTCGTGCTGCACCTGTCGGAGTCAGTTTCGGTGCTGCCATCCAGCCTGGAAAACTACCAGCTCGAACTTGGCGGCGATGGCCTGGAACTGACGTATCACTATGACACCCAACGGGACCGCACCGGGATTACGGCACTGCTGAGCGATTTGCATGCGGCGGGCATCAAGTTCAACGATTTGCATACCTCGCAAAGTTCGCTGGAGGAAATCTTTGTCGGCCTGGTGAATAAAAAGATATGAATTTTCACGCAATAAGAGCGATCTACCGTACCGAGATGGCGCGCATGATGCGCACCGTGGTGCAAAGTATTGTTGCACCGGTGCTTTCCACCTCTTTGTACTTCGTGGTGTTCGGTTCTGCGATCGGCTCCAGGATTACCGAAATTGACGGCGTAGGATACGGTGCGTTCATCGTGCCGGGCCTGATCATGCTGGCAATCATGACCGAAAGCATTTCGAATTCGTCCTTCGCGATTTATTTCCCAAAGTTCACCGGCACGATATTCGAGCTGCTGTCGGCGCCGGTATCGTTCGTCGAGGTCGTGATCGGCTATGTCGGCGCGGCCGCCAGCAAATCCGTGGTGATCGGCATGATCATTCTCGCCACGGCCGGACTCTTCGTGGATCTGCATATCGCGCATCCACTGGTCATGCTGCTGTTCCTGGTGCTGATCTCGGTGTCGTTCAGCCTGTTCGGTTTCATTCTTGGCGTGTGGGCAGATGGCTGGGAAAAACTCACCATCGTACCGGTGCTGGTGATCATGCCATTGACGTTTCTTGGCGGGACGTTCTATTCGATCAGCATGTTGCCGCCGGTCTGGCAGACGATCAGCCTGTTCAACCCGGTCGTCTACCTGGTGAGCGGCTTTCGCTGGGCCTTTTTCGAAAACTCGGATGTGGCGGTTGCCGTGAGTTTTGCCATGGTGATGGCCTTCCTGCTTGTGTGCCTGTTCGTCGTGTACTGGATTTTCAAGACCGGTTACAAGATTCGCTGCTGATCAGGGCTTCGTGTACTCGTCAATCACCTTTTCTATGGCGGCGGCACAGACCGCGCAGAAGTAGTCGGTGCGGGTGAACATCAGGCAATTCTGCTCCGGGCGAAAGTAGCCTTGGGCCTCATGGTAGGCGCCCTCAAACGCACCGACGACACCCTGGTACTCGCTGCTGGCAAACAGCTTCGCCGAGTATTCCTTGGTGAAGCGAAACAGCTCGTTCATCTCGGATTCGGGGACGTTATCGGCGCGCATTTGCGCGCGGGTTTCTTGCACCGCCAGCGAATGTTCCTCGAACGCCTGTTTCGGCCACGGCGTCGGCAACGGCGTGCCTGCGCCAACCAGGTGCCGCCACTTGAGATTCTCAGGGTCGAGCAATGCGGTCACGTTGGGCTCATAGGGCTCGATGATTTCTGCCGGGCCCTCGTAGGCAACCGAGCTCGTGTAGTACTCATCGGCGAGGCCGGCGAAATGGTGCCCGAATTCATGCACGAACAGGTACGGCGCCCATTCGCTGTTCGCGGCCGCGGTGCTGAACAGGCCGTATATGCCGCCGCCACCGTAGGTGTCGGTATTGGTCAGGATCTCGACGAAGTCATAAGGCGCCGACGATGCGATACGCCGCCAGGCCTTGTTGTCAGACGTAAGCACATAGCGCTCCGAACGAAACGAGTCGTAACGGGCACCAATCGGCGAATCCCGCCAGGTATTCGTCGACGGCCGGGATACGCCGGATTCGGCGGCGTGTGGTGCCAGCGCCCAAACATTGAAGTCGGACTTGCGTTCCCCGAACGGCGATGTGGCAAACAGGATATCGGCCATCTCACGCGCCTTGGCGATGAACGCGTCGTGCTCGGCAGCCGTATAGCCGTCACCGAGCAGCAGCAGGTCAACCTTTTGCGCCGGATCGCCGTTGTTGACGATGGCGACCACCTGCCCGGCATACATCGCTTTTTCGCGATGGTGCATGTAGTCGTCCGGGTCGACGGATATGCGCCAGGCCTCTGCAAACCGGTTCGTGGCGTCGCGTTTCTTTATGACCACCTGAAATGTGGCGGCAGGCCGCGGGAAGCGCAGCGATTCATGAAACGTGCGATTGATCTCGCGCGCCTCGGCGGTAGTTTCCCATTCGCCGTAAATGCTGCTGAAACTGCGCGACCAGGAAATATTACCCGTTACCTCGTCGACGATTTCAAACAGGTATTTGCCGCGCAGCGTCGTATCCAGCGGTTGTTGCATATTGCCGGTCCAGGGCAGTGCCTCGATCACCACTTCGTCGAGGCTGAACATCTCCGTCTGGTCGTTGCCGCTATGGAAGTAATCGAGGCGCATGGTTTGCGGCGCATCGGTGGCAGCACGGCCTGCGCCCGCGAAAAACAGAACCAGGACGACTATTGTGCGAATCCTCATTGATCTTGCTCACGTATACTTCAGAGACGTCCAATATTGCACCAAGGCGGGGAAAATCACATGCGAGCGACAAAAATTCTGGTATTGCTGTGGCTTGTGGCATGCACGGCACGCACGCCACAGGATGTTGCGGCAGAGTTCGATCCACTGGCGGAGCAGTATGTAAAGCTCGCACTGGCACTGGGCCAGCACGATCCGGATTACGTCGATGCCTACTTCGGGCCGAAAGAGTGGCGGGACGATGCGCGTGAATCCGCAAAACCTCGCTGAGATCGCAAGCGGTGCCACAGCCCTCGCGGCCGCGGTGCGCGCAATTGATGTTTCGGGGCAGGAGTACCTGCTCGTATTGCGGCAGGACTTCATCGCCTCGCACCTCGAGTCGCTGGCGGCGGTCGCGCGCATGCGGGACGGCGCAACGTATAGTTTCGACGAGGAGTCGCGGCTGATTTACGGTTTCGTCGCACCGGCATTCCCACGCGAACACTACGACCAGGCGTTGCTGGAAATTGAGGCAATCGTACCGGGTGACGGACCCTTGCATGCGCGCGTCGACGCATTTCGCCAGCAGTTTCGTATTCCGCCGCAGAACGTCGAGGCCGTGATCCGCGCTGCTATCGAGGAATGCCGGGCTCGCACCCTGCAACATATGCGCCTGCCCGAAGACGAGTCGTTCCGGCTCGAAATGGTCAGCGGCAATCCCTGGAGTGCTTACAACTGGTACCAGGGCGATGCGCAGGGATTGATCCAGGTCGAGACCAGCCGGCCGACCTACCTCGCCAGTGCCACCAAGCTGGGTTGCCACGAAGGCTACCCGGGACATCATGCCTTCAGCAGCCTGCTGGACCGGAATTTTCTGCGGGATCGCGGCTGGGTGGAATTCTCGGTGCTGCCGCTGTTCTCGCCGCAAGGCCTGATTTTCGAGGGTAGTGGCGATTTCGCGGAGCGCGTTGCGTTTCCCGGTGACAGCAGGAACGCATTCCTGCAGGACACGATACTGCCGCTGGCCGGAATCGATGCGGTCGATTTCGCAACCTATGATCGGCTCAGTGCCGCGACCGACAAGATTCGTTACGCCGGCATCGAGGCCGCGCGGAACTATCTCGACGGCCACTGGGATCGCGCGCAGACCGAAGACTGGATCACGCGCTATGCGCTGGTCGGGCCGGACAGCATCGAATCGTGGTTCGGTTTCGCCGCGCGTTATCGCGCCTACATGATCAATTACGTGCTGGGCGAGGACCTTGTTGAAGCCTATGTCCGCCGCGCCAACCCGGACGCTGATGCGGAAGGTGACTGGGCGGCGCTGGCCACGTTGCTGTCGTATCCGCCGACGCCGTTACTGTTTGCGGATCTCGATTAGGCCATGAGTACGCTGCGGCGGATATTGTTCATCGCAGCGCTGGTGATCGGCGCCGAAATGATATTTGGCCTGCCGTTTCACGTTGCGCGTTTTTTCCGCCCGACGTTTCTCGAGGTTTTCGGTTTCAGCAATACGCAGCTCGGAGATGTATTTGCGGTATACGGCATTACGGCAATGTTGTCGTATTTTCCGGGCGGGGTGCTGGCTGATTACTTCTCTGCAAGACGGCTGATTACACTTGCATTGATGGCGACGGCAGCGGGCGGCCTCTATATGGCAACAATTCCTGGTGCGATGCAGATGGCTGTGTTGTACGGCTACTTTGGCATAACGACGATATTCCTTTCCTGGGGCGCGATGATTCGCGCAACACGCGAGTGGGGCGGTGCGTCGGAGCAGGGTGTAGCGTTTGGAACGCTGGAAGCGGGTCGCGGCCTGGCCGCGGCGCTGGTTGCGGGCGCTGCGGTGTTACTGCTCGCACGCCTGTTGCCGGCAGAGGTGGTATTGATCACGCCCGCCGAACGGCTAGCGGGTTTACGTGGCGTAATCTACCTGTACGCATCCGTGACCTTCGCGGTTGCCGTGTTCGCCTGGCTGGTGATCCCGGACAGTGATCCGGGCTCGCTGAGCAAACAAAGCCCATTCCTCGGCATCGCGAAAGTTGTAACCCGTCCGCAGATCTGGGCGCAGGCGGCGATCATTGTCAGTGCGTATTGCCTTTATAAAAGCATCGACAATTACGCGCTGTACGCGCAGCAGGTTCTTGGCATGGACGAAGTGAGCGCGGCGCGACTTTCCGCGTATGGCGCCTACGTGCGCCCGGTGGCGGCGCTGGCCGCGGGATTTATCGCAGACCGTCTTGGCATCGCACGATCTATTGCTGGCAGCTTCGCGTTATCGCTGGCCGTGTTTGCCATACTTTCCTTTGCCACTCCGGATACGGTGCGTGCGACGTTCATCATCGCGAACCTGTTTGTCAGCCTGTTCGCGGTATTCGCGCTGCGTGGAATTTACTTTGCGCTGCTCGAGGAAACGCGCACACCGCAGCCAATTACCGGTACCGCAGTCGGCATGGTCTCTTTTATCGGTTTCACGCCGGATATTTTCTTCGGCCCGGTCGCCGGCCGAATTCTGGATGCTAACCCGGGGACAGCGGGTCACCTGAACCTGTTTGCGCTGCTGGCGAGCATCGCGCTCGCTGGCGTTCTTATTGTTTTCTGGCTCTTGTACCTGCAGCGAAAAAACTGATAGTGCCGCGGTATTATCGGCGCATCTATTGCAGGAGCCGAAATAATGCACACAACCATTCTGATGATCTCGAGCGCCGCCCTGATGGCGGTCATTGGTCTTGCCGCCTCGTTCATGCCGCAGGAGGTGCTGGGCCTGCACGGCACCGTGCCGGACAATGCCACGGTCCTGTTCGTGCAAATGGCGGGTGCTGTGTATCTCGGCTTCGCCATGCTCAACTGGATGGCGCGCGGCATCCTGATCGGCGGCATCTACGCGCGCCCGGTCGCAGCCGGTAATTTCCTGCACTTCACCATGGTCGCGGTCACCCTGATCAAGGCGGCGATGGCGTTTCGTGCCGTGCCGCTGATGATCAGCGCCGCGGTTTTCTCGATTTTCGCGATCTGGTTTGGCCTGGTGATGTTCCGGCCGCCACTGCCGCGCGCCTAGGCGAGATCGAAAAACAGCAGCTCCGCAGCTTCGTTTGCGCGCAGCGTGAAACTCTTGTGCTGCTGCATTGCGACCGCATCGCCAGCGGTCAGCGAGTCATCGCCGATATCGACGCTGCCGCGCGCCAGCTGCAGGAAGCCATTGCGCGTGGTGTCGAGCTCGAAACTCAGCTCACGTCCCGCATCCAGTATCGACGCATACAGGCTGACGTCCTGGTGAATCGTCAGCGAGCCATCGCGGCCATCGCGTGAGCCGATCAGGCACCAGCGATTGGCCCTCGCCTCCGGTGAAAAATACTTTTGCTCATAGCCCGGCTGCAAGCGTTGCCGCTCGGGCAGTATCCATATCTGCAGCAGGTGTGCGGCCGTGTCGGGCGAGGGATTGATCTCGCTGTGCAATACACCGGTGCCGGCGGTCATGCGCTGCAATTCCCCGGGTCGTATCACCGAACCATTGCCCATGCTGTCCTGGTGTGCGAGTTCGCCTTCCAGCATGTAGGTGATGATCTCCATGTCCCGATGCGGATGCGTACCGAAGCCTTTGCCGGCCTGAATCCAGTCCTCGTTAATGACGCGCAATGAGGCGAATCCCATGCGCGCCGGGTTGTAGTAATCGGCGAATGAAAATGTATGCCGGCTGCTGAGCCAGCCATGCTCGGCGGCGCCGCGGCTTGCCGAACGGATGATGTCAAGCATTACTCACCTCGAAGAAACTGCATTGCGATGCTTAATGTGCGTGACTATAGTTTCACAATCAAGGGGAAGAGAATCCGCCACGTGAGTCATACGCGCACCACGTTTATCCTGGGTCTGGTCGTGCTGCTTTGCTCGGCCTGCTCGAAGCAGCCGGCAAACGATGCGGTGGGCACGGCGAGTGATTTCCAGAAGCAGTTGCAAACTCAACTCATCCAGGCAAAGCCCGGGGATGTGATTACGATCCCGCCCGGGGTGCACCCGATCAATCGCGGGCTGTCGCTGAATGTCTCGGGCGTGACGCTGCGCGGTGCCGGCATGGACCAGTCGATATTGTCGTTCAAAGGCCAGCTGCAGGGTGCCGAAGGGCTGCTCGTCAATGCGAGTGATTTCACCATCGAGGACCTCGCCATCGAGGACACGCCCGGCGACGGGCTCAAGGTCAATGGGGGCCGCAATATCATTATCCGGCGGGTGCGCACCGAATGGACCAATGGTCCGCACGAAAATAACGGTGCCTATGGCATCTACCCGGTACAGGTGGAGAACCTGTTGCTCGAAGAGTCGGTGGCGATTGGTGCTTCGGACGCAGGCCTGTACGTCGGGCAATCGCGCAATGTCGTGGTGCGAAACAATCGCGCCGAATACAACGTCGCCGGCATCGAGATCGAGAACACTTTTAACGCCGATGTTTACGGCAACACGGCGACCGGCAACACGGGCGGCATCCTGGTTTTCAACATGCCGGACCTGCCGCAGCCGGGCCACAGCACGCGCGTTTACCAGAATATTGTCAGTGGCAATAACACCGACAACTTCGGCGCCGAGGGCACGCCGGTCGCGAGTGTGCCGGCGGGATCGGGCATCGTCGTCAACTCGAATGACCGCGTGGAAATATTCGACAATGACATCGCCGACAACGACACCGCCAATATCATCGTCAGCAGCTACTACGCGACCGGCTTCCAGGGCACGCGCGAGCTGGCGGCTGCCTACGACCCTTACCCCGAAACGATTTACATCTACGACAACCGGTTTTCGGGCGGTGGGTCCTCGCCCGATGGCCTGGATCTGAAAGCCCTGAAGGTCGCGATGTTCGGCCTGCGCGGCCGTTTCCCGGACGTGCTCTGGGATGGCTATGTGAATCCGGACAAGCTCGACGCCAGCGGCAAACTGAAACCCGAGTTTGGCATTTGTGTGCGAAACGGTGCCGCCGAGGTGCTGAACGCGGACCTCGCAAATGGCAGCAGCAACATCGTGGTCGGTGACTCGCAGCACGCCTGCGATCACGAAAAACTGCCGGCGGTCGTGCTGGCGCCGCCGCTGGGATAATCATGCGCCGGCTTGCCTTACTGTTTTTGGCCGGCGTGCTCATCGGCTGCAGCCAGCCAGCACGGACAGTGCTTGTACATCCCGCCGGGCAGCCGCCAGCGTTGCTGAGTGAATGGGGCGTTGTTCTGGCCAGCAGGCAGCGCCTCGAGCTGAATGCCGGTGTCATTCCGTATGAGCTCAACGCGCCATTGTTCAGTGACTATGCGCTGAAACTTCGCACCGTCTGGATGCCCGCCGGAACATCGGCGCAATACGATGCGAGCCGTGAATTCGAATTTCCGCCTGGCACCATCATCAGCAAGACGTTTTACTACCGGAAGGCGCCGGGCTGGTCGGCCGACCGTCCTGTCGTGGTAATGAGCAATGTAGCGCACGAGTTGCCGGCCGACGGTTTCCTGTCGCTCGATGAATATCAATTAATCGAAACACGCCTGCTGGTGCGTTACGCCGAGGGCTGGCATGCGTATCCCTACGTCTGGAACGCGGCGCAGGACGATGCAACGCTGGAATTCGCCGGTGATGTGCGCGCACTGGAGCTGGTCGGCGAGGCGTCGCGGCAGAATATTAACTATGTCGTTCCGGACGCTAATCAGTGCGGTGGTTGTCACACGCCGGATCACGCTGCTGCAGAACTGCGCCCGCTGGGTCCCAAGGCCTGGCAGTTGAATCGGCCCTACGCCTGGTGGGGCGATGCTGCCAACCAGCTTGGGCACTGGGCAGATGCAGGACTACTGGCGGGCGCGCCGCAAGCCTGGCCGGCGGCAATACCGGCCACGGACGAATGGCGCGTCAAGGTCTACCTGGATGCCAATTGCGCGCATTGTCACAACCCGGCCGGCGCTGCCGACACCTCGGCCCTGCACCTTAATATAGAGGCGCCGGTCGACCGGCACTACGGGCTGTGCAAGACGCCCGTGGCGGTTGGCCGTGGCAGTGGTGATCGGCCTTATGATATTTACCCGGGCAGGCCGGACGACTCGATACTGTTGTATCGCATGCAGCACACGGATCCCGCCATCGCGATGCCGGAGCTGGGTCGCAGCGCGATTCACACCGAGGGAGTTGCGCTCGTGCGCGCGTGGATTGCAGCAATGCCGGGCGAATGTTAAGTGCGCAACATTTTCTTCGAAGCCGGGTCAGAGATGCGGTAATCTGCAAGCGAGGATCGCAATCGATGAGCTACAGCATGAAAACCCTGGCCGCCATATTCATGACATTATGCAGCATGCCGCTTTTCGCGGGCGAGCTGGTGCGCGAATTCAAAGGGTCGGGCAATACCACCACGCTCGACTTTACAGTGGAGTCGCCGTGGATTATCGATTGGCGTCTGGACAGTGATTACGACTGGAACATTTCTCTGGATATCGTGCTGATTGATGCGATGACCGGCCAGTTCGTCGGTGGCGTGAAAAGCGGCTCGCGCCAGAACGTAACGGATCGCAGCAACGGTGTGCGGCTGTTACGCACCAGTGGCCGTTACAAACTGCGCATCAGCTCTTCGCTGGCTCGCTGGACCATCAGGGTCGAGCAATTGACGGAAGAAGAAGCGCAGCTGTACACGCCGAAAAACCGGAACTGATGGACAGGACTTGGACGAAAACAACCTAGGCGCTACCAGTCGCGTTGTCAGTTTCGCTGCTGTCGTCATCATCGTTTATGGCCTGCAGTGGGCGTCGGCACTGTTGGTGCCGTTCCTGGTTGCTGTATTCCTGGCGCTGATTACTGTGCGGCCGATGCTGTGGATGCAACGCAAGCGTGTGCCATCGATCCTTGCGGCCCTCGCCATTGTTTCCATGATCATGTTGGTGCTGGCCATCGTTGGTGCCATCGTGGGTACCTCGATTGCTGATTTCACCGCGGCGTTGCCCAGCTATCAGCAGCGCCTGGACGGCATCATCCGGGGTGCCTTGAGTTTTGTCGCCGGCCGTATCGACGGCATCGACTCGTTACAAAGTTTCAGCGACATGATCGACCCGGGCTGGGCGATGGGGTTCGTCGCCAGCATCCTCAATGGCCTGAAGGACGTGTTGACCAACGTCTTCCTGATCCTGTTCACGATGATATTCATCCTGCTCGAGGCGTCGACGGCGGACACCAAGGTACGGGCTGCCTTCGGCCGCAGCACCGAGTCATTGCATCGGCCGCGGGTGTTCCTCTCCAATCTTGGCCGCTACCTCGGTATCAAAACCGTGATCAGTGCCGCGACTGGCCTGTTGGCGGGACTGCTGACCTGGGCAATTGGCGTCGACTTTCCCTTGCTGTGGGCGATGCTCGCGTTTTTGCTCAATTACATACCGACGATCGGCTCGATTATTGCGGCGGTCCCGGCGGCGCTGCTGGCACTCGTGCAGCTCGGGCCTGGTGAAGCTTCGGCGACGGCGTTTGGCTACATTGTGATCAACGTGGTGTTCGGCAACTTTCTCGAGCCGCGGTTGATGGGCTACGGCGTCGGTCTTTCGCCGCTGATTGTTTTTGTAGGTTTGATCTTCTGGGGATTTATTTTCGGCCCGGTCGGCATGCTGTTGTCTGTGCCGCTGACCATGACCCTGAAGCTGGGTCTCGAGAGCGACGCGCGCACGCGCTGGATCGCAATCCTGATTGGTTCCGAACGCGACGCCCAGCATGCCATCGCGAGCAGGGCCCAGGGGCAGCCCGGCTAGGCGTACTGCTCGTCGAAGGCTTCGAGGTCGTCGTCCGGCTCGGTTTCGTCGAGTTGCTCAAGCAGATTGATCGCGACAGCGACAAAATCCGTGTCCGTGACAATCCCCTTGAGCACACCCTTGCTGACCACCGGCAGGCAACCAATGCGATGTTTTTCGAGGAACAGCGCGGCCTGGCGCAGATCGGTCTGTTCATCGATAGTCGCAAGGTCGGTGACCATTACATCGTTAATGCAGATCTCGTTGGCGTCGATGCGGTCCTTGTCGTCGCGCAGCACCGAGTCTGTGGCTGCGAGCAGGTCGCTGATCGTGAGCAGGCCCACGAGCGCGCCTGCGCCGTCGACCACAGGCAGGTGATGAATACGGTGCTTTTGCATCAGCGCCCTGGCTTTCGCCAGCGAATCCCGCGGGCGAATCGTGATCAGCTCGGTACTCATGATGGATTCAATACTGAACATGTTGAGGCTCCTGCGTTGCAATGCCAGTCTAATGGATGAGCGCGCTGCGGCTATTGCGAATAACCCGTATATGCCTGGTTGCGGCTATAATCGCCCCATGAAAAAACTGCTGATTGGCATTACCCTGGCCGGGTTGAGCGCCTGCGCGGTCAACCCGGTGACCGGCGATCGCCAGTTCATGACCGTTTCGCCGGCGGATGACATTGCTCTGGGCACGCAGAATTACGCGCCGATGGTGCAGTCGCAGGGCGGCACCTACGACGTCGACACTGAGCTGACGGCCTACGTGCAATCGGTCGGCAAGCGGCTTGCGGCTGTCAGCGACGTTGCCTTGCCGTACGAATTTACCGTGCTGAACAGCTCGGTTCCGAATGCCTGGGCCTTGCCCGGCGGCAAGATAGCGGTGAATCGCGGCCTGCTGGTCGAAATACAGTCTGAGGCAGAGCTGGCTGCGGTGCTGGGACACGAAATTACGCACGCGGCGGCGCGTCACACGGCGCAGCAAATGTCGCGCGCACAGATACTGCAGGGCCTGGTGGTGGCGACCAGTGTCGTGAGCAGTGACAGCAGTTATGGGAATCTTGCCGTTGGTGGCGCCAGTGTGGCGGCGCAGCTCGTATCGACTAAATATGGACGCGAGGCGGAGCTTGAGGCGGACAAGTACGGCATGCGATACATGTCGAAGGCCGGTTACGACCCGCAGGGTGCGGTCACACTGCAGGAGACCTTCGTGCGCCTCAGCGAGGGCCGCAACCAGAGCTGGCTGAACGGATTGTTTGCCAGCCACCCGCCGTCGCAGGAAAGGGTCACGGCCAATCGGGAGCGCATCCGCAACCTGCCCGCGGGCGGCACGCTGGGTGTTGATGCCTACCGGGCAGCGATGCAAAAAACCCTTGATGCGAAACCTGCGTACGATGCCTACGACGCCGGTCGTAAGGCACTTGGCGAGAAGAAAGCCGACGAAGCGCTCGCCCTGGCTGATAAGGCCATCGAAAGTTTTTCCGCGGAAGCGAATTTCCACGCCCTGCGCGGCGATGTGCGCCTGATGAACAAGCAATACGACATGGCGGTAACAAATTACGACCGTGCCATCAGCCGCCGCGGTAATTTCTTCTACTATCCGTTGCAACGCGGCCTGGCGAACAAGGAACTCGGCAAGACCGACGCGGCCGTAGCCGACCTCGAGCGCAGCCTCAGCCTGTTGCCCACGGCGCCGGCACATTACCACCTTGGCCTGATCAAAAAGGATCGTGGCGACACGGCGGCGGCCATTGAGCATTTCAGGGTGGTCGCAAAAAGCGGTGGTGACTACGGCAAGGCTGCGAGTGGCCAGCTCGCGCGCCTCGAACTTGCTGAAAATCCGGCCGCCTATGTGTCGCGAGCCTGCGGCGCCGGCAATCAGGGACAACTCATGGTGTCGGTGCGCAATGACGCACCGCTGGCAATCACTGCTGTGCAGGTACAGGTCGACTACACCGACAGCGCCGGTCGTGCGCAGCAGCTGCGACGCAACGTGGGGGGCCGGCTGGAGCCGGGGCAGGTGGCGACGGCGGACACCGGGCTTGCGCCCTATAGCGGCAGTGGCTGTCCCGCGAAAGTAATCAGTGCGCGGATTGCTGAGTAACGCCTCGGGCCTGTGATTCCCTGAGGTCCAGCAGGCGCTCCATTTCATCCATTACTGCGTTCATCTTGCGCACCATGGCCTGGTAGGGCTCGGGCCTGGTGAGGTCGACGCCGGCGGCAACAAGCAGTTTGTACGGATAGTCCGAACCCCCCGCTCGCAGCAGGTTTTTGTAGTTCTCAACACCGGCCTCACCCTCGGTAACTATTTTTTCGTATAGTGCGGTGCCTGCCGTTTGCGAGGTCGCATACTGGAACACGTACATATTGCGGTAGAAGTGATCGACGAACATCCATTCGTTGTTGTACAGATCGTCGACCACGACTACACCCTGATCGTGGCCGTGGTAGCGCCGCTGGATTTCACCGTAAATCTTCGAGATGCCTTCGCCGGACAAGGCTTCGCCGCGCTCGGCCGCTTCGTAAAGCGCAAGTTCGAATTCGGCAAACATGGTCTGGCGGAAGAACGTGCCACGCATACCCTCGAGTCCCTCGCCCAGGTAGAACAGTTGCTCGTCGATCGACTCTGCATGCCTGGTCATATAGTCCTGCAAAATCAATTCGAGCGAGGTCGACGGTATTTCGGCGATGAAGGTCGCATAGCCCGAGGTTTCATAAGGCTGACTCTGCTTTGCGTACAGCGTGTGCATGGCGTGGCCCCATTCGTGCGCCAGCGTTGACAGCCCGCTGTAGTCGTCATTGTGGTTCAGCAGCAGGTAGGGATGCACGTCGTAGACTCCCCACTGGTATGCACCGGAATCCTTGCCCGGCTGCGGATACACGTGCATCCAGCGCTGTTCCATGCCAGCCCGCTGCATGGCAACCCAGTCTTCGCCGAGTATGCTCATCGCGTCGAGCGTGATCGCCTTGCTGGTCTCGAAATCAAACTTCTTGTCGAGCGACACCATCGGCGGGTAGATGTCGTAGTAGTGCATCTGCTCCAGCCCGAGCATACGTGCGCGCAGTCTGAAGTAGCGATGCAGGGTTGGCAGAGCCTTGTTAACTTCTGTGACCAGCGTGTGGTACACGGCGGGTGGCAGGTTATCCTGGTCCAGCTCACGCTGCAGCACACTGTCATAGTTTCTTGCCTTGGCAAGTGCCGTCTGGGTCTGGATATGCGAGTTCAGCACCATGCCAGTGGCGTTGCGATACTCCTGCCACTTGCCCCAGAAAGTATCGAATACGAGTTTGCGGTCGTCACGATTCTGGCTGGAACGCGCGTAGCTGTAGCCCTGCGAATCGACGCGAATTTCTTCACCGTCCGACAGCGTAATGCTTGGCCAGGGAATGTCCGAATTCGCGAGCAGCCCGTAAGTGGTGGACGGTGCATTAAATGATTGTGAAAAATAGGACAATGTCTGTTCGGCCTCTGCGCCGAGTGTGTGCGCGGCATTGCGCAGACTGTCGTCGAGCTGGAACGCGAACGGGGCGAGTCGCGGGTCCTCTTTTATATAGGACTCAATGACCTCGCGGCCAACGGCGATCAATTCCGGCTGCAGCCAGGCGGTCGATTCGCCGAGCCGCGAGTAAAGGATGAACGCGAGCTGGCGACGCTCCTGTGTTGCGCTGATGCGCTGGTCCTCATCAAAGTTGAGGCCCGCATAGACGAGCACCCGGCCTGCCTTTCTTTCCGTGTCCGAGATCAGCTGCAGCGCTTCGTAAAGGTGGCCGGCGCTGTTGCCGAGCGTGCCGCGGAGCTGTTCGATCTTTTCGAAGTTGGCCGTGACTTCGTCGCGCGCCCGGTTCCAGGCCTCGATCGACGCATACATGTCGCTCAAGTCCCAGGTATAGCGCGGATCAGCGGCAGTCTCTGCCGCGGCGAGCGCGGCCTGTGTGGCACCCAAAGTGAAAAAAGCAGCAAGCAGAACGCGACAGTAGTGCATGTAAGGATCCCCCGTGGATTTCGAAGCTTAGACCGCGAAGCGTTGAGCAGTTCCACAGCCCGGACCCTGGAATATCCATGCTGTAGCGAGAGAACAACATACTGATTTTGCATGAGGCTTATAGCGAAACCGTATATCGAGCCAATAAAAACGAATTAAAAACAACAAGTTAGAAGATTTTTCCTGCAGACCGCCGAATTTTCCGCAAGCTTATGCCATGACGGTTGTGGACAAAAAAGCACAACAGGGCCGATGTTATTCCCCGCACTTTTCTTGTTTGCAAATGCAATCACACATTCGGGGGAAACGTAAATGAATATTCAATCACTCTGGCGTTCGCTGCTGCTGGCGGCGCTGACACTCGTGTCGGCGCAGGCATTGGCTGTCGGTGAGGGCACAGGCAATATTGTCGGCACACTGGAGAACCAGACCAGTGGCAGCTACACGGTCAATGCGAAGGACGAGTCCACCGGGCGCACACGCGATGTCAGCGTCAACGCCGAGGGTGGATTCAGGTTTTCGCAGCTGCCGGTCGGCAGCTACGTATTGAGCGTCAGTCGCGACGGTACTGTTGTGGCGCGCGACACTTTCGCCGTGACGCTGAACGGCACCACCACCGCGCGCTTTCCGCTGATCGAGCAGGTCAGCATGGACGAGATTACGGTCACGGCATCGGCCCCGTCCTACGACACCTACTCAACCGATTCCGGACTCGTGCTCGGCGAGCAGCAGATCGACCTGATGCCAGTGGCGCGCAACATCGTGGGAGTCTCCCTGCTAGCGCCGGGCGTGATCCTGGGTGAGAGCAAATTCGGTCTCAACGGTGATGATGGCTTCGTGTCTTTCGGCGGTTCGTCAATTTCAGAGAACTCCTGTTACATCAACGGACTTGAGGTGACCAATACGAGCCAGGGGCTCGGCTGCGGTGAAGTGCCGTTCGAGTTCTACGAGCAATTCCAGGTCAAGACCGGCGGCTACTCGTCGCAATACGGACGCACCACCGGTGGTGTGCTGAATGCAGTGACCAAGAGTGGCAGCAACGAGTGGGAATTCGGCGTCGGCGTGGCCTTTGAGCCAAAGTCATTGTACGAGGAGGGGCAGGTCTCACGCGGCAATGGCGCGCTCGGCGGTGGCCAGGGCGGCCAGGGCACAGGCCGAGTTTTCCGCGATACGACTAAGGATGTAAATGGCCTGACCGAAGCGTGGGTGACCGCGTCCGGACCGATTATCGAGGACAAGCTGTTCATCTACGCGATTGCCAATCCGAGAAACCAGGACCAGAATTTTTCCTGGCAGGCGGGTAGCCCGTCAGCGGAACACAACCGCGACACGGAATTTCGCAAGATCGAAAAGTCGGGTTCCGACAACATATTCTGGGGTGGCAAGATTGACTGGGATGTGACCGACTATCACCGGCTCAGCGCCTGGGGCTATTCAAACCGAAATGACGGCATCGACACGCACTATGCCAAGGATCCGGTGAGCAACGAAATCAGTTCGACGCCAAGCGGTGTCTTTACGCGGCTGCGCGGTGGTGAGGCCTACAGCCTGAACTACACCGGCACATTTGCGGACAACATCACGGTGTCCGCAATGTTTGGACAGATCGAAACGCAGTACACCAACGTACCGGATGACACGGAAACATGTCCGACCATCAACGACAATCGCTCCGACCAGTCCACCCCAATCCAGGGCTGCGGGCCGGGCGGTACATTTGGCGACAATATCGACACCAATGACCAGATTCGCCTGGACGTCGAATGGGTCATCGGCAATCACCTGGTTCGTGCCGGACTGGACAAGCAGGATCGCAACACCCTGCATCTGAATCAGCCTATCGGCGGCGCGAATTACACCTATTCGACGATGGCGCCGGGCGCGACCATCCAGGGTACGGCTGGCGTTCTGTTTACCAATAACACCGGTGCCGACCTGGAAATCGTGCGCAACCGGATTTTCAGCAATGCTGACGCAGGCGGCAAGTTCAAGAGCGAACTGACCGCTTACTACATCGAGGACGAATGGCAGCTCAATGACAACATGGTGCTGTACCTTGGTGCGCGGCAGGACTCGCTGACGAATATCGGTGGCACAGGCGTCGTGTTTGCCGATTTTGACCAGGACTGGGCGCCAAGGCTCGGTATGAGCTGGGACCCGACCGGCGACGGCCAGAACAAGTTGTACAGCACCTGGGGTCGCTATTACCTGCCGGTGTTGAACAACACCAACTTCCGTGCCGCGGCGGGCATCAGTGATACCCGGACCTACTACACCTACACGGGCGTTGATCCGGTTACCGGCGTACCGACCGGAATCGTCGGCGTAAATGGTAACGACGCGAACTCGACGGTCATCAATTCGGCCGGCACCGCGCCGACCCAGATCCAGTTCCAGGCCCAGGAAGCGGATCCCTTCTACAAGGAAGAGTTCATCGTCGGATATGAACGCTACCTGAGTGACCAGAACTCAGTCTCGATTCGCTATGTAACGAGGGATGTTGGCGCGACGCTGGACGATTACTGCGGCCCGTACGCCAACCAGTTCTTCTGCACCCTGGTAAACCCGGGCTTCAGCGGGACCTGGGAGGACACGGACGGCGTGGTGAGAAAACATACGGCGGAGCAGCTCAAATTACCGAAGGGTCAGAACACCTACCATTCGGTACAGCTGCAGTGGGATCATGCCAGTGAGCGCGTGAATTACTCTGCCCAGTACATCTGGGGCCAGAGCTACGGCAACTTTGAAGGTGCGGTGAAGTCGGATATTCAACAGGCCGACGCCGGTGTTACCCAGGACTTCGATTTCCCGGCTCTCATGGATGGTGCGTATGGTTATCTGCCAAACGACCGCCGGCACGTGTTCAAATTCTTCGGCAGCTATAGCATCACTGACAACCTGACTGCCGGCTGGAGTGCATCGGCCGCGAGCGGTCGGCCATTGAGCCTGTTCGGACAGGGATACCCGGATGACGCCGCAGACATCTTCGGCTCCTACGGCGACACCTTTTACCTGTTCACCAATACCTGCAACCTGGCGGGTGGTGGTGTCGGTCCGTGTCCGGTCGGCGCGGCACAGTCCGACAAGATCTATGTGAAGAACAATCGCGGTGCCGGTGGCCGGACGCCGTGGAATTTCACCTTGGATGCGTCAATGACCTACGGCTTCCAGATGGGCAGAGTCGACATGGAAGCAAACCTGCAGGTGTTCAATATCCTCGATATCCAGGAAGCGACCTCGATCAACGAACACGTCGAAACGTCGGAAGGCGTTGCCAACGAATGGTATGGCGCGGCGTTTGCCTGGCAGACACCACGTCATGTTCGTTTGACCCTGCAGGCACGCTTCTAGAAGCTTGCAGCAGGAGCATTACCAAGGGGGCCTTTGGGCCCCCTTTCTTTATTGTTGTAACGCTTCCTGCTTATGCCGGACCCAGGACTCAATGTTCGCGCCCAGCATCGGCAGCGTTACGCCGCCGTGCTCGAGAATCCGGTCGTGAAATTCGCGGATATCGAATCGATCTTCGAGTTCGTCCTGCGCATGCTTTCGCAGGCGCTGAATTTCCAGGCTGCCGAGCAGGTAGGACGTGGCTTGGCCGGGCACTGCCGAGTAGCGATCGACCTCGCTGTGAATGCTGTTTTCGCTTTCTACGGTGTGCTCCAGCATGTAGCGGATCGCGTCGTCACGTGACCAACCCATGACGTGCATGCCCGGATCGACCACGAGCCTTGCCGCCCGGTACGCTTCGTTCGACAGCATGCCGAGCCGTGCAACGTCGCTGGAGTAAAGTTTCATCTCGTCAGCCAGCTTTTCGGAGTACAGGCCCCAGCCTTCGGCGAACCCGGATACGTACATGAAACGCAGAATCGGGTGCGCGGACCTGTTGGCCAGCGCCACGGCGCTCTGCAAATGGTGGCCCGGATAGCTCTCGTGGAATGCGGTCGACTCAACGCCTGCCTTGCTGATATGCGTCGGGTCGTAGGTGCCGACGAGGTAGGTCGCGGGGCGACTGCCGTCCTCGGCAGCGGATGAGAACCAGCCGCCGCCCGAATTTTTTTCATAGTCAGGGAACGGCCTGATGACCAGCGGCACGTCGGGTACATTGCCAAACCAGTCACCGACGGCCGCCTTGCCCCGCGCGACCGCCGCAGTCACGTAGTCGAGCATCTCCTGCTCGGTCTTGAAGGTGTACTGCGGATTGCTGCGCAGCTCCTGCAGCAGTGCCTTGACGTCTTCGGTGCCGAACGAGTCCTTAGCGATCTGCAACATTTCGCTTTGTATACGTGCCATCTCCGACAGGCCCTTGCGGTGGATATCTTCCGCACCCATTGAGATAGAAGACCAGAAACGCACCGACGCGGCATAGCAGGCCGCGCCATCGCGATTCGCACTGACGCCGGGCGCTTCGTGGCCGTGGTAGTCGTTGGTGAGAAAGTCGCGATAGGCACGCATTGCATCGTGCATGTCGGTTTGCAGGATCTCCGTGTACGCAGCGATGAAATCCGCATCGGTTGAGCGCGCCGCGGGACTGTACAGCGGCGAATCCTCGGCCGCCGTATCGAGCAGTGCGGTGACCTGGTCGATGACGGCGATGACATTGTTCTGCCCGGCGCTGTAACCCAGGTCCTGGCCACGGCGCAGGTTGCTGATCTCGTTACGAATATAGCGCGCCGCATCGCGCAGGCGCGCGAGTGCGGCCGCGCGTTCGGGAGCCGTGTCGACCGGTTGTACGGCCAGCGTCGACGAAAACATGAATTGCCAGCCGGTCCAGTCCGGGCTGACGTTCCAGAGCTCGGTCCTGCACACGCGGCGGTCGACGATGGACTGCATTCTTTCGCGGGCGAAAACATAGGTCAGTGCCGCGTTAGTGTCAGTTACTTCGGCGAGATCAATGGCATCAAGGGTTTGCAGCCAGGCGTCGACCCTGGCATCCCAGTCCGCCAGCGCAGACGCGCTTTGATCGCCAAAACGGTCGAGCGGTGCGCCGGCGTACCCGATCTCATAAACTTCTTCCGGAAACTGCGCGTAATAGCCGTCGACGAAATCGCTCGCGACCTGGTTGATCAGTGCTGCGGCGTCATCGCCGGGTTTGCTACAGGCGCCAAGCACCAGCGCCAGAATGCAAATGGATACTCGGTTACTGGACACGTGCGGCTCCAATGATGTCGATGCCGGCATATGAGCACATTCCGTGGCACGAATACAGCCAGCACGGGTCGAACCACCGGGAGGGTCTTATGCAAAGAACCATCGTCATCTGCAGGTGGTGCTGCCGCGCGGGCCCATCGGTATCGAAATTCGGCGATTCCGTCGTCGCCAGTGCCGCGATAACGGTACAATCGTCTCGCCTGTAACAAGAATCTGCCAGGGGGCGCCTGTGGGTATCCTGCGTTACACAATTCCAAACGGTTTCACGGCTGTCAGCCTGTTGCTGGGACTGGCATCGATTGCCACTACGCAGGTCGGGGATCTCGAATTCGCCGCGTGGATGATCGTCTGGTGCGGGTTGCTGGACACGATGGATGGTGTTGCGGCGCGCGTGCTGAAGGCGACCTCGAGTTTTGGTGCGGAGTTTGACTCGATGGCGGATCTTGTGTCATTCGGTGTCGCCCCGGCGATGCTGGTGTTTAATCTTGGCTTGCAGTACGGCGAAATCGAACTGGATACGGGCCAGTTCTGGGTGCTGCTAAGCGCCTGTGGGATTTTTGTCCTCGCCGGCGCGATGCGCCTGGCGCGCTTCAACCTGACCTCCGATGTGCCGCATGGCGGCTGGTTCACCGGTATTCCAATTACGGCCGCGGGCGGCGGCCTGATATCGTCGATGGTTATTGTCATGATCAGGCACGACGACGTAACGACCCTTTTGCCCCTGCACCTATACCTGCCGGTGTTAATGTTCATCCTCGGTATCCTGATGGTATCCAGAATTCGTTTCCCGAAGGCGACCTTGCGCAAGAGCAAGGTCATCAACGCCTTCCAGATCATCAATATCGCGCTGATTTTTTACTGCGGCGTGTTCCGCGTTTTTCCTGAATACCTGTTTGGCATAGGCATTTTCCTGTTGGTCGCCGGCGTGATTGCGGGCCGTATTACGCGCGACCGTCCCACATAAAAACGAGAACAAATATGCGACATCGACAACTGCCAGTCATGCTGGCAGCAATTCTGTTGGCTCTCGCGGCATGTGATTCGGGTTCGAACGCAGGCAGCTCGGGGCAGGACTATTCGAGCTACGAGACCTATCCCGGTTTTGTCGACCTTTACTGGGACGAACAAGGCGGGCGTTTGCTGATCCGTATCAAGAATACCGGTGCTCAATTCCTGTACCAGTCGTCGCTGCCACGTGGCGTTGGTTCGAATGACCTTGGCCTGGATCGCGGCCAGCTGGGCAGGACCAGGCTGGTGTCCTTCGAGCGCATCGGACCCAAGGTACTGCTGGTGCAGCACAATCTTGGCTATCGTGCGCGCAGTGATGATGCCAGCGAACGCCAGGCAGTCACGGAATCGTTTGCTACGTCGGTCATCTGGGGCTTTGCAATTTTTGCCGAAGACGAAACCGGTATCGTCGTCGATGGCACGGATTTTTTCCTGCGCGACGCCCACGGCGTTGCAGAAACGCTGGCCGAGAGCGGGGAGGGCCAGTTTGCTGTCGACGCGGCCCGCTCGGCCATTTACCAGCCGCGGACCCGGGCATTTCCGGACAATACCGAGGTTGAGGCAATTGTCACCTTTGCCGGCAAGGCAACGGGTGAGCATTTGCCAACCGTGTCGCCGGATTCCGGTGTCGTCACCGTGCATATGCATCATTCCTTTATTCGCCTGCCCGACGACGGTTACAAACCGATCGCCTATGACCCGCGGGCGGGTGTCATCGGCTTCAGTTATGACGGCAGCGGCTTTGCTGACTACGCCAGCGACATCGGTGATCCCTTGTACGTCAACTTCGGGCGCCGGCACCGCCTCGAGAAAGTCGACCCGACCGCACCGGTCAGCGAAGCGGTAGAGCCGATCGTTTATTACCTGGATCCCGGCGCGCCGGAACCGGTGCGCTCGGCTTTGCTCGAAGGTGCGCGCTGGTGGAACCATGCGTTCGAAGCTGCCGGTTACAAGGACGCATTCCAGGTGCAGATGCTGCCCGCCGATGCCGATCCGATGGACGTGCGCTACAACGTCATTCAATGGGTACATCGCTCGACCCGCGGCTGGTCGTATGGTGATTCGGTGGTCGATCCACGCACGGGCGAGATCATCAAAGGGCATGTCTCGCTGGGTTCCCTGCGCGTGCGCCAGGATTACCTGATCGTCGAGGGGCTGCTCGCGCCATACCGCGATGCATCGGTACCTGACACCATGCTTGAGGTTGCGCTGGCACGCATTCGCCAGCTTTCGGCCCACGAGGTGGGCCACACAATTGGTTTCGAGCACAATTTTGCCGCAAGCACCCAGGACCGTGCGTCTGTAATGGACTATCCGTTCCCGCTGGTGCGTTTCGCGGCTGACGGCACGCTTGATTTCTCGAAGGCCTATGACGACGCGATCGGTGCCTGGGACAAGCGCACGGTGCTGTACGCCTACCAGGATTTTGCCGATGGTGTTGATGCTGATGCGGCGCGCAGCGCCATCCTGGAAGAAACCATAAAGCTCGGTTACAAGTATCTGAATGACAGTGATTCGCGTGCGCTGTCAGCGGCGCACCCGGATGGCAATTTGTGGGATAACGGTGCGGATGCGATCGCAGAATTCCAGCACTTGCTGCAGCTGCGCGCGTACGCGCTCGCGGCCATGTCGGAACGCAACATCCGTATAGGCCGGCCGCTGGCGACGATCGAAGAGTCGCTGGTGCCTGTTTTCCTGCTGCATCGTTTCCAGATTGAGGCGGTCGGCAAGCTGATCGGCGGTGTGTATTACGACTACGCGCTGCGCGGTGACGGCCAGGAAAGTATGCGCACGGTTGCTGTCGATCGGCAGCGTGCCGCAATCGACGCGCTGGTCGGTGCGCTGCACCCCGGTATGCTGCGACTGCCACCGGCCTTGCAAGCCGGCATACCGCCACGACCACCGGGCTTTCCGAAATCGCGTGAGTCATTCAGCGGCCACACCGGTGTGATTTTTGACCCGCTCGCACCTGCCGCCAGCGCTATCAGCCTGACACTCGACGTGCTGCTCAACCCGGTTCGCGCGGCGCGCATGTCACGCGGCGGCACGCCGGATTTTGCCGAGGTCACGGATCGCCTGCTGGCGCTGGCGTGGTTCGAGAACAGCGGCGACGAGGAAATCCAGGCACTGACCGCGGACATCGTGCTTAGGCGTCTGCTGCAGTTGTGCGTTGATAGCAGCGCCGATGCGAGCGTGCGCGCAACCGCCCTGGCTGCGGTGAACAAGGTCGATGCCTGGCTGGCCGGGCAAACCGCTGCGGTTGTCCGGGCGCACCCGCACTATGCGCTGGCACGCATGCAGATCGAACGCATGCGGGCCGATCCTGCGAGCGTCGCAGCGCTGGCACCCGTGTCGGCGCCACCCGGTTCACCCATAGGGGCGTCAAGATGAACGAGATCATCGTAGTTGCGCTGGTTTACCTCGCCTTGCTGGCAGCATTCGCCATCTGGAGCCGCAGCGAAACGCATTCGCTCGCGGGCTATTATCTCGGCGGCAGGAAAATGCCGTACTGGGTGGTTGCATTCAGTACCAATGCGACCGGCGAAAGCGGCTGGCTGTTGCTCGGACTTACGGGCATGGGTTACGCGGTTGGTGCCAAGGCATACTGGGTTGTGGTTGGCGAAGTCACAGGCGTTGCGCTGGCCTGGTTCTACGTATCGCGGCGCCTGAAGCAGTTCAGCGATGATACGAACTCGATTACGGTGCCGGATGTCCTCACGGCACGCTTCAGGGATCACTGGCACCTGATACGCGGCATCGCGGTCTTTATTATCCTGACCATGGTTACGGCTTACATTGCGGCGCAAATGGTCGCGACGGGCAAGGCGGTCGCGAGCTTTACCGACTTCAGTTACGAACTTGGGATCGTCGTTGGCGCGGCAATCATTACCGGCTACACACTCGTGGGCGGATACAAGGCAGTGTCCTACACCGATGTGCTGCAGGGTGTATTGATGCTGGCCGGGCTGATCCTGGTCCCGGTTGTCGCGATCCAAGCCGCTGGCGGCTGGGGCGCCGTCACAGCGAACATCGCGACCCAGGACCCGGCCCTGCTCGACTTTTTCTCGTTCACCGGCGACGGCCTTGCCGGTTGGGTCGCGGTGCTGAGTTTCCTGGCGATCGGTCTGCCGTTTATCGGCGTACCGCAACTGCTGGTACGTTTCATGTCGGCGCGTGACGATACCGAGCTGAAAAAGGCGCGCTGGGTCTCCTTGCTTGTGATGGGCTGCTTCGGTATCGGTGCTGTGACTGCGGGTATTGCAGGGCGCGCGCTGTTCCCGGGCCTCGAAGATTCCGAAACCATTTTCCCGGTATTGTCGACCGCCTATTTTCCGCCACTGATCACCGGTGTGCTGCTCGTGGTCGTTTTATCAGCCATCATGTCGACTGCCGATTCATTGTTGCTGCTGGCTTCGTCGGCCGTGGTGCGCGATACGATGCAGCGCATCCTCGGCAGCGGGAAAAGCGACCAGAGGCTTGCGGTCTACGGCAAGGTCGCAACACTTTTAATTGGTGTGCTCGGTGTGGCGCTCGCTTTCAAGGTGGAAGCGCTGATCTTCTGGTTCGTGTTGTTCGCCTGGTCCGGGCTCGGCTCGGCATTCGGGCCGGTGGTGCTGTGCCTGTTGTATTACCGGAAAACCACCGGCGCCGGCGTTGCGGCGGGCATGCTGGCCGGGTTCCTTACCAGCGTCATCTGGGTGCTGTGGATGAAACCCTTGAGCCATGACCTTTACGAGGCGTTGCCGGGTTTTGTCGTCGGCATGCTCGTTACCTTGCTGGTCAGCCGCATGACATCAAGGGACACCGCTGGCCATGCCTGACAAACTCAACATTTCGCGCCGTGACTTTCTCAATGGCGTGGCGCTGAGTGTCGCGGCCGGAACCGCGCTGTCACCCCTTGAGATCCTCGCGGCGGCCAACAGCCGCTACTATCCGCCCGCGCTGACCGGGCTGCGCGGCAGTCATCCAGGTTCCTTCGAAGTGGCGCATGCGGCTGCCAATATGGGTGCCCGATACGCACGACCGGGGCAACTGACAGATTCGATCTATGACCTGGTCGTCATTGGCGGCGGCATCTCGGGTCTTGCTGCGGCGAAACTGTTTCGCGACCAGGCCGGCGCGGGCAGCAGCATCCTGGTGCTCGACAATCATGACGATTTCGGCGGCCACGCCAAGCGCAACGAGTTCGACCTCGATGGCCGTACTTTGTTGTGTCACGGCGGCAGCCAGTCGCTCGAATCGCCGGGTCTCTATTCGGCGCAGAGCAAAAAGTTGCTGCAGGACCTCGGCATCGAGCCCAGGCGCTTCTACGATTATTTCGACCAGGATTTTTTCGGCAGGCAGGGCCTGCGCCCGGCGATCTATTTCCCGGCGAAAGATTACGGCCGGGACCTGACCCTGCCCAACCTGGTGGAGTCCTGGGGCGCAGCGGCAAGTGCCGCGGCGCACCGCGAG
>JAOUHU010000140.1 GCA_029884455.1 Gammaproteobacteria bacterium | reverse complement strand
CGACCGCTTTTATTACGCGCATGTACGCAAGCGAGCGCAAATGATGTTGCGCGCCACCACAGCCTGTGCTGTTTTGCTGCTCACGAGTTGTGCGGCCCAACCGCAAACCGGGTCCGGCGTGGAGCAGGCGATTCGCGACTATATCGAAGTGCGCCAGTTGGCCGAGCTGGAGTTTCTGCGCAGCAGCAATCGGGACCACTGGACCGAATTAAATGAAAAATTCATCATTTACAAAGGCTACGATGAAGAGTACCTGCTTGAATTCTCGCGCAATTGTTACGAGCTGAACGAGCACCCGGTGGTCGCTGACGTGCGCCGCGAGCCAAACAGGGTGCGGGCACGGTTTGACACCCTGCGCGGCTGTCGCATTGAGAAAATATTTGCGGTTAACGCAAATGATGTCGCGGAACTCACCGCGCTGGGGGAACACAATGAATAAAATCTATGCTGGCGCTGCCGCGCTGCTGTTTGTATCTGCCTGTTCACCGGAGCCGGTAGCGCTGAGCTCGGGAATCGACAGGCAGTATATGGATACCAGCATCAGACCGGGCGACAACTTTTTTCGCTACATGAATGGCAAGTGGCTGGACGAGACCGAGATCCCGGCAGACAAGTCGAACTACGGCGGCTTCATTATTCTTGGTGATGAGGCACAGGAAAATATCAAGGCGATCATCGAAGAGGCGGCCACAGGAGACTTCGCGAAGGGCAGCGATGAACAAAAGGTCGGCGATCTGTACAAGTCGTTTCTCAACATGGAGGTGCGCAACGCGCGTGGCATGGAGCCGCTGCAACCGGAGCTTGCGAGAATCAAGGCGCTCGCCAGCCACGATGATGTCACTCGTTACTTTGCACGCGCCAGCGTCTACGGCGTTAGCGTGCCAATGGACCTGCAACAACTCGTCGACTGGAACGACCCGACGCGGTATTCGATGATCATCACCCAGGGCGGCCTGGGTCTGCCCGACCGCGAGTATTACCTCAAGGATGACGAGCCCTCGGCGAACCTGCGTGCGGCCTATGTCGAGCATGTTGCAAAGATGTTTGACCTTGCAGGGCTTGCCGACGGCGCGGCCGCGGCCGACATTATCATGGCGCTGGAAACGAGGCTCGCGGAAAAGCAGATGAGCAAGGAGGACGCACGCAACCGGGCCGAGAACTACCAGCCGGTGGCACGCGAGGAGCTCAGCAACAGCATGCCGCAATTTGCCTGGGACGATTATCTGGAGGAGTTTGGCGTCCCGGAAATCGACAGCGTTGTGCTGTACATGAAAGATTACCTGCGCGAGCTGGACGGCATAATTCGCAGTACCGATATCGACACCTGGCGAACATATCTTAGCTGGCGAGCACTTGGCGCATCAGCGACCACCCTGACTGCAGAGCTTGACCGGCAAAATTTCGAGTTTTTTGGCAAGACCCTGTCAGGAACAGAAGAACAACAGGAGATGTGGCGGCGCGGCACCGCGCTGGTCAGTGGCAACCTCGGCGAAGTGGTCGGCAGGGTTTACGTGGCGAGGCATTTTCCGCCCGAAGCGAAGCAGCGCATGGAAACGCTGGTCGCGAACCTGATCAGGGCTTACGAAAAAAGCATCCGCGAGCTCGACTGGATGAGCGGCGCGACCAAGGAGGAGGCATTGCGGAAGCTTTCGAAGTTCACGCCGAAAATCGGCTACCCGGACGAATGGCGCGACTACTCGATGCTGGATATCGAGGCGCATGACCTGTTCGGCAATCTGCAGCGCGCCGCCGAGGCCGAGCACCAGCGGCAAGTGAATCGGCACGGCGGGCCGGTTAATCGCGCCGAATGGGGTATGACGCCGCAGACCGTAAACGCCTACTACAGCCCGGCGCTCAACGAAATCGTATTCCCTGCAGCGATACTGCAGCCGCCATTCTTTGATCTTGAGGCTGACGAAGCGGTTAACTACGGAGCCATCGGCGCTGTCATAGGCCATGAAATAGGCCACGGATTCGACGACCAGGGCAGCACCTTCGATGGCGATGGCAAGTTGCGCAACTGGTGGACCGACGCGGACCGCGCCGAGTTCAAAAAGCGTACCGACAAGCTGGTCGCGCAATACAGCGAATTCGCGCCTTTCGAGGACCTTAGGGTCAATGGCGAATTCACACTGGGCGAAAACATTGGCGACCTCGGCGGAATCGGCATCGGTCTGCTGGCATACAAGATGTCACTTGCGGGCAGGGAGGCGCCGGTGATTGATGGCATGACGGGTGTGCAACGGGTGTTCCTCGGTTATGCGCAGGTCTGGCGGCGCAAATACCGTGACGAAGAATTGCGTCGCCGTGTGGCAACCGACCCGCACGCCCCGTCCGAGTACCGCGCCAACGGCTCGGTCCGTAACGTGCCCGAGTGGTACGAAGCATTCGACGTGCGGGAAGGCGATGCGCTGTACCTGCCGCCGGAAGAGCGTGTGAAAATCTGGTAGTACTTACTCGGGCGCAAACATCTCGCCGAAAAAGTTGCCGGCGTTCCAGCGCGGCCGGGCATCGGCATTCGCGATACTCCAGCCGATACGCGCGTTGGCGCGCGTGAAGCGGATGGCAGAGTCCCAATCGATAGGTTGCGACAAATCATCGGACGGCTGGTGATAGTGTGTCTGGCGGAAGGCCGTCGTCACCGCTACGCCGTCTATGCTGTCGTCGGAGGAGATCATGCCGGGGTCGAGACAAATCGCCGGGATGCCTTTCTTTACAAACGAATATTGGTCGCTGCGCACGAAAAGATTCTCTTCGGGCATGGGATCGGGTGTGAGCGTGAAACCCTCGGCATTGGCGGC
>JAOUHU010000078.1 GCA_029884455.1 Gammaproteobacteria bacterium | reverse complement strand
GCGGAACGTCTGCTTTTGACTGTGGACCACAAAATTGTCGGGCGCGGTCACGAACATCGGTCGCTCGGCGAGAGAAGCGGCTTCATTGCGTATGAAGGTCACCAGCATCCAGATTTCGCTTTCGCTGAGTATGCCCGCGAATGGCGGCATCCCGACCTGTTCGATTCCTTGCATAACCACCTGTTGAATTTGCGTATCCGTACGGTCGACCAGGAATCGCTGGCTGAACAGGCTGGGGGCCCGCCCGCCCGAAAGATCCGCACCGTGGCAGGTCGCACAATTGGTTTCAAACAGAATGCGTGCCGGATTATCACGACCCGGCTGGTTCGCAACCGCTGTGGCCGCGGCCGGAGTCGTGCCTGCATCGACTGCAACCGATGGTTGTTCAACGTCAGCTTGCTGGCAGGCAGCAACAGTAGCCATCAGGATTACCGCGCAAAGAAATCGTCTCGTACGTATCATCGCTAGGCCTTCACTGGCTTGAAGGCGTCGCTGACCTCGCAACGCAACACACGGTCGCCATTGGTTACGTACAGGTAGCCGTCAGCGCCGAATGCGCAATTCGATGCCCGTCCATCGAATCCCCGGTAGCCGATGCGTCGCCCGTCCGGCATAAATACATGGATGCCACCACGACTCAGGCACCAGAGCTTTCCGGCCGCGTCGACCGTGAAGCCGTCGCCACCCCTGCCCGGCGTATCGGGTGACGTAAAGGGGCGTTGGCCGAGCACATTGCCATTGGCGTCGAGATCGAACGCAACGCGACCCGCCGGGTCGTTCACATACAGGATGCGCTCGTCGGGGGAAAGTCCAATGCCATTCGGGAACAGGTTGTCCGCAACCAGTTGCAGCTCGTTGTTCGGCGTAATTCGAAACACGCCGGTAATGTCGAGCTCGCGGAGCGGCGATTCCCGGACCCCGACGAGACCATAGGGTGGATCTGTAAAATAGATGTCACCGTTCCGTGCCACCACGAGGTCGTTGGGACTGTTCAGGCGTTTGCCTTCAAATCGATCGACCAGCACGGTTTTTTGCCGGGTTTCCAGGTCGACCACGGAAATGCATCGATTGCCGCTGTCGGCGTATACAACTCCGCCACGTCCCAGCGCCAGACCGTTGGCGCCGCCTTCGCGCACGTAGCCGGGCATGGTCGAAACCTCGAGGCCGGACGGACGCAGGAACACCGAGGTCGTGTCGCCCACCCAACTGTATTCGCCATCACCGTATTCGCGGTCACGCCTGACCCAGCTGTAGATCGTGTTGCCGGGAACGTCCGAGAACAACAACTGGCCGTTTTCGTCGCCCAGCCAGACAGGCCCTTCGGTCCAGATATAACCAGAACCAATGATTTCGAGGCTTTCGATTGGGTCGGGAAGACGATCGTCGGTGCCCGGCCCGGCGCCTTCATCGGCCCCGGCCACAGGCGCCTGTTCGCTTCGGCGCGAACAGGCACCCAGGGCGCCGCCGAGCCCCACGGCCGCGGTGCAGCCTGCGGCCAGCTGTAGCAGCGATCTGCGACTGGTACGCAATTTCATTCTCCTCTCTGGTCCCGACTATCGCCGGCGGTAACGCCGAGCGCAAAGTTGAACACTATATACGATTCCGTCAAGCCCTATTGCCGTCACTGGCGTCCTAGAACGTCCGCCGCACGCGTACTACGAAGACCGGATCATAAATAGCCGAGCGCCGCTCCCGATATTCGACGATGTCGTCGGCACGCGAACCGTCGTACCGAACCCGGTGGCGGGCTCGGTCGCGTGACGTTGGATTTTCAATCATGGCGCGTACAGAAATGGTTGCACTTGCGCGCCAGTCCCAATAGATACGCCAGTAATTCTCGTTACGCGAGGCGATTATCTGTTCGAGGCGATACGAGGTTTCCTTCGAGGTCAGCTCGCCGCGCATACCGAGCGTACCGTTTAAAGAGGGAAAATCGCGCGAATACAGCACCTCGCCTGCAAACGAGGGCTCACCGGAAATACCGCGGCTGTCACCGGTAACCGGATCTATGACCTCGGAATCGCGCCAGGTTCCGGACAACTGCAGGCGGCCGAGACCCGGGCCGACCTGCATTAACGGAATGGACATCGACAGCCCGATCTCGTGACGTTTGCCGTCACCGATATTGCCCGGTGCCGCAAAGCCTTCAACCGGCACCAGGTCTATAACATCAGTCAGGTCAAAGTGCCGGTAGGTTACGGTCAGGGCACCGTCCGAGCCGAACGGCTGCTCATAGGCTGCTTCATAGACCCAGGCCTGCTCCGGTCTCAGGTCGGGATTGCCCGCATCCACCGTATTGTCGGCCAGCTCACTGCCCGCGGCATAGTCGGCAAAGTCGAGTTGCCCGATCTCGCGTTCCACGCGTAGCCGAATTTGCACCCCATCCTGAGTCGAATAGGTACCAACGATTCGCGGTTTCATGAACGAAAAATTGTTTTTGGCGTCAGCGTCACCGGTAACCGTAATCTCCGATGTTTCGCCGCGCAGTCCCATTTCGAGAGTGGATTGCTCTGTCGGCTGCATCGTCAGCGTGGTGAATATTTCGCCGCGCAATTCTTCAACCAGGACATTCGCCGCAGGCAGGTCAATGCTTTGGCCGTCGATCGCGAGTTTTGTTGCCGAGTCGAGAAAATTGAATGCTGCCTCGGCGCCGGCTTCGAGGTTCAGTGTTGCTGCAAGCTGTTTGCGCAACAGGCCGCGCAGAATCGTTTCGCCAGACTGCTCATCGGTGCTGGCAGCTTGCAATTCGTCGCCACTGATGCGGGTTGAATCGTCGCTTTCTTGCGCCAGGGTCTGCACGCCGACCAGTTGCATGCTGGTACCGTTGCCGAGACTGCCGTCGTAATCGACGCCAATCTCGAGTTCGTCCTCGCCGGTATCGGACTCAACCACTTCGCTCGTCGTCACGCCGAACGTGTCATTCAGAACCGTGGTTTCGGTCGAGTCGCCCCGATCGCTGCCCAAAGAGAAATTCGCCCGAAACAGTCCATCCTGAGTTCCTTTTTCGAGCGTGCCCAAAGCCTGCAAACGCACAGTCCGGGGTTCGGCGACAAATGTTCCCTGCTGCAGCAGGTTGCCCGCCGCATCGACCCGACTGATGGGCCCCTTGCCGGCTTCCTCGTCATCTATTTCGTCCCGTATTTCCACGAAACCTTCCATGGAAACAGTGTCGCTGCTGCGCCGGCCTTCGGCGCGCCCTATGCCACTCAGGTCACCGCCGGGATGAAATTTGATGATGCCCTCGACCGCGCGCGCCGTTGTGTCACCCCTGGTCCGAATCAGATTCGCCACCACAGGAAGGCCCTGCATATCGTAGCCCGGCGTGCCGCCGAGAATGACTTCCACCTGCGCAACCGACGCTGCAGGGATGCGCTGCAACAACTGTTGCAAGCGGGTGGTCTTGGTCGACGGCCTGCGGCCGTTGATCAGAACGTTGCCGCCGGCGCCGGCATAGCCACGCGAATTGTCCGCGTCCTGAAAGGTAAAGCCAGGAATCTGGCGCACCATGTCCAGTGCGCTGACTGCGCCAAGATCGGTAAAAAAGCTTGCCGGATATACCGTTACGCCTCGCGCGGACTGGTCGGGCGACGCTGCAGCGGCGTCAGTAGCTTGTTCCTGGGCAAAAGACGCGCCGCAGGCAACGGTCGCCAGCGCCAGGAGTGCCAGTTGAAAATATCGGGTCACGACGTTCCAGGAATGCAGTTGATGTGTATTCTGTATACAGAATATCAAGTTTGGTCGGCGCGCGCCTGCCTGTCAACAGTGGCCCCAGTGCGGCCTTGCAGCGCCACCGGTACTGGCCCGCCACTGGCCCAGTCCAGCAGTTCCACGGTATGCACCACGGGCAGAGCAGAGTCGCCGGCCAGTTGCGTCATGCAGCCTACATTGCCGCTCGCAACAACATCGGCGCCGGTAGCTTCGAGTGCCGCCACTTTGCGCATGCGCAGGCGGGCCGCGAGCGCCGGCTGCAGGACATTGTACGTGCCGGCGGACCCACAGCAGATATGCTGCTCCGCCGGCTCGACCACGGTGAAACCGGCCGCCCGCAACAAGCTGATCGGCGCTTTGAGAATTCCCTGGCCGTGCTGCAACGAACACGCCGATTGATAGGCCACGACGGGGCGGTGCTGTGGCCTGCCGGTGAATGCGATATCGAATTCCGACAGCAATTCACTGACATCCCTGGCCAGCGCCGATACGCGCGCGGCGCGATCTGCCCAGTCGGGATCTGCAGCGAACATGGCGCCATAGTCCTTGACCGTGGTACCGCATCCCGACGCGGTCACGACGATGGCATCCAGCGGTGCCTCATTCGCCACACCGCACCACGCCTCGATATTCGCTTTTGCCAGCGCGTGCGACTGGCTGGTCTTGCCCAGGTGGTGCGGCAGTGCACCGCAGCAGCCCGCTGCTGCGGCAACGACTACCTCGAAGCCGATGCGGTTGAACAGCCGCACAGTCGCCGCATTGATCTGTGGTGCCAGCACGGCCTGGGCACAGCCGGCCAGTAACACGATGCGCCCCTTGTATTCGCCCTGTGCCGGAAAAACATTCGCTTCCCCGGCAGGATCCGGGGCCGGCAATCGCGCGGGCGCCAGCGTCAACATCGCCCGCAGCCTTGCTGGCGTCAGGCGCGCGAACGGTCGAGCCAATGCAGCAACTCTCAACAGGCGCCGGAAAAGAGCCTTGTTTGGCAGCACAATCGCCAACAACTTGCGCAACACACGGTCCGGCCAGGCACGAACAAAATTCTGTTCGACATGGGCGCGCGCATGATCAATCAAATGCATATAGTCCACGCCCGAAGGACATGTGCTCACGCAGGCGAGACACGACAGACAACGATCGACGTGCTTCACCGTTTCTGCGGATGGCACACCGCCGGCTTCGAACATTTCCTTGATCTGGTAGATGCGCCCGCGCGGGCTGTCGAGTTCGTCGCCAAGCAGTAAATAGGTCGGGCAGGTCGCCAGGCAAAAGCCGCAATGCACGCAGGTACGGACCGACTTTTCCGAAACCGCAAATTCCGGCTGCGCGCGACTTGCCGGGCTGATGTTAATTTGCATTCTGTTTACGCATACATGCGACCCGGATTGAATATCCGTCGTGGATCGAAATTCCGGCGTACCCGCTCGGTAAGGTCGGCAACGACCGGCGTGAGCGGCTGAAACGGCGGCGTGGACCGCCGCACATCGTCGCTGGCGCGCATCAGCGTGGCATGGCCATCCCCGGCAACGACTTCCTGCAGCGCACCGCGAATGGCCAGCGCGTGCGCATCATCCGCTGCCGAGGTTTCGAGCCAAATAGCTCCGCCGGCAAGATCGTAATAATGTCGGCACTCCAGTTGCTGCGCGAGCCTGGCACCGAGCACCGCTCCCCGGGCAGGCGGAACTGACAGGCGCCACAGCGGCGCAACGCCGGCGGCGAAAAATGTTGCATCAGACACCTCGCTCCACACCGTAGCCGATGCTTTTGCATCCAGCGTCACACAAGGCCCGACGTCCGCCAGCGCCGACTTGAGGTTTGCCAGGCGTGCAGTAACCGAGGGTCCGAAACCCTCGATTCGCAGCAGAGTCGCCGCCACCCCGGGATCTGCAATTGCCTTGATCGTCGATGCAGGTGCCACTGCGGCCGGCAGGTGGGCTGCCGACGACACCTGCACCGGCAGCAAGTTCAATGCCTGGCGCATTGCCACAACGGCCGCCTCATCATCGAGCCCGAAAATCACCAGCGTCGCAGCATCCGCCGGTCGCGGCAGTACCTTGAGAGTCAGCTCGGTGACCGCGCAAAGTGTGCCAAAACTGCCGGTCACGAGCTTGCTGAGGTCGAAGCCGGTGACGTTCTTGACGACCCGCCCACCTGCGGCGAACGCCTCGCCAAAACCATTCACGCCTTTCACGCCGAGCACGTGATCGCGCGCCCCGCCGGCCGTCAACCGGCGTGCACCGCCACGCCCGATCATTATGGCACCGCCAATAGTGCCGCTGGCGGACGTGTCACCCCACAACGGACCGAAGGCCGGGGGCTCGAATGCCAGGTGCTGGTTTTTGTGCTCGAGCTCCGTTCGTATCTCGGCCAGCGGCGTTGCCGGTGCGACCACCAGCACAAGTTCTTCCGCCTGGTAAGAGACGATGCCACTGATCAACGACAGGTCGAGCAGAACATCCGCGTCGACAGGCCGGCCCAGGCGACGACGACTGCCGCCACCCAGAAGCTCCAGCGTTTGACCCGATGCCAGCGCGTCGTTGACTGCGGCTGCCACTTCGCCAGCATCGGTCGGACTCCAGATATCAGGCACAGTCACAGGCGTTCGATGTCGGCAAAACGCAACGCACCCCGATGCACATGCATGCGTCCCATTTCTGCACAGCGGTGCAGCCGCGGAAATACCTTGCCAGGATTGAGTAAACCGCAGTCGTCAAATGCACATTTCAGTCTTTGCTGCTGATCCAGGTCTGCCTGCTTGAACTGCACATCCATGAGATCGCGCTTTTCGACACCCACGCCATGCTCGCCGGTCAATACGCCGCCAACCTCGACGCAAAGCTTGAGTATGGCGGCGCCGAGTTCCTCGGCGCGTTCGAGTTCACCGGCACGGTCGGCATCATAAAGTATCAACGGATGCAGGTTGCCGTCACCGGCGTGAAAGACATTCGCTACCCTGAGGCCGTAGCTTGCCGAAAGTGCGCCAATGGTGCGCAGCACATGCGGCAGTTCACGACGCGGAATCGTTCCATCTACACAATAGAAGTCCGGCGAAATCTTGCCCATGGCGGGAAATGCGGCCTTCCTGCCGGCCCAAAAACTCTTGCGCTGCTGTTCACTGCTCGACGTCCGGGTTGATACGGAACCGCATTGCGTACCAATTTGACGCACGATGTCGATCAGGTAATCGACTTCTTCCTCGACACCGTCCAGCTCTATGAGCAGCAATGCCTCTACGTCGAGCGGATAACCAACGTGCACAAACGCCTCTGCGGCGTGAATCGCAATACGGTCCATGATTTCCATCGCAGCCGGTACCACCCCGGCCGCAATTACCGCAGCCACACAGGCACCGGCGGATTCAACCTCACGGAACCCGAGCAACAAGGCGCGTTGCGTTTCGGGTGTGCGCAGAATGCGCACAGTCGCCTCGGTAACCACACACAGCAAACCCTCGGAGCCGCAGACCAGGCCGAGCAGATCCAGCGCTGCCGGGTCCAGGTGCTTGCCACCCAGGCGCATGATTGTGCCATCGATCAGCACCAGCTCCAGTCCGAGCAAATTGTTTGAGGTCATGCCATATTTCAGACAGTGCACACCGCCCGAATTTTCGGCAATGTTGCCGCCGATCGAACATATGATCTGGCTCGATGGATCAGGAGCGTAGTAGAACCCTTCGCTGGCGACAGCATCAGTTACGGCTACGTTGGTGACGCAGGGCTGCACCACGACACAACGATTGTCGTAATCGATCTCGAGTATGCGATTGAATTTCCCGAGGCCGAGTACGATACCGTCCGCCAGTGGCAATGCCCCGCCGGACAGCGACGTTCCCGCACCACGCGGTACGACATTCAGTCCGACACTGTGGCAATAGGCGAGCACGCGGCTCACCTGCTGCACGCTCTCCGGCAGCACCACCGCCAGTGGCCGCTGTCGGTAAGCCATCAGGCCATCACACTCGTAAGCCGCGAGCGCCGCGTGATCATCGATGACGCCTTCACCTGGAACGATCGCCCGCAACGCGGACAGGAATTCGCTGCGCCGTGCCATTTGTGCCTGGTTCGCCGCTGGCATCAGCATGAGGCTGCTACTCCAGGCGTCGCCAGGGCGTGACTTTCTGCCGCTGCACGCCCAGCTTTTCAATGCCCAGCTCGATCGTATCCCCGGCTTTTAGGAATACCGGCGGCTTCATCCCCAGGCCGACGCCTGGAGGGGTTCCGGTGGTGATGATGTCGCCAGGCTCAAGTGTCAGGAAGCAACTGACATAGCTCACCAGGTTCGCCACCGGGAACACCATGGTCCGTGTGTTGCCGCGCTGCATGCGCTTGCCGTTCACATCCAGCCAGAGGTCAAGATTCTGCGGATCGCCCACTTCGTCGCATGTCACCAGCCACGGCCCGATTGGCCCGAACGTGTCGCAGCCCTTGCCCTTGTCCCACTGGCTGCCGCGTTCGAGCTGGAACTCGCGCTCGGAAAGGTCATTGACGGTCAGGAAGCCAGCGACATGGTTCATCGCATCGGCTTCGTCAACATAACGTGCTGTGGATCCGATAACCACCCCGAGCTCAACTTCCCAGTCGCTCTTCACAGAATTCCGCGGCAGCATGATGTCATCGTTCGGTCCCTGTATGCAGGAGGTCGCCTTGGTAAACAGGATCGGCTCTTGCGGGATTGGCATATTGGATTCGGCCGCGTGATCCGCGTAGTTGAGGCCGATGGCGAGAAACTTACGCGTGCCATGCACCGGCGGCCCATAGCGTTGTGGCTCTGCGACCTCGGGTAATGATTGCCAATCAAGCCCGGCAATTCTCTTCAGGCTTTCAGGTGCCAGTTGCTGCGGCGTGATGTCCACAATGTGCCGCGATAAATCACGAACAACGCCGTCGGCATCAAGCAATCCCGGACGTTCCTTACCTGGCGGACCATAACGCAGCAATTTCATTCTGTTTATTTCCTCTTTTGAGCTGACGAACGCGGTTTCGACGTTTAATGATTGTGCCGTGGCGTGGTCGCGGCAACGCCGCGATATTTCACTGCAAACTCGAGCACGGCACCACTATCCAGACCGCCGACATGGGCCCGGTAAAGTTCCTGCCACGGCGTCTGGCTTTGCAGGACCGGCGGCTGATAGGCCGCTTTGCGAGCAGCGATCTCGGTATCCGGCAGCAGCACATTGCAGGTTCGCGCTTTGATATCGATACGCACCACGTCACCGGTGCGCAGCCACCCCAGCCCGCCACCGCTAACCGCTTCGGGGCTCGCGTGCAGGATCGAAGGGCTGTCCGAAGTACCTGACTGGCGTCCGTCGCCGATTACGGGCAAGCCTGTGTTGCCGCCTTTGAGCAATGCATCCGGCGGCTGCATGTTGACCACTTCTGCAGCACCGGGCCAGGCGATTGGCCCGGCATTGCGCATGACCAGAATCGAGGTTTCGTCAATTCCGAGCGCATCGTCATTGATCCTGGCGTGGTAATCCTCGGCACTGTCGAACACCACAACCCTGCCCTGGATGACGTTCTCTGCGCCTGGCACACTCAGGTAGCGACGCCGGAACTCGTCGGATATGACGCTCGTTTTCATCAACGCGAAGTCGAAAAGATTGCCGGACAATACCAGGAAGCCGGCATTCTCTTTTAGCGGCTGGTGCAGCGGCCGGATCATCTCCCGGTCCCAGGTCTCGGCACCGGCAAGATTCTCTCGCACCGTCTTGCCGCTCACGGTCAGTCGATCGGCATGCAGTTTGCCCGCATGCATCAGTTCCCACATTACGGCCGGCACACCGCCGGCACGATGAAACCGCTCACTCAGAAATCGGCCCGCCGGTTGCATATCAAGAATTAACGGCAGCTGGTAGCCAAATTCCATCCAGTCTTCGGCAGCTATTTCGACGCCGGCGTGCCTCGCCATGGCATGAATATGGGGCTGAGCGTTGGACGAGCCACCGATAACGCTGGTCAGTGCGATCGCGTCGAGAAAGGCTTCACGCGTGAGGATTTTCGACGGCGTAATGTCGTCATAAGCCAGCTCCACGATTTGGCGGCCGGTTTCGTAGGCCATTTGCCCACGCTCGCGATATGGGGCCGGAATGGCCGCTGAACCTGGAAGAGCCAGGCCCAGCGCTTCGGCGATAGCGTTCATGGTCGATGCGGTGCCCATCGTATTGCAATGCCCGGCCGAAGGTGCCGAGGCTGCCACCGTATCGATAAACTGCTGTTCGTCAATCTCGCCGGCGGCGAGACGCTTGCGAGAGCGCCAGATGATCGCGCCGGAGCCGACCAGCTCACCCTTATGCCAGCCATCAAGCATCGGCCCGCCGGAAAATACGATCGCCGGTATGTCAACGGTCGATGCCGCCATGATTGCAGCCGGCGTCGTCTTGTCGCAGCCGGTTGTCAGCACTACTGCATCCAGCGGGTAGCCGTGCAATATTTCCACCAGGGTCCGGTAGGAAAGATTTCTATCCAG
>JAOUHU010000077.1 GCA_029884455.1 Gammaproteobacteria bacterium | reverse complement strand
TGTATGACCTATAGCGAAGCGATGGAACTGGCGTACTTCGGCGCCAAGGTCATACATCCGCAGACGCTTGGGCCAGTCGTCGACAACGATATTCCCCTGAAGATTCGCAATACATTCAACCCGGCGCACCCTGGAACGCTGATAACCAAAAATCCGATATCGAACGACAATATCAAGGGCATCACAGCGATCGGTAATATGGCGCTGGTCAATCTCGAGGGCGCCGGCATGATCGGTGTGCCCGGAACGGCCGACCGCATGTTCTCCGCCCTCAAAAAGGCCGGAGTCTCGGTTACGCTGATATCGCAGGCCAGTTCCGAGCACTCGATCTGTATCGCGGTGCCACAGGAACTTGCCGCGCGCGCCACCATGGTGATCAAGGATGCGTTTGCGGTAGAACTCGCGAGCGGCCAGATTCAGAGCGTCGACCGTACCGATGCACAAAGTATTGTCGCTGTGGTCGGTGACGGCATGAAGGGCACGCCAGGAATCGCGTCGCGATTTTTTGGCACGCTTGCTCGGGCCGGCATCAACGTGCGGGCGATCGCGCAAGGTTCGTCCGAAATTAACATCTCGGCAGTGGTGGATGCCGCCGATGCAACCCGCGCGTTGCGCGCAGCGCATTCGGGCTTTTACCTGTCATCCAAGACGATTTCGGTCGGGTTGATCGGGCCCGGCACAGTTGGCTCGACCCTGTTGCGGCAGATCGAAGCCAGCTCAGAGCAGCTCAAGAAAAAGTTCAATCTGGACATTCGCGTGCGTGCCATAGCGCGCTCCGGATCGATGTTGCTCAGCGAGCGGCGTATTGATCTTGACAGCTGGCAACAGAGTTTTTCTGAAAAATCTGTTGCGCTCGATTTTGCAGCGTTTGAGCAATGTGTGAACCCGGACCATTTGCCGCACGCCGTTATGATTGATTGCACCGCCAGTGACGAGATTGCTTCCCGTTACCTGGGTTGGCTGGAGCGTGGCATTCACGTCATCACGCCAAACAAGCGGGCCTGCAGTGGTCCACTTGAGACGTACCGCCAGTTACAGTCGCGGGCGCATGCCGGCAGCGCACATTTCTTTTACGAGAACACAGTAGGTGCTGCGTTACCCATTATTTCGACGCTGCGCGACCTGGTCGATACGGGTGATGAAATACGCTCAGTACAGGGAATTTTTTCGGGTACGCTGGCCTACCTGTTCAACGTCTATGATGGCAGCGTGCCGTTTTCAACGATCGTGCGCCAGGCGAAGGAAAGCGGCTACACAGAGCCGGATCCGCGCGACGATTTGTCCGGCATGGACGTCGCACGCAAGCTGACAATTCTCGCCCGTGAACTGGGCATGACTACCGCTCTTGGAGATTTTCCGGTGCAAAACCTGGTGCCGGAGCCGCTGCGGCACGGCGGAATTGATGAGTTCCTGGCCGGGCTCGTCGATTATGACGATGCAATGCAACAGCTCTACGACGGGGCCCAGGCGGCCGGCAAGGTATTGCGTTACATCGGTCGGCTGAGCGCTGACGGTACTGTCGTTGTCGGCCTGGAAGCGATCGACGCGAGTCACCCCTTTGGAAATATCAACCTGACCGACAACATCGTGCAATTTGAAACCAGGCGCTATTCCGCGAACCCGCTCTACGTCCGTGGCCCAGGAGCCGGTCCGGATGTCACTGCTGGCGGCGTGTTCAGCGAGCTGCTAAGACTTGCCAAATTTCTCAGCGTGGGTGTTTGAGATGTCGGAACAGGTGACAGCTTTTGCGCCGGCCTCGATCGGCAACCTCGCGGTCGGATTCGATATGTTGGGACTGGCACTTGAGGGTGTTGGTGACCGCGTCAGCGCCTGCCGCACCGAGGTGCCGGGTATAACCATCCGCAGCGTTTTTGGCCTCGACGGCAAGCCACACCCGTACCTGTCGACGGATTCGAATCACAATACGGCCTCAATCGCCGCGAAAGCGCTCTGGAACGATTATGGTGACGGCGGTGGCGTCGAGATCAGCGTCTACAAAGGTGTGCCATTGCAGTCCGGCATGGGCAGTTCAGCCGCATCGGCAGTAGCCGCAACGGTCGCGGTCAATGCGTTGCTAGGCACGCCGTTGCCAGCCGAGGCGCTGTTGTCGTACGCGCTTGCGGGTGAGAAGTACGCGAGTGGCAGTTTGCATGCCGATAATGTCGCGCCGAGCCTGCTCGGCGGCATGATTTTTTGCCCGCCGGTATTATTGCCGGAAGTGGTCCGGCTGCCGGTTCCGCAAGGGGTCAGTGCGGTGCTGATTCACCCGGAGTTGCAGGTAAATACGGCACAAGCCCGGCGCAAACTTGCGAAAGCCTATTCGATGGAGCAATGGCTCAGCCAGCAAGCATATTTTGGCGGATTTATTGCGGCGTGCGCTTCGAGCGACATTGAATTGATTGGCAAGACACTGAAAGACGTCATCATCGAGCCACAGCGTTCGTCTGCGGTGGCGTGTTTCGACGCCGTAAAGGAAGCTGCCGAAAGGAGCGGGGCGCTGGGTTTTAGCCTTTCAGGAAGCGGGCCAAGCCTGTTCGCATTGTGCGAAAGCAAGATTGCCGCGAGAGTTGCCATGGCGATGCAGCAGGCGTGCCGTGGCTTTGGCATAGACTGCCAGTCCTACGTAAGCTCGATGGCAGCACCCGGCGCACACATCCTGGAATGAGCATGCAGTTTCAGAGCACTCGCAGCACGGAGCAGGCGAGTCTGGATCAGGCTTTGGTGAACGGGCTAGCCGCAGATGGCGGATTGTATGTGCCGGTCGAACTACCGCAGTTCGACGTAAGAGACTTTGCCGGCGCTAACACGCTTACAGATGTGGCGCGCGTGTTGCTGACGCCTTTTTTTCAGGGCTCGGCGCTGCTCGCTGAGCTGCCTGCCATACTTGCTGAGACATTTCGCTTTCCGATACCGCTCACGCCCTTGCCGGGCAAATGCGATAATGCCGAAATTCTCGAGCTCTACCATGGACCGACGGCGGCGTTTAAGGATGTCGGGGCCGGCTTCCTTGCTGCCTGCCTGAGCCGGCTGCAGGGAGATCCGGCGCAGCCGTTGACGATCCTGGTCGCCACCTCTGGCGACACCGGGGGTGCGGTTGCTGCTGCCTTTGATCAGCGCATCGGCATGCGCGTTGTGGTGCTGTTTCCTGAAGGCAGGGTATCCGAGCGGCAAGCGCAGCAACTCACCTGCTGGAGCGACAACGTACTTTCGGTCTCCGTCAAAGGTTCGTTCGACGACTGCCAGAAACTGGTCAAACAGGCGATGGCGAACGTTCCCCTTGCGTCACAATTTCACTTCAGTTCCGCCAACAGCATCAACATCGGCCGCCTGTTGCCGCAAACCACTTATTACGCGTACGCCAGTCTGAAACATTACCGAAGTACCGGCAGGAAGCCCGGCTTCGTAATACCGACTGGCAACCTGGGTAACGCGCATGCCTGCGTTATGACGCGCGCTATGGGATTGCCAATTGCTGCGATCGTACTGGCAACCAATGCAAACCGGACAATTCCGGATTACCTTGAGTCGCTTGAGTGGCGACCGCGCGCCAGTATACAGACTCTGGCAACGGCGATGGATGTGGGAGATCCGAGCAATATGGAACGCTTGCGCGGCTTGCTCGGTGATGCAGCGGCGCTGCGACGGCAAATCGACGTATATGCAGTCGATGATGCCGATATTCGCGCCGCAATTCGTACCGATTTTAGCGAATTCGGATTTGCGACCTGTCCGCATACGGCGACGGCAACCCATGTCTGGCGTCACATGCGTCCGGATTTGCGCAGTTCTACGGACTGGATTATCGTCGCGACCGCGCACCCGGCGAAGTTTGAAACTGTGGTGGAGCCACTGATCGGAACACACGTCGGATTGCCAGCCGAACTTGCGGCTATTCTGTCCAGGCCGAGCCGATCGGTTATGATCCGTCCTTCTCTTGATGCACTTACGGAAGCGATGCGTGAGCGATTTATTCCTGGCTGAGACGGGCAACTGGATCCTAGCCGGTGTTGCGCTGCTGCTTCTGGCGCTGGGCTGGTGGGCCTATCGCCGCCGCCGGGGTGGCACCCATCTGCAGCGTGTCTTGGACGATATTGGCTACGATCGCATTGATGGCGTGTTGATTCCGAATGGCGACGACGGTGAGATCCAGATCGATCATTTGTTGCTGACTTCGCAGGGTTTGCTGATTATCGATGTCAAGGACGTGTCCGGCACGGTTTTCGGTAGTGACAAGATGGAGAACTGGACCGTGATCAGCGATAAACATCGCTTTACGTTCGCCAACCCGAAGCCCGGTTTGTATGACCGCATCGCGGCGGTGCGCCAGATTGTCCGCCAGGTGCCGGTCCACGGTAGGCTGGTATTTCTGGACGGCGCCAAATTCACAAAGGGCGTGCCAGAGCTGGTCGCCGGTATTGATGATCTGCATGCCGAATTTCACGAGGCGGACAAAGCGTCGGTCAAATTCAAGATCGAGGCCTTTAAGCCGCACTGGGACCTGATTCGCAAGGCGGCACTGGGTGCGCAAGTCAGGGAATTGGTCACCCGCAACAATACCTGAGAGTTCGCGTAATGCCGCGTGCCATTGTCGATATCCAGAACGTCGGCGCAGATGCGGCGGAGGTGCTTGCGCATATTGGCACCAGTTCATTTCGCGATGCCTACGCCGCACATTCGGATCCAGACGATCTCGAAGCGCATGTAAAAGAGTTTTTTTCCGTGCAAGCCGTACGCGCCTGCATCGAGACCCGGCAAAGTAGCTACGTGCTGGCCAGCGTCGACGGTCAGCCTGGTGCCTTTGCCAAGTATCGAATCGCCCCGTGCCCGGTCCCGGCGGGTGCCTTGCACGCTCTGGAGTTGCAGCAGCTCTATGTTTTGGCAAGCCACCAGCGCCACGGACTCGGCGCACGGCTGGTTCAATTCCTGTCGAAAATTGCGGTGCGGCAGCAACTGCAGGGAATCTGGTTGTCCTGTTGGGAGGACGCGGACTGGGCCTTGAGTTTCTACCTGAAAAACGGCTTCAGCCGCGTTGGTACCGCAGATTTTGCCGTCGGTTCCACTACCTATTGTGACTATCTGCTGTGGTTGGCGCTTGAGCCGGAATGCCGAAAAAGCGCATCGCATTCGCACACGTAATTTCGGCCACATGCTGTTCGGACTGCCCGCGTGCGCTGGCGACGACGCGCAACACCTCGGTCAGGAATGCGGGTTCATTGCGGCGCGACGCGGGTTTCGGTAAGAGCGTGCGTGGCAGCAGATAGGGCGCATCGGTTTCAATCAGTAATCGGTCGTCCGGAATCTCCGCTACGATGTCCTGCAGATGCGTACCCCGGCGCTCATCGCAAATCCAGCCGGTGATTCCGATCCAGAGTCCCATATCGAGATATTCGCGCAACGATTCGCCCTCGCCAGTGAAGCAATGCGCAACAGCACGCGAGATCCTGCCCAAATCCGCGCCGAGTACCGCGACAAAGTCATCGTGCGCGTCACGTTGGTGCAGGAACACCGGCAGGCCGGTATCGGCGGCGATATCGAGTTGCGAGCGAAACGCTTCAAGTTGCGCCGCGCGCGGCGAATAATTTCGGTAGTAGTCGAGACCGCATTCGCCGATAGCCACGACGGCGTCGCGCAACGCGAGCGATCGGATCAGCTCGTCGCTGGCGTCGGTATAGTCTGCAGCGTGATGCGGATGCACTCCCGCCGTGGCATACAGGCGATCCGGCCAGTCGGCGGCAAGGTCCGCGGCATCGATATTGCCCTGGTCGCTGCTGCCGGTAACCACCATGCGCCTGACCCCAGCCGCTTCGGCACGGTGCAACACATCGGCAAGATCGTCCGCGAAGCTGGCGTGAGTGAGATTAGCGCCGATATCAATCAGTGAAAGAGGCATCGAGTTTGCAACCGTTTCGTGGCGGGCGGTATCTAAAGATTACAACGATCCCAGGGGACAACCTAACCATGAACAAGTTGATTGCGAAAAGCACGCTGGCCCTGACCCTGCTGGCCGTGTTGCTGCTTTCGGTCGCAGCGCGGGTAGAGGCCAGCAACGTCAATAAAAGCGTCAAGATCGGGGAAAGCGAAGTTTCGGCCGGGCAGTCATCAGTCAACGGTAGCATCTCGGTCGGGCGCAGCGCCGAGGTAAACGGCGACCTGAGTACTGTGAACGGCCGAATTCGGGTCGAAGCCGATGCCCGGGTTGAGGACGTTTCCACCGTGAATGGCTCACTGCGCATTGATTCCGGGGTACGCAGCGGGGACCTGAACACGATCAACGGCGCGATCGATATTGCCGAAAATGTCACAGTCGATGGTGAGATCGAGGCAGTGAATGGCGAAATAAGCGTTGGCCGGGGCAGCAAGGTTGCGCGTGACGTCAGCAATGTCAATGGCCGTATCCTGCTGCGGGCGAGCACGGTTGGCGGCGACCTCTCTACCGTTTCGGGCGATATCGAGCTGGCTGATGCCAGCGAGTTGATGGGCGACCTGATCGTCGAAAAATCGCACGGCTGGGGCTGGAATGAACAAGCCTCGAGACGGCCGGAGATCGTCATTGGCCCAGGGTCGCGCGTACACGGTACGATTGAATTGCATCGGGAAGTAAGACTTTACATCAGCGATACGGCGGAAGTCGGCAGCGTGAGCGGCGAAATGTCGATCGGCGAAGCGATTCGTTTTAGCGGCGAGCACCCCTGAAGCACAGTAGACTAAGGCCGTGGAACTGGCGGCCCGACAACTGGCATTATTTTGCGACGACGACGAAACCGGCTATCGTTCGGGTTTTTCGGTGCGGGAAAACAGTCGCGCGCGGCGCCTCTCGATCAAGGTTTTCCCGCGCGGCCGAGTCGAGGTGGTGGTGCCGCGGCGGACCCGCCCCGAAGTCGTACAGGCTTTTGTACGCGAACACCAGGACTGGATAAGTCAGGCTCGTGCATCGTTTGCGGTGCTGCACCCGCCGCAGCCGTTCCGATTGCCCGACGCGGTTGAACTGGCGGCCATCGGGCAGCGCTTCAGCATCCGTTACGAGCGGCCTTCTGCTGGCAAATCTGTACGCTACCGCTGCCATGCTAATAATGTGTTTCTGAGTGGCCGTACTGACGATGACCGGCTGTGCGTGGCCGCACTGCGGCGCTGGCTGGCGGCGGTTGCCCGGCAGGAGTTCGCGCCGCGGCTCGCGGCATTGTCGACAGCGACGCAAAATCCTTACAAGCGCATGCAGGTACGTGGCCAAAGGACCTGTTGGGGCAGCCATTCTTCAAGCGGCACGATCAGCATCAATTATTGCCTGTTGTTTCTCGAGCCGGGCATTGCTCGCTACCTGATGCTTCACGAGCTCTGTCACGCGCACCACATGAACCACTCAGGCCGTTTCTGGAAACTGGTAGGGCAGTTCGAGCCGGACTACCGGCGGCTCGACCGGGCGCTCTCGAATAGCTGGGAAATGGTGCCGGTGTGGGTCGGAATTAATTAGTTATAACAATGGATTAAGAGATATTACTAAACTAGTTTATTACCCCTGATCCAATAGTTCACGCAAGTTAATTACAGCCGCATTGGCGCGCGCGAGGTAATTTGCCATGACCAGGGAATGGTTGGCAAAGAATCCGAAGCCGCTACCGTTCAGGATCACCGGTGAGCCCAGCGGCTGCAGGCTGGCTTCCAGCTCGCGTATGATTTGCCGCACGCTGGCGCTGGCATTCTTGTCCGCCAGCACACTGGCGAAATCCAGCTCGGCCGCACGAAAAAAGTGCAGTAGCGCCCAGGCGGTACCTCGCGCTTCAAAAAATACGTCGTCGACATCGAACCAGGACGTGGCGATATCAATACTGTCGGGCTGCGGACTGGATGACTCGGCCGCAGCATCACCGGCCAGGTTCTCGTTAATACGATTGGTTGCGACGCTGTCGCCGAGCCGCCGCGTCATGCTGCCAAGACGCTTTTCGACCTGTGCCAGCCACTCGCGCAGGTTGTCGGCGCGGGCGTAAAATTGAGCCTGGGTATCGTCATCGTCGCCGAGCCGGTCGCGATAGCGGGTAAATCCGCGGATCGCGTCCCGGTAGGCCGATTCACTGGCGGGCAGAATCCAGGAATTGCTGTCGATGAAGAATGCCTGTTCCGCCTCGCTGACATCTTCATCCTCACGGGATTGCGACTGGCTGCGGCTATAGTCGTTGCGAATTACGCGCGCCAGGTCGCGCACTTGCTGCAACACGCCGATTTCCCAGTTCGGCGTATTGTCCAGCCACACGCCGGGGGGCAGGCGGTCGTTATTCAGATAACCGCCGGGTTTCTCGAGCAGCGTCGCCGCGACCCGCGTCAGCGTATCGACGGTTGCATAACCGACCCGCACGCGATCATTTTCGATGCCCTGGTTAACCCAGAACACATCGGGCATCCGCGACCAGTAAATACCGAGCGCGGCGAGAACAAGCAATAGCGCGGCAATGCCGATACCTGCAATGCGCAGCCAGCGGGGCCGGCGCAGGATACTTGCGGCAGTAGCTTCGCTCATTGCAGTGCCTTATGCGGCAAGCTGTCGCAACACGTAATGCAGGATGCCGCCGTGCTCGTAGTAATCACGTTCCTTGGGAGTATCGATGCGGACAATGGCTTCAAAGTTCACCGTCTTGCCGTCGTCGCGCCGGGCTGCCACCCGCACCTTGCGCGCGGCAGGATCAGTCTGGCCCGTAATGTCGAAGCTCTCAGTACCATCGAGCCCGAGGGAGGCGGCATCTTCGCCCTCGGCAAACTGCAACGGCAGGACCCCCATACCAATCAGGTTAGAACGATGGATGCGCTCGTAGCTTTTGGCAATCACTGCCTTGACGCCCAGCAGCAGTGTGCCTTTGGCAGCCCAGTCACGCGACGAACCGGTGCCGTATTCAGCGCCGGCTATAACAATCAGCGGTGTACCTTGTGCGCGATAACGCAGCGAGGCATCGAAAATTGACATCTGCTCACCGCTGGGTTGATGCCGCGTCCAGCCACCTTCGGTGCCTGGTGCGAGCTGATTGCGCAGGCGAATATTCGCGAACGTGCCGCGCATCATGACTTCATGATTACCGCGCCGCGCGCCGAAGGAATTGAAATCCTGTCGGTCGACACCCTTTGAACGCAGGTAATCGGCTGCGGGGCCATCGGCCGCAATGTCGCCGGCCGGCGAAATGTGGTCGGTGGTCACCGAGTCGCCGAGCAGGGCCAGCACACGTGCACCACGGATATCCGACACTGGCGCAGCTTGCAGCGTCATGCCTTCGAAGTAGGGCGGATTCTTGACGTAGGTTGAATTTTCATCCCAGGTATAGATTTCGCCCTCTGGCGAGCTGATCGAGTTCCAGTTTTTGTCACCCGCAAAAACACTTTCATAACTTGACTTGAACATTTTCGAATCGATGTTTGCGAGCATCACTTGCTGAATTTCGGCCTGACTTGGCCAGATGTCCTTCATGTAGACCGGTTTGCCATCGGGGCCGTTGCCAAGGGGATCGTCAAACAGGTTGACGTCCATATTGCCCGCCAGCGCATAGGCAACCACCAGCGGCGGCGAGGCAAGGAAGTTCATTTGCACCAGCGGGTGGATGCGGCCCTCGAAATTGCGATTACCGGAGAGCACGCTGCTGCCGATGATCTTGCCTTGTTGTATCGCCGCCGCGATGGCCGGTTTCAGCGGCCCCGAATTGCCGATGCAGGTAGTGCAGCCGTATCCGACCGTGTAGAAACCGAGCGCGTCGAGGTCATCGAGCAGTTCCGCTTTTTTCAGGTAGTCGGTAACGACCTTGGACCCCGGCGCGAGACTGGTCTTCACCCAGGGCTTGGATTTCAGGCCTTTCGCCCTGGCATTGCGCGCCAGCAAGCCTGCTGCGACCATCACGGCCGGGTTGGAGGTATTGGTGCAGCTGGTGATTGCTGCAATCAACACCGCGCCGTCCCGCAACGTCACATCACCGGTTTCGAGTTTTGCGACCGCGGTACCGCCAGCGCTGCGATTGGCGACCGCGGTTGCGAGGTGTTTGCGGAAAGTGCTGTCGGCAACACTGAGGCTGATGCGATCCTGCGGGCGTTTTGGTCCGGCTATGCTCGGCTCGACCGTCGACAGGTCGAGATGCAATGTGTCGCTGTACAGGGCGTCCGCTTGACCGTCATGACGCCACAGGCCCTGCTCCCTGGCATAGGCCTCGATCAGCTTGATGTGGCTGGCGTCGCGTCCGGACAGCTCCAGGTAGCGCAGCGTTTCACCGTCGATCGGGAAAATCGCGCAGGTCGAGCCAAATTCGGGTGACATGTTACCGAGTGTTGCCCGATCGGCCAGTGGCAGGTGGGCCAGGCCGTCGCCGAAGAACT
>JAOUHU010000076.1 GCA_029884455.1 Gammaproteobacteria bacterium | reverse complement strand
GGACCTACCGCTCGGCGCCGGCTCATTATACGTCGACATTACGCAATTAAGCCTTGCCTGTGCTAGCTTTGCGACCATAAAAATAGCCGGGTGAAAGAGATGCTGCGCAATGGCAACCTGTCAAGACGGAATTTCCTGCAGGGCACGACTGCATTCTCTGCAACCGCGCTATTGCGCCTCGGCGCACCTGCGTTAGCCGCGATTACCCAGGCGGCCTGCTCGGCCAGGGAGGATGCGCGCGAATTTCTTGTCCTGAGTGCTGCTGAAGCGGCCGATTTCGCCGCGATTGCGGCACGTATTATCCCGACCACGGACACGCCGGGCGCGACCGAAGCCGGTGTCATTCATTTTTTCGATAATGCCTTCGCCGGCGCGATGCAGGACGACCTCGCTGCGGCTCGTGACGGGCTCGCCGAGTTCAGGGCCGCACTCCTTGACACCGGCCACACGGGGCGCTTCGACGAACTCAGCGCAGACCAGCAGGACAAATTCTTGCGTGAGCGCGAGGCCGGCGAATTTTTCAGGCTCGTCCGCGACATGACCATCTTTGGTTTTTTTGCGATGAACAGCTACGGCGGTAACCAGGACCATGTCGGCTGGGACCTGATCGGGTTCCAGGGCCATCATGGCGGCTGGACCTACCCGTTCGGCTATTACGATGCCGCGTACGCGCAGGAGAGCGCAGATGGCGAATAGTGTGCAGTTCGCGACGCGCGACGCGGTCGACTTCGTCATCATCGGTTCCGGATCGGCCGGCGGCATCCTGGCCAAGGAATTGTCCACCGCCGGCTTCGATGTCGTAGTGCTCGAACAGGGCCCGTATCGCCGCGCCGCGGACTTCAGTCACGACGAACTGTCAGTCGTGGTCCGCGAAGAATTGCGCGGCGGCGGTCAGGATGTGCATGCACAGACTTTCCGCCAGCATGAGCACGAAACCGCGGTCATGCCGGCGCGCTCGCCGGTACGTTATGCGCGCGGCGTCGGCGGCAGCAGCGTGCATTTCACGGCGAATTTCTGGCGCTTTCGCGAGCTCGATTTCAAGGAGCGCAGCCTGCTGGGACCGATTGCCGGCACCAATTTTGCCGACTGGCCGATCAGTTATGCAGATCTCGAGCCCTATTACACCAAGGTCGACTGGGAAATCGGCGTTTCCGGAGCGCCTGGGCCATTCGACGCGCCGCGCTCGAAGCCGTTCCCGATGCCGCCGATGCCGATCAAGTCATCGGGCGTCTTGCTGGAACGAGCTGGCCGTGCGCTCGGCCTGCACCCGCAGGTCGAACCGCTGGCCATTCTGTCGCAGCCGCTCAATGGCCGTGCCGGTTGTATCAGTTGTGGTTACTGCATGTACTTTGGCTGCGAAGTCGGCGCCAAATCGTCCACGCTGGCAGCCATGATCCCGCTCGCCGAGGCCAGCGGCCATTGCGAGATTCGCCCGGAGTCGGTCGTTATTCGCATCGACACGGACGCAGCCGGCCGGGCTACCCAGGTCGTTTACCTGGACAAGGATGGCAAAGAGCAGGCACAAATGGCGAAAGCCGTCGTGTTGTCGGCGAACGGTGCGGAGTCGGCGCGGCTGCTATTGATGTCCGCGAGCCCGCAACATCCGGACGGACTGGCTAACTCCAGCGGCTTCGTGGGCCGCAACCTGATGCACAACGCGCATGCCGGCGGCATGGGCGTATTCGAGCAGCCGCTGAACGACTACAAAGGTGTGCAGGTGACGCGCATCATTCATGATTTCTATGCAACTGACGAAAAGCGCGGCTTTTATGGCGGTGGCGGTATCGATGCACGGCCACTTTTTTCGGCCACACCCATATTGCACGCGCAGATTGCGATGCCGCCGGACGTGCCGTCCTGGGGCGCGCAGTGGAAAGAGGCGATCGCACACAACTTCACACGGCAGATGGCGATCGTCGGCTCAACCACCTCGCTCGCGCTCGACAGTAACAACATTACGCTGGATCCGGTGAGCAAGGATGCCTGGGGACGACCAGCCATTCGCGAAACCTATTACGACCACCCTGATGACCTCGCCGTGGCGGCATTTCTGCAGGACCGCGCCATGGAATTATTTGACGCCGCCGGCGCCGTCAAGTCGTGGCGCTTTCCGGTCGAGCCGACCACGGGCGGCGAACACCTGCTCGGCACCTGCCGCATGGGCGATGATGCGGCGACATCGGTCGTGGATCGCAATCATCGCAGCCACGATGTACCGAACCTGTTCATATGCGACGGCAGCAGTTTCGTGACCTCGGGCCGCGGCCAGCCGACCATGACCATCATGGCGCTTGCGTTCCGCGCCGCCGACCAGATCAAGGCCGCCGCTGCGGCCGGCAATATCTAACGCAGGAGACTTGACCATGAAACGCATGCTGATTTTGCTTTGCGCGCTGCCGATGCTGGGCTGCGAGCGCGCTGCACCTGAATTGCAGGTTGAATGGCTCAACCCGCCCGGTACCGATACTTCGACGAGGCCTTATTCAACCGCGGTGCGTGTCGACAATATGCTGTACCTGTCCGGCGCCCTCGGCACGGTTCCGGGCACCAGTGCGCTCGCAGAAGGCGGCATCCAGGCGGAAACCCGGCAGACACTGGAGAACATTTCGGCATCGCTCAAGATGTTCGGCTCCTCGATGGAGAATGTGGTGAAGTGCACCGTGTTCCTCGCCGATATCGCAGAGTGGGCCGCGATGAATGAGGTGTATATGACTTATTTCCCGAACAAACCCGCGCGCAGCGCTGTCGGCAACAGCGGCCTCGGGCTTGACGCCAGGGTCGAGATTGAATGCATGGCTGCTATTCGCTGAGCAGCAGGTCGCGGCGTTGCCGTAAGGCTTGCAAGCGCCGCTTGTCGAGCACGTCGCCAAGGTTTTCCTGCAGCACCTCGTCGCTGAGTGCAGCCAGCGCGGCCTTCCAGGCCGGGCCTACTGTCAACGGCACATCTTTGTAACGCGCCGGCCTGGAGCCGGAACTCGTAAATGCGCGCGCATGACCGACAAGCATTAACTGAAAACTGCTGGCGTCATAGCGAATATCCTTCACCGTGCGCAATTCATTACCCAACAAGATGTCAAAGATCATCATCGCCTGCCATTGATCCGGTAACGCGCAGTCGGCAGCTCCTCCAGACTGGTCCGCCTGGCGACGCTGTTCATCGATCCATCCGGGCGGCAAGAACTGTAACGTCCCTTCGCTCCCGGCCATTGTGCGCGGCACCGTGACCGGCACCATGTCGAGCTGTAGCAGGCGATCGAGTCGATACGCGGCGACGTCCGGATACACGCCGGCGCGAACACGCTTTATGAACTCGGCGTTAACGCTATTCGACCCATAACGCACGCTGACCACGACGCGACCTGCCTGGTCCGTGCTGTTCGCCATGATTTCACCAGCCTGCAACAGTGTCTCGAGCTCCTCGACCGACAGCGGTGCATCCGGCCGATCGCCAACCTGCCGCGGGTGAGCGGCCGGCGCAACGCGTTCCGTGCTGGCCTGCCCGACTGCATAGACCTGCCCGCCCTCGAAAAGCAATGCATTGCCACTGCCTCTGTAGTAATCCGCCAGCATGCCCGTATCAATCTCGTAGACGCGGCCACCGAAGCGCTCAAGAATGCGCCGCCCAATCGTCGGCGTATGCCCGATGACCACGCGCGTTGCACCGATTGCCGCCAGCGCCTGGTCGAGCCGATCGGCCTCGATGAGCTTGCTGCAATAGACGTTCTGCCGATACCAGAGCGGTCCGTCCGGCGCCTGCAGGGGCGAGTCGGCGAGCCGCAATACATCGGCGACAGCGGCTGCAACCTCGGCATCAGCCTGTGTGGCAGGCGGAGCCGCCGCGAGGAGTCGCGCGTAATCCTGCTCCGCGTCCGTGGCCAGCAGGATCTCTGCCGCAACCAGGCGCTGGATTGCGCGCAGGTAAATGCCGAGATCGTCGATCAACGATGCATTGATGCCCTGCAGGCCTCGCTCGATAACCATGGGCGACAAGCCACCATGCACGAACGCCGTTTTATCAATAACGATGATGGCAGGCTTTGCCAGCAGCCACTTCCCGTACCGTCCGTCGGCAGAAAACGCGCGGCGGTGTGCAAAATATCCGGGCGGAAACCTCTCGACAAAAGCATCGCGTACTTGCTGTTCCGGGGCCTCGGCCGGCGCGCGCTTCGCGCGGTACAGTTCGAAGCCGCGCTCGCGCTCCTCAGCAGACTCATCGGCGGCAAATGCGGCGTACTCCGCCTCGGACACGTAACGCAGGTCGCCACTCAGGTTCATCGCTTCGTGATTGCCGATCAGCACATGCAACTTGCCACCGGCGCTGCCGGCCTCGCCCTCGAGACGCATCAGCAGCTCCATCGCCTGCCGCGACGCGGGTCCTCGATCCACGATGTCACCGACAATCACGAGGTGCGTGCGCCCTCCCGACCAGTTCAGTGTGTCGTCTATCACCGCCGCACTCTGCAGCGTCTGCACCATGGCCTCGTACGCACCATGAATGTCGCTAATGGCAACCACGCGTTCGACGTTATCGAACTGCCATTGCTGTGCCGTCACTGGCTGCGTTAACAGCAGCAGCGCAATCAGCAAGGTTGGGAATTTTCCTGGTAATTTTGGCATATTGGCGCGAGCCCGCAGCACTGTCCGGATGCTGTGCAGACATTGCCCTATGTTACAGTCGGGCTGCAACCGCGAGCTCCCGGGGGCCAGTAACCATATGATATATAAAAATTATTTCTACCGGTTCGCGACTGTTTTACTGCTCCTGTGGGCATGCGCCGCAAGCTCCGCGGTCGAGCCGGATCCGCTGTTTGGCACTGACAGCATGCTTCAGCTGACTATCGCTGCGCCCTTCGCGCAACTCATGCGGGAACGTTCCGAGCTTGACGAACTTGACGGCGTACTCACGCTGCTTGCGGACCATGGCCAGCAAGCCGAGTTTGACGTTGGCGTGCGCACGCGCGGTAATTTTCGCCGCCAGAAGTCAATCTGCCGGTTCGCGCCCTTGCGCATCAATTTCCGCAAGTCGCAGCTCGAAGGTACATTGTTTGCCGGTCAGGACAAGCTCAAGCTGGTAACGCACTGCAATGGTGGCTCGGCCCGCTACCAGCAGGGGGTACTCAGGGAGTATCTCGCTTACCGGATTTTCAATATGTTGACGGACTTCAGCTACCGGGTGCGCCTGCTGCGCATCAGCTACGTATCGACCGATGGCGGCGCCGATGCGACAAGTTATGCGTTCTTCATAGAAGACGACGAACGGCTGGCGAGGCGCCTCGAGCTGGAACAACTGAAGGTCCCGTCGATTGCGCTCGGAAGCTTGCAGCCCGAGTACACCAACCTGACCTCGGTGTTCCAATACCTGATCGGCAACCTTGATTTTTCACCCATCCGCGGTGCCGAGGGCGAAGACTGCTGTCACAACCACGCCTTGTTCAGCGATCCGCAGGGCGTTTACCGTGCCATACCTTACGACTTCGATTTGTCCGGGATGGTCGACGCCGAGTACCACGCGCCCAACGAAAGGCTTGGGCAGATAAGCACCCGGCAGCGCATTTATCGTGGCCGCTGCGCAAACAACGATCGCTTGCCGGCAACGCTGCAGTTGTTTCTTGATCGACGCACCGCGATTGAATCAGTCATCGCGGATCAGGCCGAACTGGACAAAGGTACGCGCAGGTCACTTGACGCGTACATAAGCAGTTTCTACAAAAAAATTGATAGTGCGCGTGCCGCCGAGCAGCTGGCTAAAGAATGTATGTAGGGTCGGTTTCGAGCACCGGGGATTGCACCCAGTCGACTATAATTTTGCTCATGCGCGGATGGATGAAGTAGCCCACGGAACTGTGCGGATTTGACCTGCCATAGCGGACTGCCAGGTTGTAAATGCGATAGTCCTGAACGGCGCTGACCACGCGCTGTTGCAACATATGCCTGAAATCGTCCGCGAGCGTATTGTCACAGCAAATGTAATCGTCTTCGGCGGCCACGTTGTGCCAGGCGATTACATTTTTTGGAAATGTCACCGGCTCACCCTTGTTTCCCAGCAGGTAGCGGCGAATGCTGCGGTCGCCCAGCGGCGCGCCGAGTGTCACCCAGTTGTCAACTTTCGCGTCCGCATATTTGGCCGCGAAACGCGGTTCGTGTGACAGCTGCCAGAGAATGTCGTAGCTGACCACACAACCGGTACCGTGCGATACCAGCATCACGCGATCGCCGCGATCCAGCAGCGCGCACAGTGCATTGCGTACGCGTTCGCGAACCTTTTCGGCGTAATCCGAATTGCCATCGATGTACTCGGCAAAGTCCGGCACAATCCGTCGGAGCAGCAACCCGGTCATGCGCAATACTCCGCAAAGCGGTGTGATGATGCTGGCGAGGAACTCCGGCACAGCGGTTTTGCCAGGCAGGCAATCGTACTGCCGGATGCCGAAGCGCTTGCGCGCATCCAGGCTACGCAGATTCTGCAGCGCGTTCAGGCGATCCGCGAGATCGATTTGCTCATCGTATGCTCGCCCTGGTTCGCCCAGCAAGGCGTTATTCAGGTCACCGTAGTAAGCCAGCCGCACTGCCATCTCGTCGTAACTGTGCAGCTGCTCCGGATAATCGCGCTCGATACCGGCGCGCAATGCTGCTGCAACCATGTCTTGCAGTTTGTCGGCAGGCGGTTTGAAGCCGCTGCCGTGCACGACGAGTAAGCTGCGCGGTCTAATTGTAATCGTCCTCGCCCGCATCCCGCCGCGTAAGCATCGTGAGGAACGGGCCTGACAGCACTTTGCCGTACTCCAGTTTCCAGATGACCAGGGTAGTAACGACGAATGCGAACGAGATCACGGTAGCGACGCCCAACGCGCCGATTCCGGAGCCGAGACCGATGGCGATAGCGACAAATATGTACATGGCATCGGACGGCTGTCGCAGCGTGAATCGAAAACGCACCGCGGCAACAACGCCGGCGAGGCTGAACGCCAGCGCAACACTGTTGGCAACGATCAGGGAAATGCCAGCGACCACAACCGGCAGAATCATTATTGTCTGCAGGAACGACTGGTCAATCGTGCGAGCCCGGCTGGAGATGAAATAGACCCACGATACCGGCACGGCCAGCAGTACCGCGCCGATGCTCGAAAACAGCAGGCGCATCGGTGCCGTCGGCGAAAACACGCGTTCCGTGATGGTCGAATACACCGGCTCAAAGCTCTCGCCGGTTCCGGGTAGTTTATCGATGCCGCCAACCGGGACGTACTTGAGCAGAAATGGAAACCGCCACAGCAGGCCGGCTACAACCGCGACCAGCAAGACGTAATACGCGACAATCAGAGCCAGGGGAATCAGCAGACCAGCAGATTTTCGCATCGGTTTGGACTCCTTCGGGCCAACAACATACAGCCACAGCACTGTGACAGCGAATCATAAGCGGCCTTTGTGTTTCGATGCTAGGCTAAGCGGCGTTTTTGCACCGAAGCCCAGGCCATGACCAACGCTACGCAACTGCTCGGCATCAGCAATGCAATCGTCGATATCCTCGCACACGTGGATCACGAAACCATCGAAAAGCTGCAGGTTGCACCGGGCTCGATGACGTTGATCGACGAACGTCGCGCAAGCGAAATTTACGCAATGATGGGTCCTGCCACCGAAATGTCCGGCGGCTCGGTCGCGAATTCAATTGCCGGGTTTGCCAATCTCGGTGGATCCGCCGCCTACATCGGACGCGTCAAAGCCGATCAGTTCGGCGAAATCTTTAATCACGATATGCGTTCGCTGGGTGTCGATATACGCCTGGCGCCGGCTCAGGATGGCGCGTCAACCGCGCGCAGTCATGTGCTGATTACACCCGATGGCCAACGCACCATGAACACTTATCTCGGCGCCTGTACCGAGTTGTCGGCCAGGGACATTAGTGCCGAAACCGTCGGCACACCGCGGGCCATCCTGCTCGAAGGCTACGTATGGGACCTGCCCGAGGGAGCGGTACTGACGCAGAAGGCCATTGAACTGGGACGCGCGAGCGGCGCTGCGATCGCATTGTCCCTGTCGGATTCTTTTTGTGTCGAACGCCACCGCGATGCATTTGAGAATGTGCTCAGGCATGGCGTCGACATCGTATTGGCTAACGAGCAGGAGGTCCGCAAGCTGCTGCAGACGGATTCGTTCGACGATACGCTGGATGCGATCGGTGTTTACGACAATCTGTTTGCGATCACGCGCTCCGAGCTGGGTTCGGTAGTCGTGCATGGCGACCAGATCGTAAGCCAGCCGGCCGATCGTATCGAAAAGCTGGTTGACTCGACCGGCGCAGGCGATGCGTACTCGGCCGGGTTCCTGTTTGGCTGGATCGAACGCTGGTCACTGGCCGAGTGCGCGCGGCTCGGCACCTTCTGTGCATCGCGTGTTATCCAGCAGCTCGGCGCACGCATCGAGCCGGGACTGCTCGACGACTACACCTGACGGGCAGGCACAAGGTCTTATGTCGCTGCAACCGCATGCACTTTGGGTCATCCTGCTGACGCTGGGTGCCCTGTTCCTGTTTTCCCGCGAGCGCATTCCGCTGGAATATTCCTGTGCGGCGGTGCTGACGATCCTGGTCGTTTCCCTGGAGATGTTCCCGGTGCCCGGAGCGGTGCCATTTCGCGGCGCGAAGTTTCTGCAAGGCTTTGGCAATGAAGCACTGATCACCATCTGCCTGTTGCTGGTACTTGTGAAAGGCGTTGAAATCAGCGGTGCGCTCCGCCCCGTCGGGGTGTTACTGGTTCGAGCCTGGCTGGCCAACCGCTTCCTGGCGCTGCTCGCGACGCTGACCCTGGTCGCCTTTATCAGCTTGTTCGCCAACAACACGCCGATTGTCGTCATGATGTTGCCAATACTCGTCGGTGTTGCGCACCAGACCGGCATTTCGCCGTCAAAGATGCTCATGCCGGTTGGCTTTGCGACCATCCTCGGCGGCATGTGCACAACCATCGGCACATCGACCAACCTGCTTGTGGTTTCGATTGCCGAAGACTACGGCATGCAACGACTGCAGATGTTCGACTTCTTTCTGCCCGCCGCCGCCGCTGCTGCGATGGGCATTATCTACCTGTGGTTGCTCGCTCCGCGCCTGCTCCCGGAACGACCTTCGTTGCTCGCCGGAACGTCGCACCGCGTGTTCGATGCGACGATCCTGATAGACAAGAACAGCGCGTTCGGCGGCGAAACCCTGGCCAGTGTCATGCGTCAATTGGGCGACGATATCCGCGTCACCCGGGTTGAACGCAGCATGTCACGAGAACTGGTACGACTGCCGACATTGACGCTGCAGGCGGGCGATACGCTGCATATTAAAGCTGCGCCGGAGGCGATTCACAGAGCGCAAGCAGCGTTCGGCACGAGAGTTGAACAAGGTAATACTGACCGTGCCCCGGACGAGCGACTGGTTGAAGTCGTTGTAACACACGACTCGAATCTTGATGGCAAGCGGCTGGCCCAGGCAACGCAAGGTGTGCTGAGAGGGTTATATCCGATTGGCTGGTTGCGCCCCGGACAGGGCCGGCTCACGCCGCTCGACCGCTCCAGCGATCCCCTGCTGCAGACCGGCGACGTACTGTTGATGCAGGGGCCGCGACAGATAATTCAGCAACTGATCGAGTCGCCAAATCTGCTCATCCTGGCGCGCTCCATCGACGTACCAAGAACGCAGAAAGCGACCCTGGCGACCGTCGTGATGATCAGCGTGGTTGTTGCCGCGGCGCTCGGCATGCTGCCGCTTGTGGCCGGTGCCATGCTGGGTGTCGGCGTGATGCTTGCGGCGCGTTGTATCAGCTGGAGCGAAGCCTGGGGCGCCATTGATTCGCGCCTGGTGCTGATCATTGTGACCAGCCTCGCTCTCGGCAGCGCCCTTGGGGCGACCGGCGCTGCCGACTATGTTGCGCACGCGTTCGTTAACCTGGTCAGGGATCTGCCGCCGCCCGTCGTCCTCAGCGGCTTGCTGTTGATCACGGCACTACTGACGGAAGTTGTTTCCAACAACGCCGTGGCGGTTATTGGCACCCCGATCGCCATAAGTATCGCGGCCGAACTCGGCGTGCCGGCCCTGCCCTTTGTGCTGGCTGTAATGTTCGGCGCTAACATGAGTTACATGACGCCTATTGGCTATCAAACCAATCTGCTGGTCATGAGCGCAGGTGGCTACCAGTTTTCCGACTTCTTCCGTGCCGGCCTGCCGCTGCAAATAATCATGTGGCTGGCCCTGTCGTTCATCCTGCCGGCGATGTACCTCCAAAGCTAAAGGGGTCAGAGCCCTTTTGATCCCATATATGGACCAGCTATATCCATGTGGGAAAAAAAGGGCTCTGACCCCTTTTCTATTTGCCGATCGGGTGCCAGGTGGTTTTGACTTCCTG